>DATDQG010000098.1:0-20024 GCA_035292365.1 Dehalococcoidia bacterium
GAGGAGCGGGCGCGGGGGATCACCATTGCCATCGCGCACGTGGAGTATGAGACCACGAAGCGGCACTACGCGCACGTGGACTGTCCGGGGCACGCCGACTACATCAAGAACATGATTGTGGGGGCGGCGCAGATGGACGGAGCGATCCTGGTGGTGAGCGCGCCGGATGGGCCGATGCCGCAGACGCGGGAGCACATCCTGCTGGCGCGGCAGGTAGAGGTGCCGAACATCGTGGTGTTCCTGAACAAGGTTGACATGATGGACGACGAAGAGCTGCTGGAGCTGGTGGAGCTGGAGGTACGGGAGCTGCTGACCAAGTATGGCTTCCCTGGGGACGACGTGCCGTTCATCCGAGGCTCGGCGCTGAAGGCGTTGGAGTCGGGGTCCAAGGATCCGGCGGCGGCGGAGTATGAGTGCATATGGAAGCTGATGGAGGCGGTAGACACGTATATCCCGACGCCGGCGCGGCCGACGGACCAGCCGTTTCTGATGCCGATTGAGGACATCTTTGCCATCAAGGGGCGAGGGACGGTGGTGACGGGGCGGGTCGAGCGAGGGGTATTGAAGCCTGGGGATGAGATAGAGATCGTGGGGATAGGGGAGACGCGGCGGACGGTGGTGACGAGCATGGAGATGTTCCACAAGATGCTGGACTCGGTGGAGCCTGGGGACGCGGTAGGGTGTCTGCTGCGGGGGATCGACAAAGACGAGGTAGAGCGGGGGCAAGTGCTGGCCAAGCCGGGCTCGGTGAAAGCGCGGGCGACCTTCAAGGCGGAGGTGTATGTGCTGACGAAAGAGGAAGGAGGACGGCACACGCCGTTCTTTCCTGGGTATAAGCCGCAGTTCTACATCCGGACGACGGATGTGACGGGGAGCATCACCTTGCCGGCGGGGGTAGAGATGGTGATGCCGGGGGACAACGTGAACCTGGATGTGCAGTTGATCTACCCGGTGGCGATGGAGGAAGGGCTGCGGTTCGCCATACGCGAGGGTGGTCACACAGTGGGCGCCGGCGTCATTACCCAGGTCACCGGATAAGGGGGCGAGCGATGGCACGCGCGCGAGCTGCAACCGGCACCCGACAGCGGGCGGAGCCCGCCCCTCGACAGAAGATCCGCATTAAGCTGCGGGCCTTCGATCATTGGCTAATTGATCAGGCCGCGAGCCAGATCGTGGAGACGGCGGAGCGGACAGGAGCGGCGGTCGCGGGCCCGGTACCATTGCCGACTCACATTCGCAAATTCTGCGTCATCCGCTCGCCGCACATCGACAAGAACTCGCAGGAGCAGTTTGAGATCCGCACTCACCGACGGCTGATCGACATACAGGAGCCGAGCCCGCGAACCGTGGACGCTCTGATGCGGCTCAACCTGCCTGCCGGCGTGGACATCGAGATTAAGCTCTAGTATACTTCGCGGTTGCTGCCTACTGAATTCGTCTCCGAGCGTCTTTAGGAGTAGTATGGCCCCCTCTGGCATATTAGGCCGAAAAATTGGCATGACCCAAGTCTATCGCGATGATGGCCGCCTGGAAGCCGCGACCGTCATTGAGGCGGGGCCGTGCGTCGTAACCCAGGTAAAGACACGAGACCGGGACGGGTACGAGGCGGTTCAGGTCGGCTTTGGCGAAGCGAAACGGCTGAATGCCCCGGAGCGAGGTCATCTTGGCCTAGGGCGACTCGAGCGACGAGGGCAGCGACCTCAGCTTAGCCTGCTGCGTCACCTGCGCGAGCTTCCATCGCCGGCTGATGGCGCTGCAGTGGGAGACCGCTATACGGTGGAGATGTTCGCTCCCGGTCAGTGGGTCGACGTGCGGGGGCGCTCAAAGGGGCGTGGTTTTGCGGGAGGCGTAAGGCGCCATGGTTTTCATGGCGGCCCGAAGACGCACGGCCAGTCCGACCGTCATCGCGCGCCCGGCTCTGTGGGCGCGACCACCACGCCCGGACGCGTTGTCAAGGGTATGCGCATGGCGGGGCACCTGGGCGACCGCAATGTCACGGTGCAGCACTTGGAAGTCCTGCGCGTCGAACTGGAACGGAATCTGATCTTCTTGCGCGGGGCGGTGCCCGGAGCTTACAGAGGCTTGCTCGTTCTGCGTCCTTCACGCCGCCAGCCGAAAGGCACCCGGGACTAGGGTATGACTGAGATGGAAGTGCCGATTCGGAATCTGCGGGGCGAGACTGTGGGCCAGGCGGTTCTCGACGGCGGGGTGTTCGGCGTGCCTATGAATGAAGCGCTGGTGCACCAAGCGCTGGTGGCGCAGCAGGCCAACCAGCGGCAGGGGACAGCGGCCACCAAGACGCGTGGGCTCGTGTCGGGAGGCGGACGGAAGCCGAGGCCGCAGAAGCACTCGGGTCGCTCGCGGCAGGGGAGCATCCGCTCGCCGCAGTGGCGGGGTGGCGGCATCGTCTTCGGGCCGCACCCGAGGGACTACCGTCAGCGACTGAACAAGAAGATGCGGCGCTTGGCGATTTGCTGCGCACTTTCCGACAAGGCAGCCAATGGCCAACTGGTGCTGGTAGATGACTTCGCCCTTTCCGATGCACGCACGAAAGGCATGGTGGAGGCACTGAGAGCTCTGGGCGTGAACCGGAAGGCGTTGGTGGCGACCGATGGTGTGAACCGGACGGTCGTCTTGGCGGCGCGGAACGTCCCCGGCGTCAGGACGATTCCTGCTAACCTGCTGAACGTCGTTGACCTGCTGACGCACGATACGTTGATCATGCCAGTTGCCGCGGCCCGTCTGGTCGAAGAGGTATTCTCGCGAAGACAGGCCTCCACCGAGTCGGCAGCATCCTGAGGTGTGACGTGGAACTAGCGGCATACGAGATTCTCAAGAGACCGATCGTGACGGAGAAGTCGACCAGGCTTCAGGAAGGGAATCAGTATGTGTTCGAAGTGGACCGCAAGGCCAACAAGCCGCAGATCAAGTCAGCGGTGGAGCAGGCGTTTTCGGTGAAGGTGGCTTCGGTGAACGTTATGCAGATGCCCGGCAAGGCGCGCAGAGCAGGGCGACGCCTGGTGCGCCCGCGTCCCTGGAAGAAGGCAGTCGTGACCCTCAGAGAGGGCAGCATCACCTTCTTTGAGGGGATGTAGGGGGTCTTGTGCCACTGAAGCTGTTCAAGCCGACCTCGCCGGGGCGCCGCGGCGCTTCCGGGCCGACCTTCGAGGAAGTGACTAAGAAGGAGCCGGAACGAAGTCTTGTCCAGGCGCAGCGACGGCAGAGTGGTCGCAATAATCGAGGCGTCATCACGGTACGCCAGCGAGGCGGCGGAGAAAAGCGCCTCTACCGGCTGATCGATTTCAAGCGAGACAAGCTTGGCGTACCTGGGAAGGTGGCGGCTATCGAGTACGACCCGAACCGCTCGGCGCGCATCGCGCTGGTCCATTACCTGGATGGGGAGAAGCGCTACATCCTGGCGCCAGTCGGCTTGAAGCTTGGGGACAAGATACAGGCCGGCGAGGGGGCGGAGATCCAGGTAGGCAACGCTTTGCCGTTGCGTGCCATCCCTATCGGCACGCAAATCCATAATCTGGAGCTTTCGCCTGGCCGGGGCGCCCAGATGGTGCGTAGCGCTGGGGCCTCGGCGCAGCTGATGGCGAAAGAGGGGACGACTGCGCTCGTGCGCCTTCCTTCCGGCGAGATGCGCCGGGTGCCGCTGGAATGCATTGCAACGATTGGCCAGGTGGGCAACGTTGACCACCAAAACGTCAAGCTCGGCAAGGCAGGTCGCAAACGGCATATGGGGCGCCGCCCCGAAGTGCGCGGCACGGTGATGAACCCGCGGGACCACCCACATGGAGGTGGTGAGGGGAAGTCACCCATCGGGATGCCTGGCCCCAAGACCCCCTGGGGGAAGCCAGCACGTGGCCTGCGCACGCGACGACGCAAAAAGCCGTCCGGGCGGTTCATCGTGAAGCGGCGTTCATAGGCTGCGGGATATATAAGGGAGCAGGGAGAACAACGTGTCGCGATCACGCAAGAAAGGGCCGTTCGTAGCCCCACACCTCATGAAGAAAATAGACGCCATTACCCGGAGCGGCCAACGCGCGGTTATTCGCACGTGGTCGCGGGCCTCCACCATCCTGCCGCAGATGGTCGGTTTGACCATCGGCGTGCACGATGGCCGGCGGCACGTGCCTATCTTTATCACCGAGCAGATGGTCGGCCATCGCCTCGGGGAGTTCGCGCCGACACGCACGTTTCGGGGCCATACGGGTCGGACGGAACAGGCGACGAGAGTGGCGCAGCAGAGGCGGCGGTAGGGGCCATGGACGTACGCGCGCAGGCGAGGAACCTGGGCTTCTCGGCCAGCAAAGTGCGGCCGTTGCTGGCGCTCATCAAGGAGAAGCCAGCGGCTGAGGCTCTGGCGATCCTGCGTTATGCCGCGCAGCCCAGTGCGCGTCAAGTGGCGAAGGCGCTGCGCTCTGCGCTGGCCAACGCGGAGAACAACTACCAGCTGACGCCCGCCAGGTTGCGCGTGACGGCGGTTTACGCCGACGAAGGGCCGACGTTGAAGCGCTTCCGTGCGTCGCCGCGTGGGCGGGTCCGACCCATTCGCAAACGGACGAGTCACCTGACGGTCGTAGTGGGGGAGGGCTAAGGTGGGCCAAAAGGTACATCCTATCGGTTTCCGACTGGGGGTCACGAAAGACTGGCAGTCGAAATGGTACGCTCGCCGCTCCCCGCAGTATGCCGACCTGCTGCATGAGGATATCGCGATCCGGACGGCCGTGACCGGTGTTTCGAGAGATGCGGGTATTGCGCGTGTTGAGATTGACCGCTGGTCCAACCAGGTGACGGTGACGATCCACACGGCGCGGCCCGGCATCGTCATCGGGCGCGGCGGTCAGCGGGTTGAGGAGCTGCGACGATCGCTAGAGGCGAAGACGGGCAAGCGGATCCGGCTCAACATTCACGAGCTGCGGCATCCTGAAGTCGAGGCCCAGTTGGTCGCGCGCAGCATCGCTGATCAGATCGAGAGGCGCGTCTCCTATCGGCGAGCCATGTCGCAGGCGGTTCAGCGTGCGCTCCAGCGAGGCGCTCTGGGTATCAAGGTGCGCTGCAGTGGACGCCTGGGTGGCGGGGAGATCGCCCGCACCCAGTGGGAGCGATCGGGCCGGGTGCCCTTGCATACGCTGCGGGCCGACATCGACTATGGCTTCACTGAGGCGAAGACCGCCATGGGGCGCATCGGCGTGAAGGTCTGGATTTACAAGGGCGAGGTGGTGGAACAGCGCTCGGAGATCCGCGTCGCGGAGCCAGAGGCGTAGGTGATGCTACAGCCACGTCGGATCAAACACCGAAAGCAACATCGCGGCCGGCTGAAGGGCGCGGCCCAGCGGGGTACCGAGGTGAATTTCGGCGAGTTCGGTTTGCAGGCGCTCGAGCCGGTGTGGCTGACGGCGCGGCAGATCGAGGCAGCCCGGCGTGCCATCACCCACCATATCCGTCGCGGCGGCCAGGTCTGGATCCGCGTCTTCCCCGACAAGCCTGTGACGAAAAAGCCAGCCGAGACGCGCATGGGTGGTGGTAAGGGCAACGTGGAGCAGTGGGTGGCCGTCGTCAGGCCGGGGCGCGTTCTCTTCGAGCTGGGTGGCGTGCGTGAGGATGTGGCGCAGGAGGCGCTGAGGCTGGCCGCTAGCAAGCTGCCCATTGCTACGAAGGTAGTCGTGCGTGAGTATGAGCCAGAAGCGGTGACGGCATGAAGGAACGCGAAGAATTGGGCCAGTTGCGCAGTCTGAGCATCGCCGACCTATGGGAAGAGTTGTCGGGTGGGCGCCGAGAGCTCTTCAACCTGCGCATGCGGCTGGCGACGCATCAACTGGACCAGCACCACGAGGTCCGGCGGGCTCGCAAGCGCATCGCGCGCATTCAGACCTTGATGCGAGAACGAGAGCTACTGGAAGAGATCGCGCCGACGGGTGGCGGTCAGATGGGACAAGGATAGGCTGATGGAGCAACGCAGGAAGACCCGCGTGGGACGCGTGGTAAGCGACAAGATGCAAAAGACGGTGGTGGTGCTGTTAGAGCGTATGACGCGGCATCCTGTCTACGGAAAGACAATGCTGCGTCGTAAGCGGGTGAAGGCACACGATGCGCGTGATGAGTGCCGCGTGGGCGACACGGTGCTCATCGAAGAGACGCGCCCGCTGTCCAGAGAGAAGCGCTGGCGGGTTGCCTCGATCCTCTCACGCCGCGAAGTCGCTGAGGTGAGCCCCATTGCCCTCGACCAGGCGCAAGGAGCGGCCCTGTGATCCAGAATTTCACCAAGCTGCGGGTGGCCGACAACTCCGGCGCCCGTCGCATCATGTGCATCCGGGTCCTCGGCAGCTCGAACCGACGCTACGGCTCCGTGGGCGACACGATCGTCGCCGCCGTGAAGCAGGTAACGCCGAACGGTGCCGTCAAGAAGGGAGAGGTGGTGAGGGCCGTCATCGTTCGGCAGGCCAAGCCGTACCGCAGGCCCGATGGGTCTTACGTTCGCTTCGACGATAATGCCGCCGTCTTGATCAACGACCAGGGTAACCCGCGAGGGACCCGTGTGCTCGGCCCGGTCGCCCGTGAGCTGCGCGACCGCAATTACACGCGGATACTGTCCCTGGCCCCTGAGGTCATCTAGCGATGCAGCGCGTTCGCAAAGACGACACGGTGCTTGTCATCACCGGCCGGAACCGGGGTAAGACGGGGAAGGTGTTGCGCGTGTTGCCGAGAGAAGACCGCGTCGTCATCGAGGGGGTCAACATCATCAAACGGCACACAAAGGCCCGCGGGATGGTCCGGCAAGCGGGCATCGTGGAACGGGAGGCGCCGATCCATCTTTCGAACGTGATGGTGGTCTGCCCGAAGTGCCATAAGGCCGCGCGAGTGGGTTTCGGCGTTGGCGAAGAAGGCAAGGCGCGTGTCTGCCGCCAGTGCGGGGAGGCGATGACGTCATGACGACGCTTGCCCCGTCCCGCCTGCAGGAACGCTACCGGCAAGAGGTGTTGCCCAAGCTGCGCGAGGAGTTTGGCTACGATAACGCGATGGCGGTGCCTCGCTTGCAGAAGGTGACGTTGAACATAGGCCTCGGTGAGGCGATTGAGAATGCCCGGGCGCTGGAGGCTGCCGCTGCCGACCTATCGGTGATTTCAGGGCAGAAGCCTGTCATCACCAGGGCGCGCCGGTCCATCGCAGGGTTCAAGGTGCGCGAGGGGATGCCGATCGGGGCCATGGTGACGTTACGTGGCCGACGGATGCACGACTTTCTGGACAAGTTGATGAACGCCGTGTTGCCCCGCATCCGCGATTTCCGGGGCGTGCCGAAGGACGCCTTCGATGGCCGGGGCAATTATTCGCTCGGGCTGCGCGAGCAACTCATCTTCCCGGAAATCGAGTACGACAAGATAGACAAAGTGCGCGGGCTGCAGGTGGTTATCGTGACGACCGCTCAAAACGATGAAGAGGGGCGGCGGCTGCTCGCATTGCTGGGGATGCCTTTTAGTCGGTGAATGGAGAAGTATGGCCAAGCTGTCCAAAATCGCGAAGTCGCTCAAGCCGGCAAAGTTCCGCGTGCAGCAGCACAACCGCTGCCGCATCTGCGGGCGACCGCGGGCTTATTACCGTCTCTTTGGGATGTGTCGCATCTGCCTTCGGGAGCGGGCGCTGAGCGGGCAGATCCCAGGCATGCGCAAGTCGAGCTGGTAGCATGAACATCACTGACCCCATCGCCGACATGCTCGCACGGATCCGCAACGCGGTCATGGCACGACATGAGACCGTCTCGATGCCTGCTTCTCGCTTGAAGATCGCGATTGCTCGCATCCTTCGAGAAGAGGGCTTCGTACAAGACTTCGAGGTCAGACGAGAGGCGCCGCAAGGGACGTTGAGGATCACCCTTCGCTATCACGGACGGAACGATCCCGCAATTAGCGGTCTTCAGCGCATCAGTAAGCCGGGGCTTCGGGTGTACACGGGCAAGGGCGAGATCCCGCGTGTCTACGGCGGCATTGGGATCGCCATTCTCACCACCCCTCAAGGAGTGATGACAGGCCAGCGCGCTTGGCGTCAGGGAGTGGGTGGCGAATTGCTCTGCTACGTCTGGTAGGGGTGGCATGTCACGCGTCGGACGCAAGCCCATTCCGATCCCGCCAGGCGTTGAAGTACGCATTGAGGGATCACACGTCACCGTGCAGGGGCCTAATGGGACACTGGAGCGCACCTTCCGGCCCGAGGTCAGCATCCGCCGAGAGGACGGAGTGTTAGTGGTGGAGCGGGCCAGTGACGAGCGCCTCGTGCGCGCCTTGCACGGCCTCAGTCGGGCGCTGCTGGCCAACATGGTGACAGGCGTGGCCAGCGGCTTTCAGCGCGTGTTAGAGCTTAGCGGGACAGGCTACCGGGTGCAGCGCGTTGGCGAGGGCGTGGTGCTGCAGATCGGCTACTCTCACCCGGTACCGGTGACCCCGTTGCCCGGGGTGGCGTTGGCGGTGGAGGGGACCAACCGCATCATCGTTTCGGGGCCTGACCGAGAGGCCGTCGGAGAGGTGGCCGCTCGCATCCGTCGCATTCGGCCCCCTGATGCCTACAAGGGAAAGGGCGTGCGCTATCAGGGAGAGGTGCTACGCCTGAAGCCTGGCAAGGCAGGAGCCAAGAAGCGCTAATGCCGAAGACGTGGACTCGAGGCAAGATAGCTCTTAATGCGCGCCAGCGGCGGCATATCCGAGTGCGGCAGCGCGTGGATGGCACGGCCGGCCGCCCTCGTTTGAGCGTGTTCCGCAGCCTCCAGCATATCTACGCGCAGGTCATCGATGACAGCCGAGGGCACACGCTCGTGGCCGCTTCGACCCTCGAGCCCGCCCTGCGTGATCGAGTGGACGGCATGAGCAAAGTGGCGCAGGCGCAGCTAGTGGGAACCACGTTGGCTGAACGGGCGCTGGCGGCTGGCGTGAGGGCCGTCGTGTTTGATCGAGGCGGCTACCTGTACCATGGCCGTGTGAAGGCGGTTGCCGATGCAGCCCGACAGGCGGGCTTGCAGTTCTAGGAGGGAGAAAGGTGGCCGTGCAACAACGAACGCCCCGCGGCGAGACAGACGGCAATCTGCAAGAACGCGTAGTCGCCATCCGGCGTGTTTCAAAGACGGTGGCCGGCGGTCGGCGCTTCAGCTTCAGCGCCGTGGTGGTCGTCGGCGATGGGCAGGGCCATGTTGGCATCGGCACTGGGAAGGCGAAGGAGGCGCCCGAGGCCATCCGCAAGGGCGTAGCGGCGGCCCGCCGCTCGCTTATCACGGTGCCAATGGTGGACCGCACGATTCCGCATGCGGTCGTCAGCAAGTTTGCTTCTTCCAGAGTGCTGCTGAAGCCGGCCCGTCCGGGTACTGGCGTCATCGCCGGCGGCTCGGTACGGGCGGTTGTCGAGGCAGCGGGCCTGCACGATATCCTTTCGAAGTCGCTGGGGAGTCGCACGTCGATCAACGTCGTGAAGGCGGTCTTTGAGGGTCTGAAGTCCCTCAAAGACCCCAAGGCGGAATTGGCGCGTCGAAAGCAAGCGACGGGGACCGCGTGATGGCCCGCGTACGCATCACTTGGACCAGGAGCGCGATCGGTCATCCGCGTGACCAGCGGGCGGCCCTGCGGGCGCTTGGCCTGCGGCGCTTACAGCAAAGCGTGGTGCGCGAGGACTCCCCATCGCTGCGCGGCAACCTTACGAAGGTGCGGCATCTCATCGTAGTGGAGGAGGTGTTTGGTGAAGCCTCATGAGCTGCGTGCCCCGGCAGGGGCCCGCAAGCGCCGCCGTCGCATAGGGCGCGGCAACGCCAGCGGTAGTGGCACGTACGCCGGCAAAGGGATGAAGGGCCAGAAGGCGCGCAGCGGCGGCGGCACTCCCCCGCACTTTGAGGGCGGTCAGCAGAAAATCGTGAAGCGGCTCCCTGAGCAACGGGGTGAACCCAACATTTTCCGCATCGTGCCTACTGTCGTAAACGTCGGCCGTCTAAACGCCTTCGTCGATGGCGACGAGGTCACCATCGACTCGCTCTGGGAGCGTGGCGTCCTCTCATCCAAGCGGGGGCCTCTCAAGATACTTGGCGAGGGGGAGCTGGCCCAGCGACTGACCGTGCGAGCGGATGCCTTCTCGGAGACAGCGAAAGAGAAGATAACTGCGGCTGGCGGCACTGTCGAGGTCATCGAGAAGGCCCCGCGACAACGCCGCTCTCGGTCTCGTCGGAGTCCGTTTCGGTGACGCCAACCGCGTTCATCCCCGCCCTGGCGAGTGCGCTGCGCCTATCGGACCTGCGCTCCAGGCTGCTCTTCACGCTGGGCATCTTGGTGCTGTTCCGCTTCGTCGCCCACGTGCCTGTGGTGCGGGTGGACACTGAGGTCTTCCGGCGGCTGTTCCAGCAGAGCCAACTGCTTGGCATGCTGAACCTCTTCAGCGGCGGCGCGATGGAGAACCTTAGCATCGCCGCTATGGGGGTGTACCCCTACATCACGGCGACCATCGTCATGCAGATCCTGACCGCGATGGTGCCCGCCCTGCAGGCGCTTTCAAAGGAGGGGGAAGCCGGACGTACGCGGATCAACCTCTATACACACTGGATCATGGTGCCATTGGCGGCGGTGCAGGGCTTCGCTCAACTGCAGTTGGTGCAGAGCCTGGGACTGATCAGCGGTGTTGGGGTGATAGGTGGCTCCCTCTGGCCTACGTTGGTGATGGTCCTCTCGATGACGGCCGGCACAGTGCTGCTTGTGTGGCTTGGGGAGCTTATCACCGAATACGGCATCGGCAATGGCGTGTCGTTGATCATCTTCAGCGGTATCGTCGCGGGCTTGCCGGCTTTTGTTGGCCAGTCGCTGGTTGGCGGCACCAACCTAGTCGCGCTGGTGCCTTTTGTTGCCATTGGTGCAGGCATCGTCTATGCCATTGTCATCTTCAACGAGGCCCAGCGGCGCGTGCCGGTGCAATATTCGCGCAGCACTATGCGTGGTGGCAGGGTGTTTCGACAGGGCGGGACAACGCACATTCCGCTCAAAGTTAACATGGCCGGCATGATTCCCCTGCTGTTCGCGCTTACGCTGATGATGCTGCCGCAGACGCTGCTGAGCCCCTTTGCCGCTTCTAACGTCGGTTGGGTGCGCACGTTGGCTAACGGCGTGACTCAGACGCTCGGTCAGTCCAGCCCTGTCTACTGGGCCCTTTATTTTCTGCTGGTTGTCGGCTTCACGTTCTTCTACACGCTTATCATCTTTCAGCAGCAGAATTTGGCGGAGAGCCTTCAGACGAACGGCGGGTTTGTCCCTGGCATCCGGCCGGGCAGAGCGACAGCCGACTACCTGAATGGCATCTTGAACCGCATCACCTGGGCTGGGGCGCTGTTCTTGGGTGGTGTGGCGGTAACCCCCTACCTCGCCGAGCTCTTCACAGGCGTGCGCTCGCTGCAACTGAGCAGCACAGGCCTGCTCATCGTCGTGGGCGTAGTGCTCGATACGATGAAGCAGTTGGAGGCGCAGTTGCTCATGCGCCGCTACCAGGGATTCCTCAGCTAGGCGCGGCAGTGTACCTCGTTCTGCTCGGCGCTCCAGGGTCAGGGAAGGGTACGCAGGCCGGCGCGATTTCCAAAGAGCTGGGCTTGCCGCACATTGCCACGGGCGACCTGTTTCGGGAGCAGATGGGCAGGCGCACGGAAGTCGGCCTGCTGGCGAAGCAGTACGTGGACCGGGGCCAGCTTGTCCCGGACGAGGTGACCATCCGCATGCTGCTCCAGCGTTTGGCGGAGTCGGATTGTGAAAAAGGTGCTATACTAGATGGGTTCCCCCGTACGGTGGAACAGGCCGGCGCGCTCGATGCAGCGCTGGCTGTGCAGGGCAAGCATGTCGACCGCGCGATCCTCCTCGAGGTCTCCGAGGAGGAGTTATTGCGTCGCCTAAGCGGCCGGTGGGTTTGCCGCGACTGCCAGACGCCGTATCACGAGGCCAGCGCCCCACCGCTGGCGGCTGGCATCTGCGATCGCTGCGGCGGCAGGCTCTACCAGCGGCCTGACGATACGCGGGAAACGGCCGAACGGAGACTGAAGGTATACACAGAGCAGACCATGCTACTCATTAAGTATTATCGCGACCAGAGCAAGCTCGCGGTGGTATCGGGCGAGGGCCCGTTGCCCGCGGTGGGCGCCGCATTGCTGTCGGCGGCGATGGCGAGGGCAGACCGGTAATGCAGACGCTTCAGGCGAGTGGCCCCATTGTGAAGTCGGCCCAGGAGATCGCCCGCATGCGCGAAGGCGGTCGCCTGCTGGCCGAGGTCTTGACGATGGTGGCCGATCAGGCGAAGGCTGGCGTCCGCACGGATGAACTCGACGCTCTGGCTGAGGCGGAGATCAGGGGGCGGGGCGCGGTGCCGTCGTTCAAAGGGTACCGGGGCTTCCCCGCGACCATCTGTGTGTCCATCAACGAGCAGGTCGTGCATGGCATCCCTGGTTCGCGCAAGTTGCTCTCTGGTGACATCGTGGGTCTCGATCTCGGCCTCGTCTACGAAGGCTTCCATGCCGATTGCGCGGTGACCGTTGGTGTTGGAAAAATCGCTGCGGAAGCGCGGCAGCTGATCGACTGCACGCGCGAGGCGCTGGAGCGGGGAATCGCCGCTGCCTGCGCGGGGGGCCGAATCGGCGACATATGTGCCGCTATCCAAGGCTATATTGAACCGTTTGGTTACGGCATCGTCCGCGAATATGTTGGACATGGCATCGGGAGAGCGCTCCACGAGGACCCGCAAGTCCCCAATTTTGGTCAGGCAAGCCGCGGTCTCGTCTTGCGCCGTGGCATGACTCTGGCGCTCGAGCCGATGGTGAATATCGGCGACTGGAGAACGCGAGTCTTGGCGGACCGGTGGACGGTGGTGACTGCTGACAAGAGCCTGTCCGCCCATTTCGAGCACACGATTTGCATCACGGACGGCGCTCCTGAGGTGCTGACGCGCTTTCCTGGTCACGCGGGCTTGCCCGCGGTCAGGGGTGGCGGTGAGCGGTGGGAGAAGGCGTAGGCTATGCCGAAGCAGGAGACACTCGAGGTGGAGGGAGTGGTGACGGAGGCGCTGCCGAACGCCATGTTCCGGGTGGAGTTGGCAAATGGGCACCGCGTTCTGGCGCACATCTCCGGGAAAATGCGAATGCACTTCATCCGCATTCTGCCGGGCGATCGGGTGCTGGTAGAGCTGTCGCCCTATGACCTGAGCCGTGGTCGCGTCACCTATCGTATCCGAGAGTAAGGCGAGCGCATGAAGGTCCGCGCATCAGTCAAGCCACGCTGCGAGAAGTGCAAGGTCGTGCGCCGGCGCGGCGTCGTGTATATCCTCTGTGTAAACCCTCGTCACAAGCAGCGTCAGGGATAGGAGGGGGCATGGCACGCATAGCTGGGGTGGACATTCCCCGCGAGAAGCGGCTTGAGGTGGCTTTGCGAAGTATTTACGGCATCGGCCCGACACTGGCCGTGCGGGTGTGCCAGCAGGCCGGCGTGGACCCCGCCATCAAGACCCGTGATCTGACGGAGGACGAAACTGGCCGCCTTCGCCACCTCATCGAGTCGGCTTACACCGTAGAGGGGGACCTGCGCCGAGAGGTGAATGGGAACGTGCGGCGGCTCATTGAGATCGGCAGCTACCGGGGCCAGCGGCATCGGCGAGGTCTGCCACTCCACGGCCAACGTACGCGAACCAATGCGCGGACGCGGCGTGGGCCACGTAAGACCGTGGCCGGGCGCCGTCGGGCGCGCGCCAAGAAGTAGGCTGGAAGGGGGAGCGGGATGGCGACAACACGACGACGGACCTCCGGACCGCGGCCGCGACGCGGGGAACGGAAGATTGTGCCGCGAGGGCGAGCGTATATCCAGTCTACCTTCAACAACACCCTGGTCACCTTGACCGACCCGAGCGGCGCAGTGGTCTCCTGGGCTTCAGCGGGAACGGCGGGCTTCAAGGGGGCGCGGAAAGGCACGCCTTACGCGGCCCAGCTCGCCGGCGAATCCGCTGCGCGAAAGGCCATGGAACACGGCATGCGTCAGGTCGAGGTGCTGGTGAGAGGCCCGGGCAGCGGCCGTGAGGCTGCGATCCGCTCGCTGCAAGCCGCGGGTCTTGCGATTACGAGCATTCGGGACGTCACGCCGATCCCTCATAACGGCTGCCGCCCCCCAAAGCGACGTCGCGTATAGGTCAAGGAAGGACTCAATGGCCCGTTACACTGGTCCGGTCTGCCGTCTGTGCCGACGTGTCGGCGAGAAGCTCTTCCTCAAGGGCGATCGCTGCTTCACGCCTAAGTGCGCCATCGAGCGGCGGAGCAATCCGCCCGGCCAACACATCCAGCGACGGCGACGGCAGTCGGAGCATGCCCTGCAACTGAAGGAGAAGCAGAAAGCCCGTTTCAGCTATGGTGTGCTTGAGGCGCAGTTCCGCCGATACTTCCAGAATGCCAGCAGCAGCCCAGGGATTACGGGAGAGATGCTGCTACAGATGCTGGAGCTGCGACTGGATAACGTGGTTTATCGTCTCGGCTTTGGTGAGTCACGGAAGCAGGCCCGACAGCTCATCAGACACGGGCATATCGTCGTGAATGGGCGAAAGCTCGACATCCCTTCCTATTCTGTCCGGCCCGGTGACGCGATCGCCTGGAAGGGTAGTTCGACCGAGAAGTCGCCGTACGCGGTTGCGAAAGACCGGCTGGGCAGCACTGTTGCTCCCACATGGCTTGTCGTTGACGGCACCACGATGACGGGCCGGGTCCTTAGTCTGCCTAGTCGGTCAGACATAGACGTCCGGCTCAACGAGCAGGCGATCGTGGAGTTTTACTCCCGTTAGTGGTTTGGAGGTATTCGCGCGTTGGAACCCATGGTGACAGGCAAAATCGAGCTTCTTGAGCATACCGAGACGTACGGCAAGCTACAGATCGAGCCGTTAGAGAGCGGCTTCGGGACAACGGTCGGCAATGCGGTTCGACGTGTGCTACTGAGCGCCCTGCCCGGGGCGGCAGTCACGGCCGTTCGCATCGACGGCGCGCTCCACGAATTCTCGACCGTCCCTGGCGTGCGCGAAGACGTCATTGAATTCCTGCTCAATGTGAAAGAGATGCGCATCCGCCCATTGAGCGCGCGCAACGGCCGCCTGTACCTTGAGACGGAGGGGCCGGGCCTCGTGACTTGCGCCGATATCCAGCCTTCAGCGGACTTCGAGATCATTAACCCGGAGAGCCCGCTGGCCCACCTCGACTCGCCTCAGGCGCGCTTGTCCGTCGAGTTCCAAGTGGAGCAGGGGCGCGGTTACCGTGCGGCGGGACAGGCCGACGGACAGGCGATTGGAGTTGTGCCCGTGGACGCGATCTTCAGTCCGGTCCGCAAGGTGAACTACTGGGTGGAGCGGGCACGTGTGGAGCAGCTGGTCACCTACGATCGCTTGCTGCTTGAGTTGTGGACCGATGGCACCTTGACACCGGTCGAGGCCGTCACAAGCGCTGCGAACATCCTGGCTGGTCAGCTGGCGATCTTTCGCGATCTTGGGCGCATCGGAGTGCCTGACCAGCCGAGCACTGGGACAGCGATCAGCGCAGAGATCTACAACATGCCAATTGAGGCGCTTGGGCTGTCCATGCGCACCTACAATTCTTTGCGCCGCCACGGCCTCACGTTAGTGGGAGAGGTACTGGACTTGCGCGAAGACGAACTCCTCAACATCAAGAACTTCGGGCGGAAATCGCTAGACGAGCTTCAAGAGAAGCTGACCGAGGCGAAGCTGTTGCGCCCGGGAGCCGAGATGGAAGTGCCTCCCGATAGCGACATGGAGGAGGAACTGGAAGCCGTCGAAGACGAGGACGTCGAGCCCGCCGCGGCCATCGAGGAGCGTGAGCCGTGAGACACCGGGTCTCCGGGCGCCATCTCAGCAGACCAACGGGCCACCGGCTCGCGCTTTACCGGAACCTCGTGACGGAGCTGCTGGACCACGAGCGCATCGTAACTACGGCGGCGAAGGCGAAGGAGATCCGTGGCCTGGCGGAGCATATCATCACCTTGGGCAAGGGCGGCTCGCTGCACCAGCGACGCCAGGCCCTGGCCTACGTGTACGGGCCCAAAGTGGTGGCAAAAGTGTTTGCCGAGCTCGCGGAGCGGTACGACGAACGTCACGGCGGATACACCCGTCTACTGCATCTGGCGCCGCGCTTGGGCGACGGAGCCCCAATGGTGCTCCTTGAGTTGGTGGGGGCAACGCCGCGCTAGCATGAACGATGAGCTTTCCCCAAACGGCGCAACGGGTCGCCCTGCTCCTCGAGTACCAGGGCGCGGCGTACGCGGGCTTCCAAGTCCAGCCGGGCCAGTCGACCATCCAGGGCGCCCTGGAATCGGCGCTAGAGGAACTCTATCAGGAGCCGTTGCGCGTGGCGGGAGCGAGCCGTACGGACGCCGGGGTGCACGCGCTGGGGCAAGTGGTTGGTTTTCGGCCGCCCAAGGTGTTGCCCTTGACGACGGTGGTGCAAGGGCTGAACTATTATCTTCCAAAGGACATCGCGGTGCGCGAGGCGTCGACGATCCCCGAAACGCTGGACGTGCGCCGCGACGCGCTGCGTCGCACGTATCGCTACGACATGCTCCTGCGTCCCGCGCGGACGGCGCTCTGGCGCGATTGGGTGTACCAGCTCTCAGGCCCGCTCGACGTGTCGGTGATGACGTGGGGGGCCGGCCTGGTCTGGGGGCAGCGGGACTGGTCGGCCTTTGCGGCCAGCCTGTCGCCTGGACGCAGTCCCGTGCGACGCGTGGAAGCGACGAGCGTGAGGCGGTGCGGCGAGCGCCTCATCGTGACGATGACGGCGAACGCTTTTCTGCCGCAGCAGGTGCGACGCACGGTTGGCGCGCTGCTGCGTCTCGGTCAAGGGAAAATGACAGGGGAAGAGTTCGATGCCCTCGTGAAGAATGGCAAGCCGGGCAGCGCCGAATGGCCCGCGCCTGCCCGCGGGCTCTGTTTGACCCACATCGACTATGGCGACATGCTGCGCTTCCAGGGAGCATCCCATGAAGACCTATCAGGTTAAGCTTTCGGAGCTCGAGCGCCAGTGGCATGTGCTGGACGCGGCCGACCGGCCCTTGGGTAAGCTCGCGGTGGAGGCGGCCACGTTGCTGAAGGGCAAGCACAAGCCGACCTACACGCCTCACCTCGACACCGGCGACTTCGTCATTGTCATCAACGCCCGTCAGGTTCACGTAGGGCAACGCAAGCTCGAAGCCAAGGAGTACACGCGGTACTCGGGCTACCCGGGCGGCCTGAAGCGGGAGAGCCTTGCGAGCCTGCTGGCGCGACGCCCGGAGCGCGTGGTCGAACACGCGGTGCGCGGAATGCTGCCGAAAAACGCCCTCGGGAGAGCGATGCTGCGCAAGCTCAAGGTATATGCGGACGGCGCGCACCCGCACGAGGCGCAAGTGAGCGTGGGGAAAACCCTCGCCCTGCCACGACCGAGAGCACAGGAGTCATAGCATGGCCTCAGCACAACAGCCCACGTACTACTACGGGACCGGTGGCCGAAAGACGGCCACGGCGCGGGTCCGCCTCTACCCAGGGCGCGGCGAGGTTATCATCAATGGGAGGCCGCTGGCGGAATACTTCCCGCGCCTCGCGATGCAGTCGATGGTACTGGAACCGCTGCGCGTGACCAACACCGTCGACCAGATGACGGTGATGGCAAAAGTGGCCGGCGGCGGCATCAGCGGCCAGGCGGGGGCATTGCGGCATGGCATCGCGCGCGCGCTCACTGTGTTCGACAACAACCTGCGCCCTATCCTGCGACGCTACGGCTCGCCCTATTCGCTGCTGACGCGGGACCCGCGGGTGCGAGAGCGGATGAAGGTGGGCTTGAGGCGCGCTCGCAAGGCGCCGCAGTACACCAAGCGGTAGGACGAGCTCGCAAGCTTGCCGTAGGGGCGGTTCACGAACCGCCCCTACATCTGTACTGGCCTATAGGGGGTCGCCTTCGCCGAGGAGCAGGCGACGGAGCTCGAGGAGGGCGGCGCGGGTGGCGCGGTTCTTGAAGTCGAGGCGGGCCTGGGGCACGGTGCCCTGGTAGGTGCGCTGCCAGTGGCCGTCGGTGGCACAGGCGAAGACGGTGCCCACTGGGCGTCCCTCGAGCTCGTCGGGGCCGGCGACGCCGGTGACGCCGATGCCGTAGTCGGCGCCGTAGTGCTCGCGGACCGCCAGGGCCATCGCCCGCGCGACCTCTTGGCTAACGGCGCCGTACGTCTCGATCAGGTCGCGGTCGATACCGGAGAGCGCCTTGACCTCGTTGGTGTAGGAGACGATGCCGCCCTTGAAGTAGCGCGAGGAGCCGGGGACGTCGGTGAGTGTGTTGGCGAGCAGGCCGCCGGTGCACGACTCCATGACGGCGACGGTGAGGTTGCGCTCGGCGAGCATCTGGCCGACGACGCTTTCGAGGGTGTCGTCGTCGAAGCCCCAGAGGTAGCGCTCGAGGACGGGGCGCATCTCACGCTCCATACCCTGGAGGAGGTCGCGGGCAGTCGCGCTGTCGGCGGACTTGGCGGTGAGGCGCACCCAGATGCCGTCGGGCTTGGCGTAGACGCCGACCGTTGGGTTGGTGGATGGGAGCCACTGGGCGATGAGCTCGTCGACGCCGGCTTCGGACATGCCCATGGTCTTGAAGGTGCGGGAGAGGATGACGCTATCGGAGAAACGCTGGAGGCGTGGGGCGACCTCGTTCTCCCACATGCGGAACATCTCGCGGGGGACGCCGGGCATGGAGACGATGGTGTGGCCGTCTTTCTCCGTCCACCAGCCGGGGGCGGTGCCGAAGGGGTTGGCGATGGGCTGGGTGGAGGGGATGAGGCGGGCCTGGCGGATGTTGCTCTCGGGCATGGGGGCGGCGCCGCGGGCGAAGCGGGCGCGGAGGAGGCGCTCCTGCTCCGGGTCGATGTAGAGGGCCTCGCCGAGGAGGGCGGCGATGGCGTCGCGCGTGAGGTCGTCCTGAGTGGGGCCGAGGCCGCCGGTGGTGACGATGAGGTCGGAGCGGGACCAGGCGAGTCTGAGGAGGTTGACCATGCGGTCGAGGTTGTCGCCGACCTGGGAGACCCAGTAGAGGTCGATGCCGAGGTCGGGGAGGTGGGAGGCGAGCCAGGAGGCGTTGGTGTCGGTGATGTTGCCGAGGAGGAGCTCGGTGCCGATGGAGATGATCTCGGCCTTCATGGTGGGTGCTCCCTTCGCGAGATGGGGCTATGGTAGCAGCGGGCACCTGCGGTGGGCAAACCTGGCGCGGCGTATGATTGGGTGGGGAAAAAGGGCGTGTTCTGGGGGTCTTTTGTTCGGGGGTGGGTTTGATTGATCGTTTGGAGTTGACGTAAGTGATGGCGGCGAGGGGTCACGATTGTGGGGTTTGCATGCAGGTCCACAGTGCTGTTACAGCATGGGTGTTCTGGGTTGTGGAAGGGTGGCGGCGACGAGCGAAGCGGGGCCTGGTGCAACAAGGGTGGATTGGGACAGGTTTTTTACGCTTCAACCTGAAGGGGTCTGCCATACCAGCATCGTTTGAACTTAGAATGCCCGAAAGGTGGCAGGGCGTGGGGCCGGCTCTCGCCTTGCTTAAGCGACCACCTAGCAACTGAGATGATTCAAGCACCGCTTTCTGTTGAACCCTCATCCTCGCAAGCTCTCGAGGGGGGTGGCGAGGTTGGCCTTGACCTGACGGTGGCTATCCCGGCAATCAACGAGGCGGCGAACCTCGTCAGCTTGCTGCCGAGGCTGCGGGCGATCCTGGCGAAGCTGGAGTGCCGGTACGAGATTGTGATCGTCGACGGGCACTCGACGGACGAGACGGCGGCCGTGGCAGAGGCGAATGGAGCGCGGGTGGCGTATCAGCAGGCTCCCGGGTACGGCGAAGCCATCAGGGAGGCCATTGGGCAGGCCCGCGGTAGCTACGTGCTGACGCTCGATGCGGACCTTTCGCACGACCCGAGCTTCATTCCGACGATGTGGGCGCGTCGCCGGGAGGCGGCTCTTGTTATCGCGTCGCGGTATGTGGCAGG
>DATDQG010000099.1:0-18417 GCA_035292365.1 Dehalococcoidia bacterium
AGCCCCGGTGACTCATCACAGAGAGCACAAAGGACGCAGAGAGGACTTAAAGGTGTCTTTTCGTGAGCCGATGTCGCGAGCCTCGCTGACACGTCGATGTGATCATGGCACTAGCGTCGTTCCCTCAGGCGCCGTGTACTCGACCACAACGGTCGAGGAGATACCACCCCGCACGTTGAACTCGCCGGTCACC
Source organism: Dehalococcoidia bacterium (assembly GCA_035292365.1). GTDB lineage: Bacteria > Chloroflexota > Dehalococcoidia > DATDQG01 > DATDQG01 > DATDQG01. The sequence goes on from DATDQG010000099.1 coordinate 194, forward strand.
TTCAAGCGGCGGGGCGCGCAGACGGCAACGAAGTCGTCCAGCAGCCGGTTCACCACCGCCTCGTAGAAGATGCCCTCGTTGCGGTAGCCCTGCAGGTAGAACTTCAGCGACTTCAGCTCGACGCAGACACGGTCGGGGACGTACTCGAAAACGATGGTGCCGAAGTCGGGCTGGCCGGTCATGGGGCAGACTGAGGTGAACTCCGGACAGTGATGCGTGATGAGGTAGTCGCGCTCAGAGGCGGGGTTGGGGAAGACCTCCAGGATGCTGCGGTCCATTCTTTTCAGTTCCTCCAACTGTCAGTCGAGGGCGACTGCGGTCTGGGTCAGCCGCGTCGCAACGGCAGCCCGTGCTAGCAGGATAAGGGGCAGGCTGAGGACCGTTATCATGAGCTTTACGAGGTATTGGCTGCCGATCACCTGCGGTAGCGGGCCGAAGGCGATGCCGACGAACAGGATGCTATCCAGCAGCAGACTGACGGCGTTGCTGGCGATGACGCGCTGCCAGAGGGGCCAGGAAGCCAGGCGAGCGAAGAGCTCGACGTCGGTGATGCTGGAGATGAGGTAGGCTATCCAGGAGGCAAGGACGATGCGGGGCGTGGCGCCGAGGATAAGGGCATACGCCTCCTGGTTCGTCCAGAAGGCGGCCGGGGGCAGCGCGACGGCGACGCTGCTCGCGACGACCAGCACCACGTTGCCCCCGAAGGCCCCAAGCACCACCCAGCGCGCGCCCGTCTTGCCGAGGCTACGGTTGACGAGGTCGATGAGCGTGTAGGCCAGCGGGAAGAGGAAGCTGGCCGCGGGCACGGTCAGCGGCCCTATGGCGACGAGCTTGCTGGCGATGACGTTGGAAACGATGTCTACCGCGGTAAAGAGGGCGATGACAACGTAGAGCAATCCGTTCCCGCCAAGCGACGCGAGGTTGCTTCGGGTCGTCGGCTAGCTGGCACCCGGCGCCCGATAGCCGACGCCACCTGCTCGACGCATCGCCTGGACTGCTTCCTGTGTGGTCAGAAGTACGGTTGTCTTGAGTTGTGCGATAGCGCCAGTGGCCGCAACGGCGAGCAAGATGGTGGCCACAGTCGTATTGTCCGGCGCCTCGACGATAAGGACGCCATCGTACTCGCCGAAGGCGTACCAGAGCCCGTGGAGCTTCGCGCCATTCCGCTCGCACAGCTGTCGAATCACCGGCTCTCTATCCTCTGGATTCTTGAGTAGGTCTGCCCAGGTATCCCCGTCATAGGAGAACTGCGTCATGTAGAAGGGCATGGCTTCCTCCTGTTCGAAGCTAGCCGCGGCCTTTGTGAAGGAGAGCGTAGCGCATGGTCCTTGGCTGCGCAAGCCGCGCGATGGGCGAATGTTGAGTGAAGTCGGTAAGTCGGAAGGGCGTGGCGACCGCCGGACAACGATCGAAAGCGTTAGAGGGGGATGCGTTCCTCCAAACCAACGAACTGGAGGATGCCGTTGGCGATTCCGGCGGCGACGAGGTCGGTCTGCTGCGTGAGGAAGAGACGGTCGCGCCAGTTGGTCAAGAAGCCAGTCTCGATGATCGCGGCGGGCACGCCAGGGCCGATTGTGTGCACGTAGCGGCGGGTGTTGAAGGCGTAGTAGTTGAGCATGCGCCGGCTGATATGGTTGTCGTCGCGGGGGAGGCTGGTGGCCAGGGCGTATTGCTCGTTGAGCGCCGCAACGAACGCGTCATCGGTCGCGGCTATGGGCGAAGCGCTCGCGCGCGCCACTTTGAAGCCGCTGAGGAGGCCGCTCAGGTCGCCGTCGGCGTGGATGGAAAGGAAGACGTGCGCCCGGTAGCAAGGTGGCAAGGTGGTGGGCAGCACCTCCGCCTCGACGCCCAACTCCATGAGGAGAATGGCGGTTCGCTCGGCGATATCAAGGTTCAATTCCCACTCGGTGTAGCCGCCGCCGGTGGTGCCGGTCTGCGCGCGCAGGCGGGCGAACTCGTCGGGCGCCTCACGGGTGAGCCAGTGTCCTGCCTGGAGGCCGACGAGCTTAGGGCCGGGTGGATCCCACGTGCTGATTCGGCCGGCGGACGATGCAAGCGCGCGGCAGTCGAGTTCGGCCGACGATGCCGCGGCTTCTACTGGTGGGGGGGCGAGGAAGGCTGCCTCCTCTGCGAGGTCGCTGTGGCCGTCGGTGTCGTTGGAGGTTGTGTACTGGGCAGTCGGCAGGAGAGGGGTCGAGAAGAGGATGAACGCGCCAAGGGCCAACGCCGCGCCACGCCAAGCTAAGGCTGCTGGGCGAGGAGGGATGTGGGGAGGTGGGAAGGCGGACTTATCTGGCTCGGGCGTCACGATGGGAAGTATCGTGCCTGGGGAATCGGCATGCAATGGGCGTCCCGTACGAATGTGATGAGAGCCATGTGTGGTCCTTGGGTGTGGCGTTAGGGAAGCATCCTGGCAAGGATCGTCCTGAGGGCGACGTTAGCAAGGAGGATAGCCGTGAAGCTTGTCCCTATCTGAATCACGAAGCGCGTATCCACCAGCGTCGGCACAAAGGCTTTCATCTCCTGGATTTCATGGAGCAAGTGCTGGTGTCGCTGCATCCGTTGGAGCACCTCGAAAGTGTCCCGCGTCTGGGGCGGCGCTGCTGCCTCCTCGAGCTCCGCGCGGAGCGCTCGGAGCTCTTCCGCCTTCTCGCGGGCGAGCAGCCGGTTTATGAAGAGCTGGGGCACAACCAGCGTGGGCACGACCATGGCCACCATGACGAGGTATTGCACCGCGTCCGCCAGCTCGTCCGTGGAGGTGGGGTCCACTGCGATGAGGACGACAACCATGAGGATGAACGGGAGGGTGAAGGTGCCCCAAACGACCCAGAGAAGCGCATTGAACGGTTGGAGCGCGGCCTTGCCGCCGTGCAGAATGAAGCCTCGCATGAAATCCGCGGCTCGGCTCAGGCGATGGGCGAGCAGGCCCAGGCCGATAGAGGCGATGGCGAAGAGGGCTCCGATGAAATAGATGAGGAAAGGAGCAGCGAGCAGCGACACCTTTTCGATGATCCCGGGATGGGCGTAGTCGCGGGCCCAAGGGTCTCCTCCAGGAATCGCGTAGGGCACCATCACAGTGCCCATAATCACGACGCACGGCCAGAAGAAACGGCTCATGAGGTCTGGCGTGGTGGTCTGGAGAGCGGCGATTTGCTCCTCGGTGTTGGCGAGCCAGGGGCGAATGCCCGCCCAGAGCAGGGCCATGGTCCTTGGGATGTAGCCGAGGGCAAACGAACCGAAGGCGGGCATCAAGAGCATGAAAAGGTAACGGATATCGCGCACGAACTGGGGCACCTCGCCAGCAATGAGCGCAAGGAGGAGGGCAAAGCCGTACAGGACGGCGAAGAGGAGCAACGAGAGCGCCCACAGCGGCAGCGGCACCCGCGAAACAACGTAGTCGTACCAGAGCCAGGGGATGCGCGCGGCTAGCGAGCGGCGGATGGGCACCACGTTAGCTGGAGCACGGGTCGTGAGCGAGTCGGCGGGGGTCATTGCTAGGTCCTATTGTAAGAAGCGTGCGATGACCGTTCGCAGCACCACGTTCGCTAACAGGATGCCTGTCACGCTTGTGCCGATCTGCAGGACGAAGCGAGCGTCCACCAGGGTCGGGGCGAAGGCCTCAGTTTTCTGGATTTGATAGAGGAGGTACTGTTGCCGTTGGATTCTTCGCAAGATGTCAGGTGTGTCAGCGGACTCTGGGGTCGACGCGGCCTCTTCCAGCTCCTGCCGCAGTGCTTGCAGTTCCCGCGCCTTCTGCCGGGCGAGCAAGCGGTTCATGAAAAGTTGAGGCACAACAATGCTCGGAGCGATCATGACACCCAAGAGCAGCAGCGTGATGATGTTGTAAAACCGAAGGGATCCGCCAGCGGGCATAACGGTCGTCGCCAGAGAGAGGCCGAATATTGCGATCACCGGGAGAGCGAAGGCGGTCCAGGTCATCCAAAGGAGCTGGCTGAAGGGCTGGAGGGCGGCCTTGCCGCCATGCAGGATGAAACCTCGCTTGAGATCCAAGGTGTCGCTGATGCGTCGAGTGAGGAGGCCAAGACCAATGCCGATCATGGAGAAGGCTGCCCCGACGAAATAGCCGTTCACCAGAGCAGTCAGGAGAACAAAGAAGTTGAAGACCTCCGGATGGGCGTAATCGTAGGACCAATTGCCAGGGATGGGCCCGAGGACGGCCCACATGGCGATGAAGGCTATCAAGGGCGGGGCACAGAGCCAGAAGAACCGGGTGAGGAGGGAAGGTATGCCAGCGTTGAACGCGGCGATCTCCTCGTCCGCATCGGCTAACCACGGACGCAGGCTGGCCCAGAACCGCTTGACCCCGCGAGGCACGTAGCCCAGGGAAAGGGAGGCAACGGTCGGTCCCGCGAACGCCGTCAGCAGCCAGCGCCAGTCCCGCAAGAAGTGCGTCAGTTCGCCAGCGGTCGATGCGAGGATGACGCCGACGCCGTAGGTGAAGAGAAACGGGAGCAGCGAGAGCAGCCAGAGCGGCAGCGGCACGCGCGAGACGACCAGGTCATACCAGAGCCAGGGGATGCGCTGTGGGAGGCTCCGACGCGCCACGGCGCGCGCGGGGTTCGCCGCCCTCGACGCGGATACCTCGCCACTGCCGTAGACGCTCACATCAGTTATACCTTGTGGTGCGGCGTGCGCGTACCCACGGTACCGTCCGGCAGGTCGTAGGTCTCGAAGTCGTGGAAGATGTTGGGGGCTTCACGCTGCATGATTCCGAGCATCTTGACGGCGACGCTCCGGATTTCGGGATCGGCGTAGGGGGCGCCTCGTAACTCGATGAAGTGGCGGAGGGCGCGGGCGTTGGCGCTGACGAAGATCTTGGTCTCCGTCGCGTTGGGGAGCACGCTGCGCGCGGCTTGACGGGCCATCTTGCGGCGGTCGGTGCGGGGTAGGTCGCGGAAATGCGTATTGACCTTGTCGGTGAGGCGCTCTACTAACGCGATGTAAGCGCGATGCGAGGCCTCCACGGCCTCCTGCCAGATTGCGTGCAAGTCGGGGTCCTCAGCGATGATGTCGGGCTCCACGAAGTCGGCCGTAGACTCATCCACATAGCGTTGGGAGAGCTGAGAATAGCCGAAGCCGGCGCGGTGACGGATCAGCTCGTGGGTGAAGGAGCGCGAGACGCCGGTAATGATGAAGTCCCAGACGGCGTGCTCGATGACGCTGCCGTCGCCGCTCTCGATGATGTTGTCGAGGTAGTCGCGGTTGGTCTTACGACCCTGGGCGGTGCCGAAGGACATGTAGCAGATACGACCGGCGACCTCGGCAAGCAACTCAGCGCCGACCTCGGAGTCGGTGACCCAGGCGGTCTCGTGGTCGGCCAGGAACTGGGTCACGACGCTCTGGTCGATCATCTGGCGGCCGACGACATAGATGGTTGGCTCGTGGATCACCTTCATAATGTGCTCCTGAGACTAACGGCTTCCGGAGGGTGGGAAGCTCTGGCGCCAATTATAGCGGAAGCCTTGGGATCGGTTTAGCGCGGGCTCGTTGGCTAAACTACAAGCACCCCGGGACCGGTCCTTTGCTACGCGAGGCAAGTGGGCGGCGGGCCCTGTGGATAAGTGCCGCGAAGTGGTGGTCTAAAAGACTTCTGAACCAGAGCGTGAGCGCTAGAGGATTGCCAACCCATTGGCCGGCGAACCCGTGCCGCGTACGAGGAAGAGCGGTGCCATGACGAACAGGAAAGCGTAGCGCCGTCTTTGGGCGCAAGCGTCGGCGAGCGCCTCCAGATCGTGGTTGTCGAGCAGGTGGAGGCCCATGGCGACCATGCCGACCTTGTGGAAGGGCATCCCCATGGCCTGGAAGCCAGAGGGTGTGACGTCGTTGACGCCGTCGCCTCCCAGCACCGCTACCCGTCGCTCGTGCAGCCAGGGAAGCACTGAGGCATGCAGGCCCGCGAGGCCGCGCGATTGCCAGCCGTCCCTGCCCTCTGCGCGGGCGCGCTTGTGTCGGCCGGTGCGGACCAGCAGGATGTCGCCCTCAGCGACGGTGACTCCGTGGCGACTCTCGGCGGCCTCGATGTCTTCGACGTAGATGGGCTCGCCTGGGTCCAGCCACTCTCTTCCGCGTACCAGCGGTATGTCCAGGAGGACGCCGCGGCCCACGACCTTGTCCAGCGCCTCGTGGATGGCGCCTTTGTGGGCGCCGTCAGGGCGGACCTCCAGGGAAGAGAAGCCGTTGTACATCTTGCCCTGCCAGAACTGGTGGGCGAAGGCATCGATATGGCTGGTCGTCATGCCGTGATAGGCGACGCCGATGAAGTCGGAGGAGCCGCCGGCCCCTTGTCGCTCGCCCGTGCCGATCATGTAGTGAAGGGCCGGACGTGGGTTCTCGGGGCCTGGCGTAGTCGGCAAGGGCAGCGATATGGAGACCACATGTCCCTCACGGACAAGGGCGGCAGCGGCGACGCGCTTCTCTGGTGTGATGTAGTTGAGGGCGCCCAGTTGGTCATCCGCGCCCCATTTGCCCCAATTGGAGAGGGTGTCGATGAAGCCGAGGACATCGGCTTCGGTGAGGCCCCTGTTGTCGATGGCCATGAGAAACCCCCTGTAAGGGTAGGCTTGGACTGCTGGCCGCAAGTGTAAACGAAGGACGATGCGCGCGGAAGTAAGGAAGCGACCAGGTGAGCTCCCGCGCCGGCCTCGGTTTGCCGAGGCACCTACGGTGCCAGGCTTCGCAGAAAGGCGTAGATGTCCCCAAGCTCTTGCTCGGTGAGCAGCGCCTCGGTAAAACGTGGCATCTCGTCTCTGGGATCGCGGACTTGCTGGCGGACCCGCGGAGCACGTGTTCGAGCCAGCAGGTCATTGGAAGCGTGCGACGACAATCTTGTCAGCGCCGGACTCGGCGCCCCAGACCTCGCCTGGTCGGCCGAGGAGCTGGCGCACCTGGGCGGAGGCGCTGGGCAGCGGGAAGGCATCGAAGGACTCCTGGTCGGGATCGAAGCGGACCAGGGCGTTTGCGCCGAAGTCGGATAACCAGACCATGTCGCGGTCATCGACGTACACAGCGTACGCCTGCGGGTTGCTTCCTGGTAGACGCCACTCACGCCAAGCCTCAGTGCGCGGGTCGTACATAGCCAGCTGGCTGGCGTTCCACTCGCTGACCCAAACCCGGCTTCGCGAATCGGGCCACACGCGGCGGGCGCCTTGCCGGGGAGTGGGTGGTTCCAGGATGGTGGCGTCGCCTGACGCTAGGTCCAGACCAGCGATGTAATTCCCGGCAAGCGAGGCGTAGTAGACGGCGCCATCGGGAGCCGTGGATATGCCATAAGGGCCGCGACCGCGCGGCGCGTCGAACACCGACAGCGCTCCCGTAGCAGGGCTTAGCCTGCCATAGACGCCGTTCTGTCCGGTGAACCACAGGCTGCCTCGCAGATCGAAGGCCGCGGTATTCAGATTGGCTCCTTGTCGGCCGGAGGGCAGCGAGTAGACGCGTACTTCTTCGGTGAGGGGGTCAAACCGAACGATGGCGTTAAGCCCCCCGTCCGTGACCCAGGGTGCTCCGTCCGGTCCAACGATCACGCCGTGGGGGGCGGAGCCGGCCCCCAGCTTGATGTGGTGAGTTTCGCCGCTGACGGGGTCGAGACGACCGAGCTCGCCGGTCGCCTGGGCCGTGTACCAGACCGTACCGTCGGGCGCAGGCGCGACATCATGGGGACGCGAACCGCGAGGGACTGGGTACTCCTGCAGGCTTACGGCAAGCGTGCGGGAAGGTGTTGCAGCAGGCGCACTCGGCGTTGGGGAGAGCACGGGGGACGGTGGGGGCGATGCTATCTGTGGGGCGGGCCCCGTACATGCGATCACCGCGGCCGCCAGCAGCGCTGCTTGAGTGGCCCTCATGGAGTGGGGCTGCTGGTCAGGGGACGCAGCTGCTTTCATTGCGTAGGGGTAGGGGCGACCGCTGGTCGCCCCTACGAACCGTATCTCGGCGACCCAACGCTACGTCGCGAGGAACTCCCGGATTATTTGCACGGTCTCCGCCATCTTTTCGGAGTGGAGGCCGTGGCCGGCACCGGGCACTTCGCGCATAACGCCCTTGCGGTTGGGGATGGTGGCGGCCATCTTCTCGGCCTGCGCGAGGTCGAGGACGGTACTGCGCTCTCCCCTCAATACCAAGGTCTTGCAGCAGATCTTGCCCACGGCGTCCCAGAGGAATGGCCCCTCCTTGAGGGCACTCCGGCCGTTGAGCCAGGAAATCTCCGGGTCGGTCTTCGGGACCAGGATGCCATCCCAGTTGCTGCGGTAGGTGTACTGGACAGTGTTCCAGATCTCCTCGTCGGTCGCGGTCTCGTTCTGCGCGCGGTGCCAGTCGAAGGCCTGTTGCGGGCTGAAGAAGCCACGCGGTCGCTCGGCGCGCTGGCCGCCGGCGAGACGCCGCTGGGCGGTGTCACGGCCCGACGGCGACGGATCCGGCATGGGGCCATAATCGCCGAGGATCAGGTGGTCGACGAGGTCGCCGAAGTAGGCTCCGAGAGGCATGCCGATGCGGGAGCCCTGGGAGTGCCCATAGTAATCGAAAGGGTACGCGCCGGTGGCCCTAGCAAAAGCGGCGACGTCGGCAGCATACGCCTGGACGGAGTAGCCGTCCTTGGTCCAGTCGGTGTCGCCGCAGCCGCGACCATCGAGGGCGAGGACGCGGTATTCGTCCACCATGTTGGGAGCGAACCGGTCGAACGCGTGGGCGTGGCCGCCGATGCCGTGCATGAGGATGAGCGGCTTCTTGGTGGTGTCGCCGCCCCAGTCGAGGTAGTGCATCCTCAGGCCGTTGGCGTGGACGAACTTGTCTTCTGGGAGATAGGAACCCATCGCTGACCTCCTTATGGCTTCTTCCTACCGATTCGCCGCCTATTATACGGGAATTCGCGCGTCGACAACTGTCTGCGGCCCCGGTAAAGGGGAAACGGGGCGAACGGCTCTGAGGGGGCTCGCTGGGTGCCGTCAGCGCCGCGGTTGGCTTCGTTTCGCATTTTTTGATCGGGGAGGTGATAAGGGCGGAACGCCGGCGCTCTTCGCCGGCGTTCCGGGGCCGCCATGTTCGTGGAGCTAGTCGAGGAAGTCCTTGAGGCGCTTACTGCGAGAGGGGTGGCGCAGCTTGCGCAGCGCCTTGGCCTCGATCTGGCGGATGCGCTCGCGGGTGACGCCGAACTCCTTGCCGACCTCCTCGAGGGTGCGGCTGCGACCGTCGTCCAGGCCGAAGCGCAACATCAGCACCTTCTGCTCGCGACCGGTCAGGGTGCCCAGCACGGAGCGGATCTGCTCGCGGAGAAGCTCGTGCGAGGCCGCCTCCACCGGCGCGACCGCCGAAGCATCCTCGATAAAGTCGCCAAGATGGGAGTCCTCCTCTTCGCCGATGGGCGTCTCTAGCGAGACGGGCTCCTGGGAGACCTTGATGATCTCGCGCACCTTCTCGGGCGTGAGCTCCATGCCCGAGCCGATCTCCTCGCTGGTCGGCTCGCGTCCGTACTCCTGCACCAAGCGCCGGCTGATTCGCAGCAGCTTGTTGATGGTCTCCACCATGTGCACCGGTATGCGGATGGTGCGGGCTTGATCGGCGATGGCCCTGGTGATGGCCTGCCGGATCCACCACGTCGCGTACGTGGAGAACTTGTAGCCCTTGCGGTAGTCGAATTTCTCGACGGCCCGTATGAGGCCGATGTTGCCCTCTTGAATGAGGTCCAGCAACGACATACCCCGGCCGATATATTTCTTCGCCACGCTGACGACCAGGCGGAGGTTGGCCTCGGTAAGCCGTCGCTCGGAGCGGTCGCCCTCGTCTCGGACCCGCTGCAGGGCGCGTAGAACGTTGGGGCGCTGCGCCACGATGGGCCTGAGCTGCCCGGGTTCGCGGAGCTGGCCACGCGCCTCGTTGAACGTGTGACGGTGTGCGAGCCAGTCGAGCACCGCCGGCGGCAGGACGCTGGTGACAAGAGAGAACTGGATAACCTCGCGAGCGGCGTCCAGCGGGTCCTTCTCGAGCAGGGCGCCAAGCTCGGCCATGAGCTCCAGGTTGAGCTCTCCATCAATCGCGGCGCGCAGGGCTGGATCCGTGAGACGCTGGGCCAGCGACGCCTCCAGGGGCAGCGGAAGGAGCCGTTCGAGCGCTCCGAAGAGCGCCTCGTGTTCGAGGAGCCGGTGCAGGAGCGCAAGGGCGAGCTCTGAGGGATTGGCCCTACGGTCCAGCTGACGGCGCAGGGAGTCCTCCAGCCCCTCGAGGAACCGTCCCTCTTCCGTCTTCTTAGCTAGCGTCTTTTCGTCCTGGGCTGTAAGCAACGTGTATCGCCCGATCTCGCGCAGGTACATGCGGACCGGGTCGTCGATGGCGTCATCGTCGAGAGCAATCTCAGGCTCGGCCTCCGCCTCCAACTCCTCGGGGCGGGGCTCATCCCATCCCTCAGCGAAGGCCCCGCGAGGCCGCCAGCCGGTCGGCGTCGCCTCCACGACCGGTTCCTCCTGCGCGGAGAGCAACTGAGCGTAGGAGAGGAAATCTTCGGCCATCGCGCCGAGGGCTGGGCTCAGCTCATCGGCTTCCGCGGAATCGACGCCAAGCTCTTCGTCGTGATTCGTCATTTCGTCGCGTAGCATTCATTGCCTCACTAGGAATCAACAAGCAGTGGTTGGGACCCGGTGATCCAGAGGGCGCGGAGGCGAGCCGCCTGTGCCATACCCTGCTCGTGCAGTTGCAGCCAGTGGTCCACTGCCTCCTGACTGCCCTGGTTCTTGGCCTCTTCGGCTGCGTCCAGCAGGGCCGCCAGGGCAAGCTCTTGCTGGCGCAGTCGCTGCAACTCGAGTCCTCGTAATGTCAATTCTAGCGCGTGGAGGGGACTTCCGCCATTAAGGGGTGGGATCTGGCGTTGCTGGATCCGCTCAGACAGCGCCTCGAGCGCCTCATCATAGTGCGTTAACGCTTCGTTGTCCGTTTTGTTCCCGCCGATCGCGGCCAACAGTGCGCGATGTTCGGCATAGCGAAATAGCTCGTGCGGTATTTGTTGGGCGTGGACCCGCAGCGCAGGGTAGCGCAGGAGCAGGGCCAGACAGTGCTCCTCTACCGAGCGGCCGGCCTGCGGCGCATCCAACCTCCGGGACGGCTCGGGTGTAAGGGTGCGGGCTCGAGTCCGGGATGGTCGGAGCGCTCGGAGGCGCTGCTGCAGGGCTGCTTCGCTAACTTGGAGGCGACGGGCCAAGCGCTGGAGGTAGTGCGACTGCTGCACGGGGTCATTCAGCACGCCGATGAGCGGCAGCAGGCGGTCCGCGGCGGCGGTCTTCGCCTGGGCGTCAGCGGTGGAGTTCTGCCCCAGCACGGCTTCGATCATGTACTCGACCATCGGCAGCGCCTGCGACTGGAGCTCCTGCCACTTGGCCGCTTCGGCCCGAATCATCTCGTCGGGGTCGGAGCCGGGCGGCAAGCGCAGGATGCGCACTTCGCCGTCGAGGACTTCGCGATAGCGCACAAGGCCGCGCCATGAGAGCGTCGGCGCTGAGGTCGTGTCGAGGGCCTGAGTGGCTACTTCGATGCCACGCAGGGTGGCGAGGTCGCCGGCGGCGTCCGCGTCCAAGGCGAGGATGAGCGTGTGGGTGTATCGCTTTAGCAGACGGACCTGGCGGTCCGTGATGGAGGTGCCCATGGATGCGACCACGTTGGCGAAGCCGGCCTGATGCGCCATCAAGACATCCATGTAACCTTCGACTAAGACCGCACTGCCGGCCTGTCGGATTGCTTCGCGCCCTAGGTCGAGGCCGTAGAGGAGATTCCCCTTATCGAAAAGCGGCGTCTGAGGCGAGTTGGTGTATTTGGGCTGACTACCATCGAGAGTGCGCGCGCCGAATCCCACGACATGACTCTGGAGGTCCCGGATCGGGATGATGAGCCGGCCGCGGAAGCGATCATGCAGATCACCGTTGTCGCCGCGAATAGCCAGGCCGGCATTCTCCAATTCTTGGTCCGAGTACCCCTGGGCGAGGAGATAGTGGGTCAACGCTTGCCACGCATCAGGGCTGGCCCCTAGCAGGAAGCGCTCCCAGGTCGGGCGATCGAGCCCGCGTTCTTCCAGGTGCACGCGGCTGCGGGCACCGGCCGGCTGGCCTAGGAGCAAGTGATGATAGTAGTGAGCTGCGGAGGCGAGCGCTTGGCGCAACCGGTCCCGCCCTTCGGTCTCGGCTGCCGACTCGGCTTCAGACCGGCGGTCGGGTAGCGTCACGCCCGCGCGCGCCGCCAGTGAGCGCAGCGCCTCGGGGAAGCTGATGCCTTCCTGGCGCATCACAAAGGTGAAGACATCTCCCCCTGTGGCGCAGGCGCCGAAACAGTGCCAGGTTCCCCGCTCGGGGAAGACGAAGAACGAGGGCGTGCGCTCGGTGTGGAACGGGCAACGGGCCTTGAAGTTGCGCCCGGACCGCTGCAGAGGCACCACGCTGCCGATCACCTCGACGATGTCGAGACGGTCTCGGACGTCGTCCACGCCGGAACGGGCGGGATAGGTCATTCTGGCGATCAGCCGGGCGGCGAAAGCGGCTCTTTCGGGGGGCGCGATGCGCTAAGTGCGATGGAGCTTAGCCTCAGTGTCGGCGACGATCTCACGGGTCTTGTAGATGGCATCTGCGTTGACTGAGACCGAGGTGATGCCCCAGCGGACGAGCTTCTCGGTGAGGTCTGGATAATCGGAGGGCGCCTGGCCACAGATAGAGCAGGCTACCCCACGCTTCTTGGCCGTGGTGACGATCTTGCGCAAGGCGACGAGCACGGCCGGATTGCGTTCGTCGAACGCGGAGGCCAGCTTCTCGTTATCACGGTCAATGCCCAGGATTAGCTGCGTCAAGTCGTTAGAGCCGATGGAAATGCCGTCGATGCCAACGTCCAGGAACTTGTCGAGCAGGAAGACATTGGCGGGTATCTCCAGCATCATCCAAAGGCGGAAGTCGGCTGTGCGAGAAAGCCCCTCCTGCTCCATGATCGCCTTGCAGCGCGACAACTCCTCGATGGTACGGACGAAGGGCAACATGACCCACAGGTTCGGGTACTCACGGCGGACTCGCTTGATGGCCTCCAGCTCCAAGCGGAAGACGTCGATGTCGCGTATGTAGCGAGAGACGCCCCGATAGCCAAGCATGGGGTTCTCTTCTTCTCCCTCGTATTGGGCGCCTCCCGTGAGGCCGCGGTACTCGTTGGTCTTGAAGTCGGTGGTGCGGTACACGACAGGCCGGGGCGCGAAGGCGGCGGCAAAGGTCTCTACGCCGTCAGCGAGCCGCTGGGTGAATAGGCTTCCCTGGCCCTGGGCGAGGAGATAGCGTGGGTGCGCCTTGACAGCGTTCGCGATGATGAACTCCGCCCGTAAGAGCCCCACGCCATCCACGTTCATAGCGGCGATTTCCGCTGCTCGCTGCGGGTCAGCCAGGTTCACGTATACTTTGGTCTTGGTCTTCAGGCTGGCGCCCCGCAGGTACTGCGTCGCCGCAGGTCGCTCGCCCAGGCTAATGCGCCCGGCGAAGACCTTGCCGCTGCTTCCATCGACGGTGACGGCGACCAAGTTTTCGAGCACTCGCGTAGCATCGCTGGTGCCGACCACGCATGGGACGCCCAGTTCGCGACTCACAATGGCCGCGTGACATGTGCGCCCGCCGCGGTCGGTGACGATGGCTGCCGCTCGTCGCATAGCGGGCACGAAGTCCGGCGTGGTCATCTCGGTGACGAGCACGTCGCCAGGGCGCAGGAGGTCTAGCTCGGTGACGTTGAGGATGATGCGCACCGGGCCAGCGCCGACGCCCGGAGAGGCGGGAGAGCCGCTGGCCAAGAGCACGAGCGATTCCAGGCCTTTTGACTCCTCGAACGCCCGGCCGAGCGTGGTGACGGGCCGCGACTGCACGATGTAGAAGCGACCGCCCTCGCGCGCCCACTCGATGTCCTGCGGGCTGCCGTAATGCTGCTCGATCTGTCGGCCTAGCTGAGCGAGTGCCACGATCTCTTGGTCGCTGAGCTTGGGGCGACGTTGGTCTGAGGCTGCAACGGGGACCCGCTTGTTGGGTTCGATGTCGCCGCCCGCAGTGCGTGTGATCTGCCATTCCTGCGCGGCGAGACTGTGCTCCAGGATGGCCAAGTCGGCCTTGTTGACGATGTAAAGGTCCGGCGTGACTTCGCCGGAGACGATTGCCTCGCCCAAGCCGTAGACGGCTTCGATGGTGATCTTGCTCTCGTCGCTGGTAACGGGCTCGCAGGTGAAGAGGACGCCGCTGACCTCGGACTGTACCATGCGCTGCACCGGCACGGCAATGCCGATGGAAAGGTGGTCGTAGCCGTGCTGGGCCCGATAGAAGATCGCGCGAGGCTCGAACAACGAAGCCCAGCATGCCTGGACCGCCTCAAGTAGCGCTGCTGCGCCTTCGATGTTGAGAAAGGTGCTCTGCTGGCCTGCGAACGAGGCGTCCGGCAGGTCCTCTGCAGTGGCGGAGGAGCGGACCGCTACGGGGCCTTCGCCAAGGCGGCGGTACGCGTCGATGACGGCTTGAGCGTCGCTCTCGGAGATGGTCGCATCCAGTATGGCTTCTTTGATCGCACGAGCGTTACGGTGCAGCGACTGAGTGTTGTTGGGGTCGAGCGCCTCGAGGAGGGAACGGATGCGCGGCCGTAGGCCGGCGCTGTCTAGGAACTGAAAATAGGTGTTGGCAGTAACAATGAAACCGGGGGGCACGGGGATCCCAGCACGGGTCATTTCGCCGAGGTTGGCACCTTTACCGCCGGCTATCGCTCCGTCACCTTTGCCGACCTCGCTGAACCAGACAACCGTTTTTCGGGATACGGTAGGGGCGGTCTGATGACGCTGCGCCATGGCATCCTCGTTATATAGTTTTGCTTGGGACGTGTCCGGACCGCTGCTATTATAGCACAGGGCGTCTTGAGGGGGTCACCTATCTCAAATGCGATAACGTCACGTTGCGACGTTGACGAAGTGGGGCAAGGCTGAAGGCGGGGTCGTGGAGGGCGGGTGATTCACGTCGCCGCGGGGAGCAAGAGGTCTAAGGTCTAGCCCAGCAAGGCCACCTGGCTATGGTCGCCGAGAACCAGGTGGTGGGCTCTTGGCTTGTTGGTCGAGCAGGTGATTCGAACGACGGAGACAGCATGGGCGATGCCCAGCCGCTGCTTTGATGTTGTCCTGTCTCAGCCTCACGGAGCGAGCTGAGGGCTTGTGCAACTCGCAGGCGGTTAGAAGCTTGTGAGCTCTCGTTCTTTGTGCGCGCCCAAATTCTTCCTGGCCCAGTAAACGTTGGTTCGATAGAGACTGTCGAACGTGCCTGCGTCTGACCAAAATCCATCCAGCTTGGCCCAAGTGATGTTTCCCGCCTGAATGTACAAATTATTTACATCAGTTATTTCGAGTTGGCCACGTTCGGATGGCCTAATCTGTCTTATGAAATCGAAGACTTTGCTGTCAAAGATGTAGAGTCCCGTGACCGCCAGATTGCTCTTAGGGTGTCGAGGTTTTTCTTCGATGCCGACGATTCGAGTTATGTCGTTTGGATCGAGCTCGGCGATACCAAACCGCTCCGGGTCTTCCGCTTCTTTCAAAAAGATGACTGCACCCTCTTGAAAGCGCTGGACTTCTGAAGAAATATCTGCATCGGTGCAGTTATCGCCGAGGATGACAGCGATTGGTTGATTATCGGCGAACTCTTCAGCGAGTCTGAGAGCATCGGCTATGCCTCCGTCGCCTGAATCCTGGTATGCGTATTCTAGATGCTTTATACCAAAGTCTTTGCCGTTTTTGAGCACGCTTATGAAGTCCCCAGCGTGGGGACCGCCCACGACTACGAGAACATCACAGACTCCAGCGTTTACTAGGGTCTGGATGGGATAGTAGATCATGGGTTTATCGAAAACCGGAAGGAGGTGTTTGTTCGTGGCATGAGTGAGAGGGTAGAGTCTTGTCGCCAACCCCCCGGCGAGGATAACGCCTTTCATGCTCGGTGACTCTGTATCCTATTCTTGAGACTACGCTATGTCGTTGTTTCGTTGTATTTGAAGCGCCACAAGCGCGTGCGCCCCTTCATCGGGAGCGGGCGAAGGGCCAGAAGGACCGGCCGACGTGGGGGGGGAGAGGCGCGTCGACGCTCACGGATTCGCCGGCCAGCACTGCCGCGGGACGGGCGATGACCATGGCCTCGGCTTCCTCCTGTCCCACGATGCGCGCTGCCACTTCGACAGCTTCGGCCAACAGCGGGGCCCGCCGCCCCGGCTCGATGGAGTGGGTATCGGTGGCGATGAAATGGACGAGGCGCCTGCGCAGCAATTGCTCGGTGAGCGCCTTGACGCGTGGCCCGAAGCCACCGGTCACGCTGAGGGCGGTTACCTGCGTGAGGGCGCCCCTCGCCACGAGGCTCGCCAGCAAGTCGGTGTTGCGCTCCACCGCCGGGCTCCGCTCGGGGTGGGCGATAATCGGCACGTAGCCGTCCACTTGGAGGGAGAAAATGAGCTCCTCGGTGAAGACCGGCTGGTTCTCCCAGTGGATGAGCACATACGGCCCAGCGTGTAGGGGGAAGAGCCGCCCCTCGTCCAGAAGGGAAGGCAGGTTGTGGACGAGGTTGACCTCGGCGCCGAGGTAGAGGGGGAGCTCGATGTCGTGCTCGCTGAGGGCCTCGCGCAGCGCCTCAAGGCGCGCCTCGGCCTCCGAACGCGGGTTGGCGAACTGGCCGAGCTCGGTGGCATGTGGCGTCACGATCATCTCTCGGATGCCATCGCTCTGAGCCAGACGCCCCATCTTGAGTGCTTCCTCCAGGCTACGGGCGCCGTCGTCCAAGGCCGGGAGGATGTGGGCGTGGATATCTATCATAAGGTCTCGTCAAGCAGTATAGGTGTGGCGAAAGCGCCGAGTCAACGAAGGGCAGGGGTCCGAAACGTAGCAATGCGGTGAGAAGGCATCAGGGCGGCCAGTGCGCGGCGATGAGGAGCGTGCCCACGACGAGGGCGGCGCCGATAGTCACGATGACCGCCGCCGCCGCGATGTCTTTCGCGCGGCCGATGAGCGGGTCGGGCTGGGGGTGCAGGCGGTCGCTGGCGACCTCGAGGGCGGTGTTGGCCAGCTCGGCGACGAAGACGGCTGCGATCGAGAGGACCAGCAGGGCCCACTCGACCGTGGTGAAGCGGAGCCAGAGGCCAATGGCCACGGCGGCGGCGGTGACGAGCAGGTGTAACCAGAGATGCCACTGGGTGCGGAGGGCCCAGGCGAGGCCGCGCAGCCCGTCGGCGAAGGAGTGCCAGAGGTAGCGTCGCGACGGCCGCATCAGTGGGCGTGGGGGAGGCCGAGGATCGCGAGGATGGCCTCCTCGCGGGCGCGCATGGCGGCCTCGTCGTCGGGGGCCTCGTGGTCATAGCCGAGGAGGTGGAGGATGCCGTGGACGAGCACATGGGCCAGCTCGGCCTCGACCGGGAGGCCGGCCTCCTTGGCCTGGCGGAGGACGTAGGGGTAGGCGATGACGACCTCGCCGAGGGGGCGGGGGGTGCGTGGGGGGAGGACGAAGTTGGCCTGAGGCGCGTCCAGGGGGAAGGAGAGGACGTCGGTGGGCTCGTCGAGGCCGCGGTAGGCGCGGTTGAGGGCCTGGACCTCGTCGTCGGCCGAGAGGCGGAGGGAGAGGTGGCCGGTGGGCTGGGGCGCGAGGGCGAGGGCAGCCAGGGCGACGCGGCGGAGCCAGGCGGGGCGGACCGGGAAGCCAGCGGTGTCGAGGTCGATACGCCAGGGCATGGGGCCATTATAGGGTGTGACGGCCACCACTGAGGACACGGAGGGCAGGGAGGCTGGGAGGGGGCCAGAGGGCATGACCGGCAAGGACGTGTGTCACTGGTGGGCGAAGGGTAAAGGTCGGTAGTGGCCGAAGGGCCGATTCAGGGCCCGTCGGGGTTGTCCTGGTCGGAGTTCCAGTTCATGGGGTTGGTGGGGATTATTGGCGGACTCGGTCCAGATCGTCGTCGGTGCGGATGACGTGCTCGTAGTAATTGCGTTGCCGAAGGCGCCGGTCAAAGGGGGCCAAGCGTGGTCTGTGACGCCACGAATGTATGCGTTGGTGGTCATCGTCTTGAACCAGCCAACAGCATCGCCCAGCGTAGGGGCAACCACACGGGGTTGCCCCTCAGGAGGGCGGCCACGCGGGGCCGCCCCTACGAACGTCAGGATGCCATGGATGTGGTTGGGCATAACGACGAAAGCGTCGGTTTCGACATTCGGGAAT
>DATDQG010000100.1:0-29440 GCA_035292365.1 Dehalococcoidia bacterium
GGGAGCAGCGGTAGCGTAAGTCGCGATGACGAAAACGGACCTGGTCCTGGACGGGGTTACAGAGGGGTATCGAGGAGAGAACGTCTCCTACTCGATACCCCTGTCCGTCTACCCGACTACAACCGGTACCATCATCGTCAATGCACCGGGCGCGGGCGAGTCCAAGGACGGCCGCCGCGGCCGGTACGGAGTCATCGCCGAGCACCTTCAGGCGACTCGCGTCGCGAGCGTGATCACCTACAGCCCCCCGCGGCCGGACGGGCAGTCGGGGTACCCGTTGGACCCATATGCCTACAAAGGCGCGAGCTGGAACAGGATCGCCGTCGAGAGCATGGAACACGTCATCGACTACGCGATGGGAGCCGCGAGGGAGATCTGCGGCAGCGAGACGCCCGTGCTCCATCTGTCGGGGTTCTCGGCCGGCGGTTCTGTGTGCGGTGCCGTCGCTTCGCGCTATGGCGCTGTCCGCAAGATCCTTCTCCTTTCAGCTTACGACAGCGTGGGAGAGTACTTTTACGCCGGCATCCGGAGCTACACCGGCGAGATCTACATGGCTTATGGGAGCCAGGACCCCATGGCAGGCTTCCTGGCCCTCATGATGCCCCACATCGCGCCCGACGCCGCCGCCGTCCAAGTGCAGCAAATCGGCGACTGCGACCACGGCTTCACAGGCCCCACCAACGCCCGCATCCTGAGCAAAGCCTACACCTGGGCCTTCGCCGGCGACACCAGCTTCCCCTCCCCAGAAGGCGGGCTAGAGTTGGAGGGCGAGTGAGGACAGGGTGGTATACTGGCCGGAGCAAGTCACTGAACTAATCGTCATGGCCACAGCCCTACTTGGTTACTCCGAACTGCAGATCGATGTTCCGGCGCTACGTACGGACGTCCGGGGAGGACCTCCTCGCGGCGCGCTCAAAGAATTCGAACACGGCATCAAACTCTCCGAACAGGAGCTATATCAGGAGGCCTTGGCCGCTTTTGAGGCTGCTCTCAGGCATCAACCAGACTTCCCTGAAGCCCATAACAATCGGGGAAATGTACTGCGTCGGCTGCAACGTTACGAGGAAGCCCTGGCAGCTTACGAAAAAGCCATTGCGTTGCGCCCGGAGTTCGCCGAAGCGCACCACAACGAGGGCATAATCTTTGCGCATCTTGGGGATCCCGAGAACGCTCTGGCAGCCTTCCGCCGCGCCCTGACACTTCGCCCGGATCTACCTCAGCCCCGTTTTGGAGGCGCTCTCGTGCTGCTAGCCCAAGAAGACTTGGAGACCGCCGACGCCGAGATGGAGCAGCTTTGGCTCCGGCACACCGTCCCGGAGATGCACCGGACGTACGCACGCCTGTTGGAACAGACCGCACGTCAATTGCAACGTCAGGGGCGCAAGGAAGAGGCGCGCCGCTATCGAGGCAAGGCGCGTCGGGCTTGGGCGCGCTCAGCCAAGGGAATGTGGAAGGACAGGGAGGACATCACCGACCAATGGTTGGCAGATCTGCGGCGGGGCTGGGAACATCGCAGCGTCGCTGACAGCGCCTCATGACTGACTATCTAGTCGACACGAATATCCTTATCGATTACATGAAGCGTCCCGAACCTGTCGACCGGTATTTTCGTGCCCTTCGCAGTGGAACAGATACCGCTGCATTCTCCACGATAACCGAAGCTGAGCTTTGGGAAGGCGTGCGGAATCCCTTGGAGGCTCGGGCTCTACGCGAGGTACTGCGTGAGCTCGTGCGGATTCCTGTTGGCCAACGGATTGCCAGAGTCGCTGGCCAGTTGCGACGGCGATATGCCCATGACGAACGGGATAGAGTGCGTGATGATTGGTTGCCAATGCCAGATGCCCTTATCGCCGCGACTGCGGTTGTCACCAGACGCAGAGTCCTGACTCGCGATCCTCATTTCGCCCATATAGACCCCTCGCTGGTCGAGATCGTACCGCCCTGACAAACACCGTCGAACGCTTCCTCACTCTCCCCAACGGCCTGCGCCTCCGCATCCTAGAGGCGGGAGCGGGCCCGCTGGTGCTCCTGCTTCCCGGCCTGGGCGATCCGGCGGAGACCTGGGAGGAGGCATCGCTTGCGCTCGCCGAGGCAGGCTATCACGCTGTGGCCCTCGATTTGCCGGGCCACGGCGCCTCGGACAAGCCGCGCGATCCCGCACTGTACAGGCTGCGCGCCATCACGCCGCTCTTGGACACGGTAGCAGATGAGCTGGGCGCGACGCGGCTCGCCGTGGTGGGCGTGTCCTTGGGCGGCCTCGTCGCCGCGCACTACGCGGCGTCACAGCCAGACCGGGTCGCTGCGCAGGTCCTGGTCGCGCCGCCGGGCCTCTCGCCCGAGCTGACGCCCTTCATGCGCTGGCTGGCCCGTCCGATCATCGGCCACTTCCTAGCAGCGCCGCCCAAGAGTCTCCTGAGACGGGGCTTACGGGCCATGGTGCGCCAGGACCGCGCCGTGCCAGAGGCGTTTATAGAGCTGTACCACCGTTACCGTCATACACCCGGATCAGCGGGAGCGTTGGTAAGCATGCTCAGGCAAGGGACCGCACGCGGCCAGCTTCGTCCCGAGGCCCTGCTCTCGTTGCGCCTGCGTGACTGCCCCGTGCCAACCCTGCTGGTGTTGGGTCGGGACGACCCGCTGGTGCCGCACAGCCCCGGCGAAGCTCTGGTGGCCGAGATGCCCACAGCGTCCCTGTGGCTCGTGCCCGAGTGCGGCCACTGGCCACACCGAGAGCACCCAGAGGCCTTCCAGCAACGCCTCCTTGCTTTCCTGGCGGAGCACATCCAGCGCGGCGCTACCCCGTAGCTAGCCCGTAGTCAGCGCTGCCTGCGCCCGGTCCGCCTTGCTGCACTTGCAGGGCGCTTCGTCTCTTTGGGCGCCGGCGGCGGTAGCCGTGCCCCTAGCCAGAACAGGAAGAAGCCGAAGGTGAGGGTCGGCAGAGAGACGAAGGACATCGCGTTGACGATCACCCACTGCTGTAACACAACGCCGGCCGCTGCGGCGACTTCCACAACCGTCGTGCCGACGAGGAATCCGGTCCCAATGAGACGGACCAACCTCAGGGCCCCGTACGGCACCGCTTCGGCCACGACGCCTTCGCCGCGGCGCCAGAGGTACCAGCCGACCAACGCCTGAACCCCGCCCCCGGTCAGGACAAGGAGCGAAAGGACGCTGATCCGCTCGAGCGGCGCCACTTCCGAGAACGGATCGGCGATCGCCCCGCCGACCTGGAGGACGACGCCCCAGAGATGAAGAGCGCTTGCGGCTAAGAGGACAACGCCGAGGTTTCGCAGCACGGCGAGCCCGGGGTGCGGTGGTTAGGGGCCGGGCGCCTGGGCGACCTGCTTATCGGCCTCGAACTGCTCCCAGACGCCGAGCTTTCGCAGGATCTGTTGGACGGCCTCGGAAGGCTGGGCGCCGGTGCGCAGCCACCGGAGGGCACGCTCGGCATCGACTGCCATCGACGGGGGATCAGTGCGGGGGTTGTAGGTGCCGAGGTACTCCAGGGCCTTGCCGTCGCGGGGCGAGCGCGAGTCGGCGGCCACGATGCGATAGGTGGGCCGGTCTTTGGCGCCGAAGCGGGCCAGGCGTAAACGTACCATGTGGTCTGCGTGCCTCCTCAGTCTAGGCGACCAGTGTAACACAACCCGTAGGGGCACAGCATGCTGTGCCCTCCGCTACCGGCGGCCGAGACCCGGCATGGCGAAGGGCGCGCGGCCCTGCGCGAGGCCCCGCATCATCTTGCGCATCTCGCGGAACTGGTTGAGGAGCTGGTTCACCTCTTGCACCGATACACCACTGCCCTTGGCGATACGGCGACGCCGGCCGCTGTCGAGGATATCGGGCGTGGCCCTCTCCGCCGGCGTCATGGACAGGATGATCGCCTCCATCCGCTTCATGTCGCGCTCCTGGGGCAGCGCCGCCGACTGCTTCTGCTTCAGCGCCGAGAAGCCGGGGATCATCTCCAGGAGCTGCTGGAGCGGCCCCATCTGGCGCAGCTGGCGGAACTGGTTGAGGACATCGTTGAGGTCGAGGGAGTCGGTGCGGAGCTTGCGCTCCAGCTCCTGGGCCTGCTTCACGTCGACCTGCTGCTGCGCCTTCTCGATGAGCGTAAGGACGTCGCCCATGCCCAGGATGCGCGAGGCCAAGCGGTCCGGGTAGAACGTCTCGAGCGCATCCGGCTTCTCACCGGTGCCCAGGAACTTGACCGGCACGCCGGTGACGGCGCGCACCGAGAGGGCAGCCCCACCACGCGCATCGCCGTCCATCTTCGCCAGCACGAGGCCTGTGAGGCCGACGGCCTCGTGGAAGGCCTCGGCGGCGCGGACGGCGTCCTGGCCGGTCATGGCGTCCACGACCAGCAGGACGTCTGAGGGATTGACCGCTGCCTTGAGCGCCTTCAGCTCCGCCATCATCTCGTCGTCGATGTGGAGGCGGCCGGCGGTGTCCACGATGACCCAGGCGAGGCCAAGCTCGCGGGCGCGGCGCAGGCCGTTGGCGACGATCGTAGCCGGCGGCACGGTCGTGCCTTCGCTGTGCACCGGCAGATCGAGCTGGCGGCCCAGCACCACAAGCTGGTCGATGGCGGCGGGACGGTAGACGTCGGCGGCGATGAGGAGGGCGCGCTGGCCGGAGCGGCGCAGGAGCAGCGCCAGCTTGGCGGCGGTCGTCGTCTTGCCGGAACCCTGCAGGCCGACCAGCATCACCACCGAGGGCGGCGTGGCGGCGGCGGTCAGGCGGCCCTCGCCGGCGCCCAGCAGGTTCAGCAGCTCGTCGTGGACGATCTTGATGACCTGCTGCCCCGGGGTGAGGCTCTCGAGGACATCCTTGCCGACCGCGCGCTCGCGCACAGCTGCGACGAAGTCGCGGGCGACGCGCAGGTTCACGTCCGCCTCGAGGAGGACCATGCGCACCTGGCGCAGCGCCTCGTCCACGTCGCGCTCGGTGAGGCGGCCGCGGCCGGTGATCTTCTGGAAAACGCCGTTCAGCTTCTCGGTCAGCGACTCGAACATACCCAGTCAGTATAGCAGGAAGGGGACTCACGCGGCCCCCGTCGGCGGCGTGCCGTGTTACAATAATCCCATGCTCAAGAAGCTGCGACTAACTAACTTCAAAGCGTTCGGCGACCCGGGGCTTGAGATAGAGCCTGGGCTTATCACCGTGCTCATCGGTCCCAATGGAACAGGCAAGTCCAGCGTGCTCCAAGCGCTGCTCCTGCTGAAGCAGCAGGGATTTGGAGATGACTTACTTGTGACCAATGGTAGGTTGGTCGACTTTGGAACATATTTAGATCTTGTGCACAATCATCGGAACCAACTCTCCGTTGATTTAGAGATTCTAGTTGATGAGCCTGACCATAATGTAGCTTATTGGGGCATGAATGCCTCAGAGCGAACGAAGGTAGTTCATCGGTTGGCTGAACATCCGAGAGACCAAATTGAAGGAGACCGATGGAGAAACAAGAGGGATCTCACTGGGGACTCATCAAACAGAGTATCTATGCAAGTCCAGCGCTTTCTTGCAGATTTCGTTTTTGTTCCAACTATGCGTGGTTTCTCCCGCCGACGTTACGAACCTGGGGGCGAAATTCCAACAGACATACCGAGTTTGAACGATCCCGAGCAATGGGCACGCACTACGGCCACTCTCTTAGCCTATAACAAAGCAATACTTCAAAGGGTATCCAACCACATCGGACGTGTTCTGGAGGACGACCCAAGTGCAATCCGAGATTGGCTCCATATTTCATGGAGACCTCATGATAATAGACCGACTATTATTCCTGAAAGTGAAACAGAGTCACCGTTAATCCACGAGGGATTCGGTTCGAATCAATTGGTGGTACTACTCACGTGGTTGACCTTTGCCAAGAGGGAAGCGCTTGTGGGCATCGAGGAGCCTGAGATTCACTTGCACCCAAAGGCGCAGGGAGAACTGGCAAGAGTCTTGGCGCAAACGGCGACCCAAGAGCATAAGCAGATCATCCTCACCACTCACAGCGAGCATATCCTGGCGGGGCTACTGATTAGGGTAGCCGCGGGTGACCTAGGGCCCGAGCAACTTGCGATTTACTCGTTTTCCCGAGACGAGACAACCGGCGAAGCCAGCGCCGAGAGACTTCATGTTTCCGACAAAGGAGCAGTGAAGGGTGGCCTCCGGGGCTTCTTCGAGGTCGAGCGCCAGGAAGTTGACCGATACATTAGCGCGTTGAGCCAGCGTCAGCAGTGACCCTGGCCTTCATCATTGACGAGAACGTCTTCATTTGGGCACACACGCTTGACCCTGACAGCCAAGCGCTGCAACTACTCCGTGATATAGATGTTCTCGGTCATGTAATCGCTGTGACCACTCAAACCTATCGGCAATATTCAGTCCAGGCAGACCATTTCGCAGAACAAGCTCTTGGGCCTGAAACGGCTTTCAGAGTCATCAGGAGACTTCTGGCAGAAGGCAGAGTACTGTTTTTCGCAGACGAAAGAGTGCCGCCTGTAGCGGATGAAGAGCGGCTTCCTGAAGATGATCTTGTGTTCGTTCGCCTAGCGGCGCATGTCGGCGGCGTCCTTGTTACCACCGACAACCCGCTGCGCGAACGCATCGAGGAAGCGCGCGGCCTTCCGCTTCGAGTCGTCTCAGTGCAAGAAGCTCTCTTGATCGCTCAATCTGAAGCGTAGGTTCTCGATTCTCTCATCCTACCTCACCTCATACACCCTCACCCCCTCATTCTCGTACGCCACCCGCAGCTCCGCCATCGTCGCGAACTTGGCAAGGCCCGTCGCCGGGTAATACAGCCGCTCGACGGGGCCGACGATGAGGTAGCGGACGTTGTAGCGCTGCAAGACCTGGCGGGCAACAGGCCATGTCGGGCCGCTGGGTCGGCGGGTTCGGCTAGTGGCCCGGCCGTTCCTCCATCGCCCCTTCATCCAACACACATGCGGTTCGGGCCGTGGGTTCTGCTTCTATCTCGGTTTGCTCTGCAGGCCTGGCCCCGGCATAACCCTGAAAGGTACTCGGCGGCCTTCCTCTCCATTAATGCGAGCGACCACCACGTAAGTGCCCGGCCGTTCAAGCTTCATCATGAAATCTATCGCTATCTGCGCTCGTTGGTCCTGGCCTGGTACAATCCCAGGGGGCCGACCCACTTCGACCTGCCCAGCAACTTTCAGCAATTCCTTTCCGTCCTCGTCCTCAATCGAAATCTCAACGCCATGGGGTCGGTTCGTCTCATTCCAAGGAACCTTAAGTGCAGCCGCAATCGCCGCATGCTGGTCAACAGGAAAACCTGAGTTGACGGTGAGCACGTCCCACCCACCACCCAGAAGGTGTAGTTTCCCTCCAGATACTTCGGCACCATCAGCTAGAATGAGCCACTCGACTTCCACTTGACGCCCCTCGCTGCTCGAACTACACTAACACTATCTGAACACTACTCAGTGTAGTGTCAAGGAACCGCCTTGTCAAGCAGGCCAATCGACAGCCTCTTGATCGACGATGAAAACGAGGACAAGTTTTGGCGGAACGGGATAAGTCCAAAGCGGGTACTCCAAGTCCTGGACAATCCTCATCTGCTTGTCAATAATAGGGCGCGCCGAAGGGCGCCCTTACTGCTGATTGGCAATGACCACGGAGGAGCCTGCTTAGCGATCCCGATCGAGCCGACGCACCAGCCGGGCCTGTGGAGGCCAGTAACCGCATGGCCCTGCAAGCCGAGAGAACAAGATATCCTGAAAGAGAGGAGTTCAAAATGAGCACCGACAAGCCGCAAGGACTGGAAGATGCTGAGAATTGGGACTTTAGCACCGCCGAAACGCGTCCTCCGGTCAAGGCAGCGCGAGCGGTCGTGTCCGTCGGTTTTGGCAGAGAGGATTATGAGCGTGTAGCCACATGCGCAGAAAACACGGGTGTGCGCATCTCGGAGTTCATACGGGAAGCAGCCTTGGAACGAGCCTTCCGCCAGATGGCGTTAGCTACTCTGTCATCGTACAGCTACAGCCCGGCATGGGTGTTTCTTACTCATAGACCTTCTGTGACCACGCGACCCTCCGTACCAACGCATCTGTTAGAGGTAGCTTTTCAGAACGTCACGTCCCCGTAGGTTGCCATCGGTACCCAGCGGAGGAGTTCGCAAGCCACCACATACCGTCAAAGAGCAGCGGGCGAACAGGTTGCCTGGTTTACGCCCTGAACCAGCCTGCGGCTCTGCTCAGAGGAGTTGTGTTGACACCTGAGCTGAGCCCCTCGCTTGGGAGCGCTTCCTAAACGTCAGCTCACCTCACCTCCCACACCGTCACCCCCTCATTCTCACACGCCACCCGCAGCTCCGCCATCGTCGCGAACTTGGCGAGACCCGTCGCCGGGTAATACAGCCGCTCGACGGGGCCGACGACGACGTACCGCACGTTGTAGCGCTGGAGCACTTGGCGGGCGACGGCCGGGTCGGGGCTCGCGTAGAGGGCGGCGATGTCGCGCTTGCGCTCCTCCACGAGGCTCGCCGCGCCGGGACGCTGCTGGGTCTCGTGCCAGTCCCAGCCCAGGATGGTGGGCAGGCCCAGGTGCACCGAGTAGCGCGCGCCCCAGCGGTAGAGCGGCATCTGGCCCTCGGCGATGACCGGCGAGCCGTCCACGTTCTCCTGGAACCAGCGCATCGCCTCGATGTCCCAATGCAGCGGGATCGGCCCGCGCTCGTCGCGATAGACGGCGTCGGCGGTGTAGGCGAGCCCGTCCAGCGTCGGCGGCAGCGGGGCGAAGCGGTCGGCCAGGCGTACCGGCGTGGCGGCGATGGGATAGACGGCGGCGGCGCCGATGAGGAGCACGAGGCCGGCCAGCTGGAGCCAGCGCAGCCAGTCCCAGCGCCGCGAGAAGCCCCGCAGCAGCAGCGTGACGCTGTAGGCGCTCACGACCGCGAAGAGCAGCCAGACCTGCAGCGAGAACTTGAACACCGTGTTCATGCGCTCGATATCGCCGCGCAGGGTCCAGAGGTCGAGGAAGCCGCTGAGCCCAAGGGCAGCGGCGAGGAGGAGGACCACGAAGGGCACCGTGGGACCCGCGGCGGGCCGAAAGCGGACGAAGATGGCGCCCGCAACGCCCAGTGCGGCGACGAAGGGCGGCCAGAGGGCGGCGAGCAACACCTGCCCCTGTGCGAGCCACCAGGTCGCGGGCACTGTGGCGATCGCCGTCAAGGCCACCCACGCCACCGGCAGGCGGGCCAGGAGGGTGGTCTCGATATTCATCGAGGCGCCGCCCTGATCGGCGGGCCTCGCGGCGTCGCCGTCCGAGCGCCGCCCTGGGCTGGCCTGGTCCTGGCTGGCCGCACGCAGGCCAAGGGCGCCGCCGGCAAGCCAGGTGAGGCTCGCGAAGAGGAACAGGCCATACATGGCCAGGTAGCGCAGGAGCGGCGTCTGCTCCCGGCTCGCGACGAAGCCGAGGAAGAAGGTCTGCTGATGCGCTAAGTAGGGAGCGACCGCCAGCAGCGAGCCGCCGGCAAGGAGCGCCGCGGCCACAAGCCCCTCCTTCGCCGCGGTAGCCCAACCCTGACTCGCCAGGCGCCAGCGAGCCCGCAGAGCGATGGCTGCCAGGCCGAGGCCGACGTACGTCGGGTAGTCCCAGGTGTTCGCCGCCAGAAGGGCGCCGCAGGTCAGCGCCAGCAGGCCCACCAGGGCCAGCCCTTGAAGCCATGATCCCTCCCAGGCGCTGAGCAGGCCGACCATGAGGCCAAGCGCGAGCAGCGTCAGCGGCAGCGCGATGAGGTGGGCGTGCAGGTCGGCGAAGAGGAAGGTGAAGTAGGGGAACTCGGTGATGGCGATGGAAGGTTGGAGCATGCGGCTGCTGCGCCAGAAGTCGAAGGGCGGCGCGGTCTCGCCGGCTACGAGCCGTTGCAGCCCGTCCCACCACTGGAGAGCGCCGTCGAGGTTGCCCAGGACGGCGACGAACAGGCCGCCCAAGAGGCCCCCTGCGATGAGCGAACGGGGGCCGACGCCGCGCGCCGCGAGCAGCGCCGAGACGGCGGTGGCGGCGCCCGTCACCGTCAAGGCGAAGAGCCACGGGACGGCGAGGTTGTAGGCCAACGTCGGCACGATGCCGGTCAGCCGGACCACCGTCGCGACCAGGAAGTGGCCCCAGTAGTAGTAGTTCGTGGTGCCGCCGGCGAACCAGGCGTCGGCCGGCGGCATGTAAGGGCTACGCAGGATGCCGTTGAGCAGGGCGAGGTCGAGGAACTTCTCGCCGCCGCGGTAGGGGTGGAAGAGGTCGGGGTTGAACATGCGCAGGACGACGAAAGCGCCGAAGGCCGCGAGGAACAGCGCCTCGCCGGCGAGGGCTGCGCGCCAGCGCTCCGACCGTGGGCGCCTTTGTGCAAACCGCTCACCCTGAGCCTGTCGAAGGGTCATCCTGAGCTTGTCGAAGGGCGGCCGCCAGCCCACGGCGAGACTGACCAACACGAGCAGCGCCAACGCCATGAGCACGCTCACCGGCGAGAAGGCTAGCCAGCGCAGGCTCGCTGCCAGCCACGTCAGATAGGCGACGAGCACCGGCCCGAGCGCCTTCGCCAGCAGGAAGCCGCGGTCCGGCCAAGAGGGGAGCAGGCGCGCCAGGAGCGGCCAGGCGGCCAGGGCCATCGCCTCGACGGCCAGGAGCCACGCTATCACTGGCAGGCGCTGCGCCCAGGAGTCGGCGGGGAAGAGGTCGCGCCAGGTGCCTGAGGCGGCGTGGAGCGCGGCGTCCTCGGCGCTGAGGAGCGGGGTCTTCGGCGGGACGAGGACCGCGGCAGCGAGGATGCGGCTCTCGACCTCACTGGCCGTGAGCGCCTCGCTGCGGCGGAAGATGAGCACCTTGGGGTGATAGTAGACCGTGAACGACTCGTCGGCGTAGCCCGGGTCCAACGTGCCGGGCATCGCTTCCAGGCCGAATGGTATCGGCAGGCCGGGGCGCGAGAAGGTGTCGTCGGCGAGAGCGAGCGGGCCGAGGGTTGGGTACGACGTCTCGACGTGGGCCAGCGTGAAGCCGAGTTCGCCGGCGAAGAGGAGCCGGTAGTAGGCGGTGGTCAGAGGATAGCGCTCTGGGAGACGGGGGATCGTGCCGTAGAGGCGGTTCGAGTAGAAGGAGAGGTAGTCGGCGGCGGCAAGCCGCTCGCTGACGAGGCGCAGCTTCTCGGGACGGTCGTCCTCGTAGAGGGGGAGCTCGACCAGCCGAAAGCCCTCGAGGCCGCGCAGCCCCTCCTCCCAGTGCTCCTGCAAGACGGTGCTGCCCGACGCGGCATTGGCGCGCATCCACGCGGTCGCCGCGACGGCAGGGTGCGGGCGTGTGTAGATGGCGAGGAAGGCCATCGCGTAGGCGGCGGCGCCGGCGACGACGAGCACGAGCGCGCCCACGCTCCAGGTCCGCCAACGCCGGTCTCGGATGGCGCCGACGAGCGCCTGAGCGGCCCAGACGTTGAGCACCGGCAGGAGCGGGAGCAGATAGCGCAGGAACTTGACGGCAAAGGCGCCGGTGATGCCGAAGAAGAGCAGTGCCCACGCCGCTAAGAGCGCCTCGGCGGGCGTGGGGCGTCGCCACAGCCGCACCGCGGCAGCCACCACGCCCGCCAGCGCCGCCAGGGCCAGGGGCCAGCCGAGGCCCCAGGCGGCGAGCTGGCTCGCGGGATACAGATAGGGCGCCGTGCCAACGTACTGGCGTGTGTAGGGGTAGTCGAGGGCGCGGGTCACCATCCCCTGCTGCTCGCTAACGTCGTGCCAGAAGCGGGGGAAATCGAGCAGGGCGTAGGGCTGGGCGATGAGGAAGGCGGCGCCCGCGGTCAGGAGGCAGAGAGCGAGCGAACTCGTTGCGCGGGAGAGCCGATCGGCCCTCGAGCCCGAGCCATCGCCGCGCTCGGCAGGCCACACAACGCCGAACGCACACGCCAGGCCAACCGGGGCGAGCAACGGGAAGGCGCTCGCCTTAGTGGCGAGGGCGAGGCCAAGGGTGGCACCGAGCAGGATGCTGCCGCGAGACGAGGGGCGCCGCGCCTGCACGACGCTCAGCAGCAGCGTTAGCGTCGTGAGCAACGTGAGGAGCGGGTCGACGACGTAGAAGTGCGCCTGCTGGATGTGGAGGACGGTGAGGGCGGTCAGGAGCGCCGCTAAGAGACCAACGCCTCGACCGGCGACCTGCCGGCCAAGGAGATAGACGGCGAAGACCGTGCCGGTGTCGAAGAGGCCAGAGAGGGCGCGACCAACGAGGCGCAGGTCGCCCTGAGCCAAGCGTTCGTTGACCCAGCCAGCGACCGTGGCGGCGCCTCGCAGCAAGTACAGAGGAAAGGAGCCGTAGGCGAACCAGCGTGGGTTCCAGGGGCTGCGCTCGGCGTCCAGGAGGAGGACGAGGTCGTCCCAGGGGAACCGCAGCTCGGCGACCTTGAAGAGGATCGCCCGCTCGTCGGGGTGGTAGAGGGCGCCGCCGTCCCAATCGAGGCCATAGAGGCGCAGCGCCAGGGCCAGAAGCAGGACAGCGGGCAGCGCGAGGCGACGGAGAACGGCGAAGGCTCGCGCGCGCGATAGGCGCAAGGCAGGTCGGAACTGACGCGACTCAGGCGGCGTCGCCGGGGAGACGAGACGCATAATCGCGTCTATTGTAGCGGGTGAGGGACAGAGAAAAACGCGGTTTCGCGGAGTGGAAGTCAGAGAAGGGCTAACAGTTCGGCCATTGTCAGCCCAGCGTCACGAAGAATGCCTTGCAGCGTGCCACGAGGAAGGTCGCGGTTGTGCAGAGGGACTGTCACAACAAAGGGGACACCGTCCTTACGAAGCGACATGTGGCTCCCTTTCTGGCGTATCACCTCCCATCCAGCCCTTTCCAACGCCCGCACTACCTGCTGCGGCCGCAGTGCTGGTGGCCGCTGGCTCACGCCACCCTGACCTCGACCAATTCACGCTCCGGAATCGGCAACCCCAATTGTTCAGCCGATTCGAGCCACAGCTCAATCGCTTCGATCACATTCCTTCGCGCCTCTTCCTTAGTGGCTCCGTAGGAGTGACATCCTTTGAGGGCAGGAACGAAGGCGTGATAGCCGCCTTCTTCCTCCGGCTCAAAGACTACCTCGAACTGTCTGGTGTCCATCTCGTCTGAGATTATACCATCGTGACTGGCGACAAGACGCGGCGAGCGTATCGCCGCTGATTGGGAGGCTAGGGCGGTTCGCGAACCGCCCCTGCGCTCAATGGCTTCTGGGCTTAGCGGGCGATCGGCCCAGGCCCATCCGGCACGTCGCGGACGCGGCTGCGCCAGAGGACGATCATCTCGGGCAGAAGCGTGTCGTCGGCAAAGCCGTGCTCGGCCTTGGCATGGGCGATGGCCAACTCGAGGACACGCTCCACCGTCTCGGCCAGGATTTCGTGCGCGCAATACATGGCGCTCATGTCCCTTCAGCGCAACACTTTCGCCATGATGTGCCCCTCACTCCTTCGACTTCGCTCAGGACAGGCCTAGCTCTCTCCCAGAGGCATGCTTCGACGGGCTCAGCATGAGCGGTGTGCTCTAGAGACCTCGGTCGGCCATGTAGGCGGCGAGGTCGCCGACACGGCAGGAGTAGCCCCACTCGTTGTCATACCACGAGATCACCTTCACGAGATTGCCGCCGATGACCATGTTGTCGATGGCGCTGACGATGGAGGAGCGCGGATCGCCCTTGAGGTCCATGGAGACGAGCGGCTCCGTCGTGTAGCCGAGGATGTCGCCCGCCATCGGCCCCTCCTCCGAAGCCTCTCGCAGGGCTTCGTTGAGCTCGGCCAAGGTGACGTCGCGGTCGAGCAGCGCCACGAAGTCGATCACCGACACGGTCGGCGTCGGCACCCGGAAGGCCATGCCGGTGAAGCGGCCCTGGAGCTGCGGGATGACGAGCCCCACTGCGCGGGCGGCCCCCGTGGCAGCGGGGACGATGTTCAGACCGGCGGCGCGGGCGTCGCGCAGGTCTGGCGTGGCCAGGTCGAGGAGGCGTTGCGTGTTGGTGTAGGCGTGCACCGTGGTGAGGAAGCCTTTCTGGATGCCAAACTTGTCGAACAGGACCTTGGCAACCGGCGCGAGGCCGTTGGTGGTGCAGGAGGCGTTCGAGATGACTTTGTGGTTGCCCGGGTCGTACATCTCCTGGTTGACGCCGAGGACTACGGTGAGGTCCTCGTTGCGGGCCGGCGCGCTGATGATGACCTTCTTGGCGCCGCCCTCCAGGTGACCGGCAGCGTCCTTGGCGTCAGTGAAGCGGCCCGTGGACTCGACGACGATGTCGGCGCCAACCTCGCCCCAGGGGATCTTGCTGGGGGCCGACTCGGCGAAGACGTGGATCGGCCGACCATCAACGACGAGGGCGCTGTCCTTGGCCTCGACCGTCCCCGGGTAGGTGCCGTAGTTCGAGTCGTACTTGAAGAGGTGGACGTTGGTCTTCGTATCGACGAGGTCGTTGACGGCGACCACCTCGAGCTCGTCGGGGTGTCGCTCGATGATCGCCTTCAGGACCTGGCGGCCGATGCGGCCGAAGCCGTTGATGCCGATCCGCGTTGCCATGAGGACCTCCTCCAGTGACGTCAGATAAGGTGGGCTCGACAGGCTACCTGCGCGGCCATGATACCGCGCACGGCGAAAGGCGACAAACGGGATGTTTTCACCGCACAGGGAACCGACTGGATCATCTAGGGCGCGGTGCGGCCCGTGATCTCGACGATCTCAAAAGCGACCTCACCGTCCGGGTAGTGGAGCGTCTTCTTTATGTCATAGCGGTAGCTTGGCGACAGATTGTGCGGACGGAGGGCGAACAGTTGCCGGCGGCGCGGGTCGTACGCGTCGGTGTTGCCGATGCGGCACTTCGCGCAGTCGTCGGGGGCGTAGAACCGGAAGAAGATATAGGGGGCGTTGAACTCGCCGTCCAGGAAGAGGTCGTCGTACTCGACCTGCAAGCGCACGAAATACGGCACGATCACCTCCGGCCCCCACTGCCAGCCCCAGTATCCCGCCGAGAGGCGCGCATACTCGCCGTGGTAGCGCTGCAGGTAACCTGCCACCTGAAAGCCGCCGATCAGCACCAGGAGGGCGGCGAAAGTCGCTAAGGCTGGTCGGGCCCAGGCCGGCGGAAGCCGGCCCAGCGAGCCCACGGCAGTCATCAAGCCCACGGTCGTCAGCAACGGGAAGAGCACCGAGCCGTGGATGGTGCGGCTGCTGATCGGGTTGGTGTCGGTGAGCACACCGCCAATGGGGTACACGGCAAGGGCAAATGCCAAGAGCAGACGCTCCTTGCTCGGCTGCCGGGCGATGGCGATCAGCCCAAGCAGGAGGAATGGCGCCTGCAGCCAGTAGAGCTGGCCGTGCCCCGGCAAATAGTGGCGTGTGATGGGCCCGTTGTCTCCGCGCTCGAAGAGGAACGAGACGCCGAAGTAGGCGTCGTACGTTTCCCAGACAGACCGGTCCCGCCGCTGCTCGGAGCCGAGGACCGCCACCTCGCGGACGCGGTCGCCGGGCCCGAGAAGGAGGTGCCACGCGAGCGGCGTCGCCATAACGACCAGGATCAGGCCACTGAGCAGGGCAAGCCGCCATCGCTGGATCAGGTCACGCCAGTAGAGGACGGCGAGAGCGACTAGCACCAGTGGCACGAAGTACCAGGCGGCGCGGTAGGCGTACAGCGACAGGCCAAAGGTCGCGGCCGAGGCCGGCCAGCACCACGAGCGCTCTCGGCCAACGAGGAAGAGGCCGAGGCCCAAAGTCAGCAAGAACGCGTAAGCCGTGAAGTCGCCGATCCCCGTGCGGCTGTAGTGGACATGCCACGGCTCGACGGCGAGGACCAAGGCCGCAAGCAGGCCCGCACCCTCGCTGCGGAACATGAGCCGCGCCAGCAGGTACATGGCGCCGATGGTGGCGGTGCCGAAGGCCGCGGTCGCGAGACGGACTGCCGTCTCGGTCAGTCCAAAAACTGCGATGAACGGCACTAGACCGTAGATGTAGACAGGGAGCTTGTATTCCCCGAAGGCGCGGAACAGCAGCGGGAAGCGCACCCCGTGCTCGTCGGTGCCGTGGCGGAGGATGGTGTAGGCGTTGTAGCCAAAAGAGGCCTCGTCCGCGAAGAAGCCGTATGGGTTGTCGCCGACGTTGTACGCGCGCAGGGCTCCACCGAGGAGAACGATGACGGCGAGGGCGAACAGAGGGAGGCGAGGCATTCGGTGCCGAGATTGCGCGAGAGGACGAAGATTGCGGCGATTTGGCAGGGGCGTTCAATCGAACGCCCTACCACCTACCTGTCATCCTGCGTTGCTACTCAGCTACAACAAGGTCCCACGCGAACGGCGCATTCCCTAGACCGGGGATCGGCACGTCGGCGAAGGGGGCGCGTCCCTCGTCGGCGGGGTCGTAGAGGCGGGTGGGGAAGTTCTGGAGGATCGAGCCCTCGTGGCCGGCGTTCTTGACAGCGTGGTAGACGCCGATGGGTATCATCACGAGGTGGGTCGGCACGTCGAACCGCTGACCGGAGCTGCTCGCCTCCGCCACCTGGGCCGATGAGGCGCCCACGACGCGCAGCACTTCCAGGCAACCCTGGGTCGGCGAGGACGGCCGTGGATCGTAGAAGGCCATCAGCATTGCGCCGGTGATGACCAGGTACCGGTCCTGCTGCAAGGCATGATGATGCCAGCGGTCGGCATCGCGGGCGGCGCCGGGCACGCTCAGCGAGGTGTAGGCCATATAGAACTCATGGCCAAGCGCGACTTCGTCGTCCTTACGCAGGCCCTCGACGAGGAAGCCGCGCCCGTCAAAGTGGGTGACCCGTGGCACGACCACTATGCCTTCGATCGTACAGGCCGTGGGTGAGATGGGGGTAATCAGCGGCGCGGATGACATCGCGATGGCACCTCTCAATGACCCCGTTGCGTTGCTGCTGCGGCGGATGCAGTCGCGACCGTGGGGGCGTTCAATTGAACGCCCCTACACCCGCCTGGCAAACGCATCTCTTCCCGCGTAGCGGGCCGCGGGCCCTAGCTCCTCCTCGATGCGGAGGAGGCGGTTGTATTTGGCGACACGCTCTGAGCGGGCCGGTGCGCCGGTCTTGATGAGGCCCGCGCCCGTGGCGACGGCGAGGTCGGCGATGGTCGTATCCTCGGTCTCACCGGAGCGGTGGCTGATGACGGCGGACCAGCCCGCCTGGTGGGCCATGCGCACCGCGGCCAGCGTCTCGGTGAGCGTGCCGATCTGGTTGAGCTTGATCAGGATGGCGTTGGCGCTGCCCTCGGTGATCCCGCGCTGCAGGCGCGCCACGTTGGTGACGAAGAGGTCGTCGCCCACGAGCGTGGCACGCGAGCCGAGTCGCTCGGTCAGGACACGCCATCCCGCCCAGTCCTCCTCCGCCAGGCCGTCCTCGATGCTGACGATGGGATAGCGCCGCAGCCAGTCGGCATAGAGATCGATGAGCTGGCCCGCCGAGAGGACCCGGCCCTCGCGGGCGAGGCGGTAGCCGGCCTCGGTGAAGAGCTCGGAGGCGGCGACGTCGAGGGCGATAGCGACATCTTCACCGGCGCGGAGGCCGGCTTGGCGGACGGCCTCCAGGAGCAGCTCGACGGCGGCCTCGTTCGTCGCCAAGGCCGGGGCGAAGCCTCCCTCGTCGCCAAGGGTGGTGCTGTAGCCGCGGTCACTTAGGAGCGCCTTCAGCGCATGGTAGGTCTCGACGCCCATGCGGAGGCCTTCGGCGAAGGACGGGGCCCCAAGCGGGACCAGCATGAACTCCTGGAAGTCGGTGGAACCCACGGCGTGGCGGCCGCCGTTCAGGACGTTCAGCAACGGGGCCGGAAGGAGCGATGCTCCCTCGCCGCCGAGATAGCGGTAGAGGGGCTCGCCGCGCGACGCGGCAGCGGCCTTGGCCGCGGCCAGCGAGACGCCGAGAATGGCATTGGCGCCGAGGCGGGCCTTGTTCGGCGTCCCATCGAGCGCGAGGAGTGCCTGGTCCAGGCCAGCCTGGTCGGACGCGTCACGGCCGATGATGGCGCGGCTGATCTCACCTTTCACGTTGTCGACCGCCCTCAGCACGCCCTTGCCGCCGTAGCGTCGCCGGTCGCCGTCGCGCAGCTCGACCGCCTCGTGGGTGCCGGTGCTGGCCCCGGACGGGACGGCGGCGCGGCCCAGGCTGCCGTCAGCCAGCTCCGCATCCACCTCGACGGTCGGGTTGCCGCGCGAGTCGATGATCTCGCGGGCGTGCAGCCGTGTGATGGCGGTCATGGCACGACCGTGTCGCCCCTCGCGGCGGCGACCGCCTTGGCCACCGCCTCGACAGCGGTCTCGGCCTCGATGAACTTCGTCTCCAGGACGCCGCGGTGGTCGGTCATGCGCCAGGTGCGCAGAGTGACGATGGGGATGCCGGCCTGCAGCGCGTAGGCGAGCTCGGAGAGCGTGCCATAGCCACCGTCGATGGCGATCACGGCCTGGCCCGCCAGGGCGACCATGACGTTGCGCGCCCAGCCCATGCCGGTGGGGATGGGAAGCTCCACATAGCGGTTCGCCTCGCGCGGGTCCGTTCCAGGCAGGATGCCTACGGTGCGGCCGCCCTCGGCCGCGGCGCCGCGACACGCGGCCTCCATGACACCGCCGAGGCCGCCGCAGATCAGCGTAGCGCCGTGACGGGCCAGCTCCCGCCCCACCTCCTCCGCGACCGTTTCGATAGAAGGCGGCACGACGGAGCCGCCGATGACGCTGATGCGCAGGGTCCGCTGGCTCATGACTGCGACATCATAGCCCGCCGCAGCGGGCCGCTTCAAGGAAACCGGCAACCCCGTTTCCATCCTCGCCCAGCAACGCGTAGGGGCGGCCCTGTGTGGCCGCCCTAGCTCACGGCGGCAGCGCCAGACGCACCTCGTACGGTAATTGCTCGCTGGCGAGGGGAGCGAGGGCGCTGACGACGAGCAAGGCGCGCCGCGTCGTAGAGCCCAGTCCGCGCACGGTCAGGGAGCCGACGCCCTCCGGCCCGATGAGCATGTCCCTGACCGTCGTGTCGGACCCTTCCTCGATAAGGCGGACCAGCGGGCGGGCCGGCAGGCGGTTGTCGGTGCGCCAGAAGCCCTCGACCGTCCAGCCGGCCTCGTCGGCCTCAGCGCCATCAGCGAAAGCGAGCTCGGCGACCGAGATGTCGTCGACGGCGAAGCCGGGGCGGTGGACGCCGTCATCGGTGACCACCTCGAAACGCAGCAGGATGCGCTTCCCGGCGTAGGGGGTGAGGTCGACGCGCTCGTCGAGCCACCGCGACGTTGCGCCGCCTCCGCTGTGGCCGGTGTACCCGGCCCCATAGGCGAGG
Organism: Dehalococcoidia bacterium; assembly: GCA_035292365.1. Lineage (GTDB taxonomy): Bacteria > Chloroflexota > Dehalococcoidia > DATDQG01 > DATDQG01 > DATDQG01. Next base: position 19,274 of record DATDQG010000100.1, read on the forward strand.
CGCAGCGGGTCGTTTGTCGTGGTGTGGGGCCCCGCCAGGGGTTGCCAGGCGTTGCCGCCGTCTGTGGAGGCAGCGACATACCCGTAGTCCCAGCCGTCCTCGAGGTCGTACCAGAGCTTGAAGGAGAGCGTGGCGCGCTGGAGGGAAGTCAGATCGAAGGCGCGGGTAAGGCGGGGGTTCGTGCCATCGCCGCGCTGGCTCCACCAGAATGACCGTCCGCCTGGAGCTTCTGTGGGCAGAGCTGTCGTCTCGGTCCTTCCCTGGAAGGTGACGGTCACGTCACCGGCGCCGCCCAGCTCCAGGTAGTCGGCACCGTAGGGCGCCACGGAGCCACGGAAGGCTCCTCCGCCAAGCGTCAACGGCGTAACCTTGGGCGCCCGGAGGGAGAACCCCGCATAGCCGAGCGGCCCCTCCCTGAGGTTGACGACGGTGGCGACCAGCCAGTCGCCGAAGAGTGCGTCGAACGTGCGCGGCGGTCTCAGCGATGAGAGGAGACGCTCCAGGCTGGTCCGGCCGTTGGCCGGATCGGCGACAAGCGGCAACAGCTCCGCCGGCGTCACGCCCTGGGCGAGAAGGTAGCGAAAGAGCAGATAGGAGCCCCCGTAATGCGTCCCCGCGGCACCGGGCTGGCTGGGCCAGATGAGCAGCGGCACGTCTGGGGTGGACAGGTACGCCTCGGCCGCGTTGGGAGGATAGCCGGCGAGGTACGACGCTAGCTCGGAGAGCCCCTCGTTCAGCCAGGACTCCTCGGTGCGGTCGGCCTGCCAGTGAAGGGCGTGCTGGAACTCGTGTGCCAGAACGGCGTCGAAGGCGGTCGTGCCAGGCTGTATCGAGCCGGTACTGAGATAGACCATGTGGCGCTCGTTGCTGAACGGGTACACGGCGCTTGGGTATTCGTCGCCGGCGGCGTAGTAGCCGGCGACGCCGGCGATGGGCGCCAGGAGCACGGTGTAGCGAGGGTCGCCGTTGAGGCCAGGCTCGCGCGGCTCGCCGAAGGCCTCGATGAGGCGGGGGTAGGTCCGCTCCTCGAACTGGCGGGCCGAGCGGGCCAGAGCGTCGTCGGAGACGGCGACCCCATCGGCCACGTAGAAGACGAGGTGATCACTCGTCAAGCGCGCGGTCGCTGTCACCTCGAAACGACTCGTCCGCTCCACGTCCAGCACGTTGAAGGCGGCGCGGCTACCGGCCACAGTCGGGGCCGCGGTCCGAGGACGAGAGGATGGGGCGGCAGCGCGGTAGCGCCTTGCAAGGTCGTACAGGTCTCGGTCTGGGACCGACGGTGGTGGCGTCGCCGCCAGCGGGGCGGGGGACGTCGTGGGCGCGGCGGCAGCGGTGGCGGTGGGCGCAAGCGGGGAAGGCGAGCGGGCACAGGCGACGCCGGCCGCTAGCGAGCTCGTGAGGAGAAGAGCGAGGAGGAGGCTCCAAGGGGCTTGGGGCCTCCTCCTGCGCGTCACACCGGTCGCCTGAGGCGACAGTCTAGCGAGCGCGCGGGTGGGCTCGCTCGTAGACCTCGCGGACTCGGTTATCGAGCAGATGGGTGTAGATCTGGGTGGATGAGATATTGGCGTGCCCCAGCCACTCCTGCACTCGCCGCAGGTCGGCGCCACCAGTCAGCATATGGGTGGCGAAGCTGTGGCGCAAGGTGTGTGGCGTAATGTTGATGTCGAGGCCGCCCTCGCGGCAGTAGTTCTTCAGGATGAGCCAGAAGCCCTGGCGGGTGAGTCGCTGCCCCCGACGGTTCAGAAAGAGCGCCACTTCGCCCGGTCGGCGTACCAGCTTCGGCCTGCCCTCGCCTAGGTATGACGTCAACACCCGGACCGCCTGCGGGTGGATGGGGATCTGTCGCTCCTTGGAGCCCTTGCCGAAACAGCGGACGAAGCCTGTCTCCAGGTCCACGTCGTTGAGGTTGAGGGAGATAATCTCGGTGACGCGCATGCCGGTCGCATAGAGCAGCTCCAACATCGCGGCGTCACGGCGCGCCTCGGGCGTATCTCGCCGGGAGGGCAGCCCCAAGAGCACCACTACCTCTGCCACCGACATGGTGCGGGGGAGAGAACGACCCACCTTGGGCGAATGAACCGCTTCCGCGGGGTCTTGGTCGATGAGCCCCTCACGCTGCAGAAACGCGAAGAACGACTTGACCGCGGCCACCTTGCGTCCCTGCGTGGCCAGTGCATAGTCTTTCTCCTTTAGATCGAGAAGATAGGCATTCAGCAGCTCCCGGTCCACCTGGGGCCAAGCGACGGCCCGCCTTCGCCGTTGACCCTCCGCTTCGAGGAACTCCATCAGCTGGCCGAGATCGTTCTGGTACGCAGCGATGGTGTTCGCGGAAAAGCCCTTCTCCGCGCGCAGATGCGCCAGGAAATCCGCGACACTCTGAGCTAATGGCCCTGTGCTCCCTTGCCCGCCCCGCTCGATGGGAACCACCCGTTCCTCCACTCCTCGCGCCATGACTTCCTCCTTGCGTAAGGTCTTGTGATCCGAATGCTCGTTCGAGGAACGAGTATAACTAACTACCATAAACTTTGTCAAATTTTTCGCAAACTTGTGATGCTAAGGACAAGTAAAAGCGTTCTGTTGACCTCAGACGCGACCTCAGTCTGTCGGCAGGTGCAAGAGGCATGACCGACCTCAGCGGAGTAGCTTGCGCGCGTAGACGAGCCGCTGGATGGCCGTGAAGTTTGTCAAGACGGCGAGGACGCCCAGGGTTATCGCGACCTGGCCCACGAGTAGGCCGGCCGCCAGGAGGACGATGCGACGCCCTCGAGTGAACAGCCCCACCTCGCAATCGATGCCGAGGCCCTCGGCGCGAGCGCGGACGTAGCTCACCAGCAATGAGCCGACGATGGCAGCAAAGAGCAGCGGCACTTCGATAGCGCCGGGCCGCGCCCAGTAGTGGATCAACAGCCCGCCAAAAAGAAGCGACTCGCCCCAGCGGTCAAGCGTCGAATCGAGAAGGGCGCCGAAGCGGCTGGCCTGCCCCGTGGACCGGGCGAGCGACCCGTCCAACAGGTCGAAGGCTCCCGAAAGCAGCACCAGCACCGCACCCCACGTGAAATGGCCTCGGCTGAGCACGAGGCCCGTCAGGCCGTTGAACAGGAGCCCGACCAAGGTGAGGAGGTTCGGCGTCACGCCGAGGCGGCCCAACAGCGCGACGAGCGGCGCAACCAAGCGACGAGGCGTCTGTTGCTCCCAAGCCGCTAAGCGCTCCATGACGTGCGTCCTAACCAGTCTGCCTGGCGGCAAGTGGCACAGCCTCGCCAAGGCGGTGACGCACGAGCAGCTCCTCGTAGTACGCGACGATACGGGCGGCGATGCGGGGCCATGAGTACGCCTGCGCCGTCAGCCTACCTTGTTCCCCCATTCGCATTTGTAGGTCACGGTCGGCTATGAGGTGGACGATAGCCATAGCAAGAGCGGTGTGGTCCTTCGGCGGCACCAGGATGCCTTCGTCTTGGCGGACCAGGTACAGGGCGCCCTGGATGGCGGAAGCCACCAGCGGTTTGCCGGCTGCCATCGCCTCGAGCAGCACGATGCCCATACTCTCCGAACCCGTGTTGGGATAGCAGAAGATATCGGCGCTCTGATAGTACCTCGGCAGCTCATCATCGGCGACCTGGCCGACCAGCGCCACGTGACCGGCGAGGCCCATCCCGCTGAGGGTCTGCTCCATCGCCGCCCGATGGCCACCGTCTGGGCCAACGACGATGAGCCGGGTGTTGGGGAACTCGCGCTGGACAAGGGCGAAGGCGCGGATGAGGTACTTGAGTCCCTTGCGAGGCTCCCACCGGCCCACAAACAGCAGATTGACTTTGCCGTCAGCAAACTGCCCCAACGGCACGCGAGGGTCCGAGAAGCGCGCACAGTCGATGCCGTTGGGAATGATCGTGTAGTCGCCGGGGAAGTAGCGCTGCACAAATTGGCGCGCCGGCTCTGAGACAGCGATGCGGCCGTGCAGGCGACGGAACCACCGACGGAGGATGCGCCGCCCGTAGAAGTAGGCCTGCACCGGAAAACGACGCTGGTCGTGGTAGGCATGAAAGGTGCCGACGTTGATGCTCTTGGAGTGGCGAAGGAACGTCAGCGGCAGCATGGGCATGAGGGGCTCGTGGAGATGGACGATGTCGAACTGCTCCTGCTCAAGAAGCGTCTTCACCTGAGTTGACAGCCTGACGGAGAGGGCGATACGCGCTACAGAGCCACCGGTGGGGACAGACGTGGGCTTACCGATGACCGTCAAGCGAGGATGCCGTCCCACGACCGTGGGGTCCGAGGCGGGGGCAATGATCCGCGTCTCGTGGCCCAGGCGGGCGAGCTCGTGCTCGAGGTAGAAGATATGGTTGTTCGCCCCACCCGGATAGGCGAAGTCGTACGGAGAGACTTGGGCGATCTTCACGGCTGAGGCGGGAATGGCCTCGCCAGTGGCATCATACGGCGGAATAGACGCAGGGGCTGTACGACCAACGCGCGAAACTGCTGCCGAATAAGCGCGCTCGCCCCTACCTGGCTGGGCCGAATGGGCGCTACGAGGCGGGCCTGGGTGATGCCGGCTTCTAGGCTATCCCGCAGCTCCTCCGCGGAGCGACCGGGGAAAAGGGTGTACGCCAGGCCGACGAAGCGCAGGAAGTGGGCATCGCTGCCGCCGGTTTCGGCCCACCGATAGCGAACGCGATTGCGCTCCAAGACGCGCCGCCCAGCCACCTGGCCGGCGTAGGTGGGGTTTGCCACCTCCAAGCCGTGCAGCGGTACGCCGGCCTCGGCGAGCCGGTCGAGCGTGCTCTGGCCGACACTGTGCGTAAGCCAGCTCATGGGATGAGGCACAACGCTGATGCCACCCTGGCGGTGGACAGCCTCGACGGTCTCCTGCAGCGACCGCAGGCTCGGCACAGGCGACTCGAGGAAGAGGGCAAGGAGGTGGCCCTCCCGCGTGGTCACCTCCATCCCGGGCACCACTTGAAACGGCAGGCCACGTTGCACCGCCAGGTCCCGAGCGCGATGGCTGCTGCGTAGCTCGTCATGATCGGTGATGGCCAGGCAGGCGAGGTCTGTATGGTGCTCCACGTGGGCAAGCAGCTCGTCGATGCTCATCATGCCATCGCCCAAGTCGGTATGGACGTGGAGATCAGCCTTGCCAGGAGCCACGGGACTCGCGTGATGCATTCAAGTAGTGCGAGTCGCAAGCTCGTCGCCCCACAGGGGGCGAAACACGTACCACTGGTCCGGATACCGGCGCACCCACTGCTCCAGGACCGTGACGACGCCCTGCATGAGCGCACGAAGGTCTTGCTGCCGGTCACCGCTGGGCGTGAAGCGGATGGCCTCGGCGGCGAAGCCGCGGTAACGGCCGCCTTCCTCACGCACAAGGGTAACAGGCACCAAGCGCGCCCCAGTGCGAAGAGCGAGAGCGGCCACTCCAGCCGGCACGCGGAGCGGCCGACCCAGGAAGGTCACTTCGACACCGTTCTCGATGCCGGGCTTGGCGTCGATGGCCACACCGACCACCTCATTGCGGCCGAGAACGCCGAGCAGGCCGCGAGCGGCCTGCTCCACTGGTATCACCCGCACGCCGGTGCGTTCCCGTAGCCCCTGGATAAAGGTGTTGAAACGCGGCGGCTTGTGCGTGTCGACCACGATATGCACGGGATATTGCTGGGCCAACACGGCCCCGCCAAAGTCCCAGTTGCCCTGGTGGAGGCCTACGAGGATGACGCCCTGACCATCCGCCATCGCCTGGGCCACGTGCTCCGCACCCTCATACGCGATGTTGCGGGTGACGTCCTCGAGGCGGAGCCAGCGCAGTCGCGTGAGCTCGACCACGTATTTGAAGTAGTTACCAATGGAGCGACGGGCCAATCGCGCCACGGCCTTCTTCGCCTCGCGTTGTCCAACGGCCTGCCACATAGCCTCCTTGGCCCAGCGTCGACCGCGAGGCCAAGCTAGGTACACCACGTCGCCGACGCGTTCAGTCAGCCAAAATACCATTCTCAGGGGGAAAAACCGGGCAAGGAGGCCCAGAAGCAGGAGCAGGCCGATCCGAATCATGCCTCGCTTCCTTCGACGAAGGCCTCGAGACGTTGGCGGGCCTCGTCGTCGCTGAACTGGCGTGGAGGCGACTTCATCAGGTAGCTTGCGGGACCAATCAGGGGACCGCCGATGCCCCGGTCGAGGGCGAGCTTGCAGCAGCGAATAGCATCAATGACAACGCCGGCAGAGTTGGGGCTATCCCACACTTCCAGCTTCAACTCGAGGTTCAGTGGCACGTCGCCGAAGGTGCGACCCTCCATGCGGATATAGCACCATTTGCGATCAGTGAGCCAGGGCACGTAGTCGCTAGGACCGACATGCACGTTATCGGGGCCAAGGTCGTAGTCGAGCTGAGAGATCACGGCGTTGGTCTTCGAGATCTTCTTGGACTCGAGCCGCTCCCGCTCCAACATATTGTAGAAGTCGGTGTTGCCACCGAAGTTGAGCTGGTACGTGCGCTCCAGCTTGACGCCGCGGTCCCGGAAGAGTCGGGTCAGCACGCGATGCGTGATGGTGGCGCCGACCTGCGACTTCACGTCGTCGCCGATGATTGGCAGGTTGGCCTGGGTGAACCGCCGCTGCCAGTGCTCGCCGGTTGCGATGAACACAGGGATGCAGTTGACCAAAGCACAGCCGGCAGCGAGCACCTGCTCCACGTACCACTTCGTGGCCTCCTCGCTGCCCACAGGAAGGAAGTTGACGACGACATCCACTTTCTGCTCTTTGAGGATGCTCACAACATCCGCGGTGGCGCCCGGCGCTTTGGTGATTACCTCGGAGAGGTACTTACCGAGGCCATCGTGCGTCATGCCACGGCTTACCGGCACGCCCATCCGAGGCACCGTGGCGAACTGGACCGTGTTGTTCGGCGGCATGGTGATCGCCTCCGCCAGGTCCTTGCCCACCTTATTAGCGTCGATGTCAAACGCTGCGACGAAGTGAATATCGCGGACGTGGTAGCCGCCCAAGTTGACGTGCATCAAGCCGGGCACGAACTCGTCCTCGGGGGCTTCGTGGTAGTAGTGCACTCCCTGCACCAGCGAGGAGGCGCAGTTTCCTACCCCTATGATGGCCACATTTATCGAGCCCAAGTTACGTGGCACTCCTTTCAAGCGATCTCGTGCTGATGACCATTGCTAACCAGTATACTAGCTTGGGCCAGGCGCCCGCACCTGTGGTCGCGCGGGAGGCAAGCGTTTCATGCCGGTATATGACTTTCATTGTCACAGCACGCTCAGCGACGGTGCGCTGTCGCCACCGGAAGTGATGCAACGCGCCATGGCGAGGGGATACCGGGCGATGGCCATCACTGACCATTCGGGACTCGGCTTTCTGGAGCGGTTCGCGCGGGAGCTGGCGGAGGACTGCGCCAACGCCCGGCGCTACTGGGGCCTGACCGTCCTGCCCGGCGTGGAACTGACCCACATGCCACCGGAGGCGATCGACCAGGCCGCCGAGCGGGCCAAGGCGTTGGGCGCCTTGGTCATCGTGCACGGCGAGAGCCCCGTGGAGCCCGTGCCCTCGGGCACAAACAGGGCCGCGCTCCAATCTCGCTGGGTCGACATCCTGGCCCACCCAGGACTGATCACGGAGGAAGAGGCCCTCCTGGCCGCACGACGGGGGATATTCCTGGAGATAAGCGCCCGACGCGGGCATTCGCTGACCAACGGCCACCTCGTGGGGCTGGCCCGTCGTACAGGCGCGCCGCTGCTGGTGAACTCCGACGCCCACGCACCGGAGGACCTGCTCAGCGCGGAGCAAGCGCTTCTCGTTGCGCGCGGATCGGGCCTCTCAGAAGAGGAAGCCCTCTTAGTGCTCGAGCAGAACCCTCTTCGGCTCCTCGAGCGACTGAACGTTTCACTGCCCTAGGTCGGCCTAGGCAGCCTTTCCGATGCGGAAGACCTTGGTGCCGCAGTTCGGACAGGTCCCCTGAACCGCGGGCCGACCGTTCTTCAGTGTGACCTGGACAGGGTTGCTAATCTCCACAGTCTTGCGATCTTTCACGCAATAAGCCTGGGCCACGAATCACCTCCCATGCAGGGTTGCCCCTTTTGACGGCCCATGATTACGCGTTCCTCTCTGGGTGTCAAGCAATTGCCCGCGCGCGCCCACGGGTGTGCCACAACGGTGTCGTGATCGTAGACCCTCTACCCGCTTCGCGGAGCGCAAGCGTTGCGAGCAATCGTTCATGCGCCGGGCGCGCCACTGGTATGAGATCGTAGTCTGCCGGAGTCCAGAGAGGGCCTGAGCCTCCGCTCATCCTGAGCTTGTCGAAGGACGGCGGGGGTCTGGGGGTCCCCCCAGTGCGTCACTGGGTGGGTGGGAAGAACCCACGATGCCGTTTTCACCCCTATCACACGGCCGATTCGTTGAGCGCGGCGAAGGACTTGAAGGGACGCCATCCCTGCCCTGACTCGTAGCGCAGCAACGCCAGCAATTCTCCCTCAAGACCATAGGCGCGGCAGCGCGTCCCTTGCGGGGTATCGAGAGCGAGGTACAGGGGCTGACCCTTCCGTAGCGCCCGCATCTGGGCGGAGTTCAGAAGCAAGGCCGGCCAGGAAAGCACGACCTCGTCCATCGCGCAAATAATCTCCTGACCCTGCTCCTCTCGCAGCTTGGTCTCGAGGGTCTCGAGCGGGAGGGACTCCTCGATTCGGAAAGGCCCGCTGCGGACCCGCACAAGCTTCTGCAGATATGCTCCGCAGCCCAGAGCCTGACCTAGGTCGTGGGCCAAGGCACGTAGATAGAGGCCCCTGCCGACCTCCACGAGCAGGTCAAAACGCGGGAACGACCAGTCCGTTAGGTCCAACTTGTGGACGACGACCTCGCGCTCTGGACGTTCCACCTCGATCCCACGCCGCGCCAGGCGATAGAGCGGCACGCCCTGGACCTTGAGTGCGCTATACATGGGTGGCCGCTGGTGGATGACCCCGCGGAACTGGCCGAGCGCCTGCTCGACCTGGACCAAGGTAACGTGTGCGGCGTCGCGCTGGGCCACGACGGGCCCTTCGGCATCGAAGGTGGCCGTCTCCGTGCCCAACTCGATAGTGGCGCGGTACTCTTTGGTCACCTCGTCGAAAAACTCGAGCATGCGCGTCCCCTGTCCCAGACCGATGGGCAGGACCCCGCTCGCCAGAGGGTCGAGGGTGCCGGCGTGACCGACCCGGCGCTGGCCGCTCCAACGCCGGACGCGCTCCACGACTTGCATGGAGGTGAACCCGGTCGGTTTGTGGACGTTGAGGAGGCCGTGGAGGGCCTGGGTCATGGCTCCGGTTCCGGCACTCGCTCTCCTTCGTCGAGCTGCCGCATCAGCTCCAGCACGCGCGCGCCGCGCTCGATGGAGGTATCCGCGACGAATACCAAGTCCGGTATCCAGCGAAGGTCGAGGCGCTGGCGCAGCTCGCGGCGAAAGAAGCTGGCGGCCGAGGTCAGACCCACCAGAACGCTGGCGCGCTCTTCCGGCGTCCCGTAGACGCTGACGTGGACCTTGGCCTGACTGAGGTCCTTTGTGACCTCCACCGCGGTGATGGAGACGAGACCGGTGACGCGAGGGTCCTTTACGCCTCGCTGTACCAGTTCACTGAGCTGCTCGCGCAGCAGGGCATTGATCCGCTCCGTTCGTCGCGACATGGGAGCCGCTCCTTCCGCAACGAGGCCGCCTTCTCATTGCTCGACGCGCTCGCGCCGGTAGGTCTCAATGATGTCGCCCTCGCGGTAGTCGGAGTAGCCTTCGAGGACGATGCCGCACTCGAAGCCGGCCGTCATCTCGCGCACGTCCTCGCGGAAGTGGCGCAGACTGCTCACCCGGGACTCGAACACGACGCGGCCGCCGCGAAGGAGACGGGCGAGGGCGCCGCGCAGGATGCGGCCGTCGCGCACCCAGGAACCGGCGACGTTGCCGCCCTTAATGCCGAACAGTTGCCGCACCTCTGCTCTCCCCTCGACGACCTCTCGGGTAGTCGGCTCGAGCAGACCGCGGAGGGAGCGTTCGACGTCCTCCACGAGCTCGTAGATGATCTGATAGAAGCGGACTTCGACCTTCTCGCGCTCTGCCACGCGCAGGGCGCCCGGCTCGGAGCGCGTGTTGAAACCAATGATGATGGCGTCGGAAGCGGCGGCGAGGAGAACGTCGCTTTCAGTGAC
>DATDQG010000101.1:0-8568 GCA_035292365.1 Dehalococcoidia bacterium
ACGTCTTCGGCGTAGCTCGTCGGAATGCCGATGTCGAGCACGCGCACCTCGCCGGCGTAGTCGGCGCCGGGGAAAGCGTAGAGCCCCACTTTGGGGAAGCCGAGCGTGAGCGTGACCTCGGCGGCGGCCGTGGTCGGGTCCACCCGTCCCGTGTCAGCATCAAGCCCCGACGGCAGATCGAGGGCGATGACGCCCAGCTCCGGGCGGGCGGCCCGCGACCGCGCGACCACGCCCAGCGCGGCCTGCATCGCCCCTTCGATAGGACGTAGGCGCCCGATTCCAAAGAGCGCGTCGAGGACGGTGTCGACCCGCTCTAGGACACGCTCCAACCGGGCCAGGTCCGACCCGTCCCAGCAGGTGATGCCCAGGCGCTGCACCAAGCGGGCGTTGGCGTCCGCATCGTCCCTCAGCGGGAAGCAGGCCACTTCAACCGGCACACCCGCGTTGTGCAGGTGACGTGCCGCCACCAGCCCATCGCCGCCGTTGTTGGCCGGCCCTACCAGCACGAGCACCCCTCCCCGCCCACCCTGAGCCTGCCTGTCCTGAGCGAAGTCGAAGGATCGAAGGGCCACCACCCCTTCGGCCACCGCGCGGCCCGCCAGCTCCATCAGCACCGGCAGCGCCAGCCCATCTGCAGCGATGCGCCCCTCAATGCGGCGCATCTCCTCGCTCGTCACCAGTTTCATTACCAATGAGCCAAGAGCAGCCTAGCCACGCTATAGAGAACGTTCATATTCTTTGATCGCTTCCAATTGCCCTGTCGTTTCGTAGGCGGTGCGACCTTTCTGTCTCACCGCATCAATCGCCTCATCTGCAGACAGGCCTTGTTGGATCAAGTAACACGTAAGAATCGTGCCCGTTCGTCCACGTCCCCATCCACAAGATATAGCAACAGGTTTCTCCGTCCTGACCATGTTGGCAGTAAAAGCCAGTACCCTGCGAATTTGCTCTTGTGTCGGGGCGGTCCAATCTGAGACAGGTTCTGGAAAATCAACGATCCCAGCACCTTCAATATGTGCTGGCTCGATATCGATCTCAGAGTGAGGAGCTAGCCTAACCAATCCCTTTATCCCCAACGAAGCAACGAACCCGAGTTCCTCGTCAGTACGAATGCCTCGGCACCCAGCTAGCTTGTCATCTTCTATCCAACTAAAATTCAAGGCTTGTGTACTGAGCCATCCCGTGGACATTAGCTCAACCTTCCTGCAACGCTATCGACGATCCGCAGCAGCCCACCGAGACACGTAAGCGCTAATGCCCGATCAAGTCTGGCGCTTCCCTGTCTAATAAGATTGTACGGATGGATGAGGTTTCTAAAATCTTTTATGGCCCACGCAGCCTGCTCGGCCGTTTGCCCAAGTAGCTTCAGTTTCTTTGCGACATCTATCAGATCGCTCAAATTCCATTGTTCTATCTTCAGGTCTGCTTTCGCCTTGCCACTATTGCTCTGCTTGTAATGGACGTAAGCCGTCTGTTCAACGTCAGTCTGTAGCAGTCTCCATGTGAGGATTCCTTCGGCGACTGAACCCAGCAAAACGATCGACCCTCCCCAGGAACCAGCTTCCCATGCAGTCTTCGCTTGGTGATAATGGGAGTCAAGTATCGCTCGCAGAAGCTCGTCACTTACAAAGTCGAACGAACAAGAGGGGAATGCTGTCGAGCCGGACATTCACGCCTCCAATTTTGACCTGTTCACGGCACGACCTCGTCCCAGCGCGTCGGACGCTCCGGCCGCCTGTCCGGACCAGGGCCGGAGCCCACCACCGATGCGACCGCGAAGCCCCGCTCGTGTGTCAGGCTGATGGCGATCGCCTCCAGCCCGATGGCCTCAGCGCGGACGGCGGCGCGACCGTGCAGGTAGACCTGCGGCTGCCCGCCGCGCGCCGGCAGGATCTCGATCTCCCGCCAGGCGATGCCCCGAGCGCCGGTGCCTAGCGCCTTCATCACTGCCTCCTTGCCCGCGAAGCGCGCCGCCAGCTCCGGCACGCGTCCCCGACAGTAGCGCACCTCCGCCTCGGTGTAGACGCGCCGCAGGAAGCGGGGCCCCCAGCGGCGCAGCGCCGCCTCTACGCGGCCGATCTCTGTCAGATCAACGCCGGTGCAGAGCATGGGGCCATTGTAGGATGGGCGCTTCAGCCTCAGCAATGGGGTTGGGGTGAAAATAGTGCCCTCGGTTCTTCCCACCCACCCAGTGACGTACTGGGGGACACCCCCAAGCCCCCGCCATCCTTCGACAGGCTCAGGATGAGCAGACGCTCCGAGCTCTCGACTCCCGCAGAGCACCGATCCTTTTTTCATCCCCAGGGGCACACACAGCCGCATGAACGATTGTTATCGAAGGACAGGATGCTATAGTGAAGACGGTATTCCCGAGAGGTAGACATGCGCGTAACCTATGATCCCCAAGCCGACATGCTCGGCGTATGGCTGGACGAGTCGCGAGAGCCTTGCGAAGCGAAGGAGATCGCGCCAGGAGTCCGCGTGGACCTGGCCGAGGACGGGACACTGCTTGCTCTCGAGGTGGAAGACGCCGCCGCTCGCTATCCCGCGGCCCTTCTTGAGCGGGTCAGCTTCGACCGTCTCGTCCCGCTCGCCGAAGCCGCGCAAGAGTACGGCCTTTCGCCCGGTCGCCTGCGCCGTCTTGTTAAGAGCGGCCAACTACATGCAAAAAAGCGTGGCCGCCGCTGGCTCACCACGCCCGGGTGGGTCAAGGACTATCTAGAAGGCCAATAGAATAGCAGCGTTCGCCAAGAGGCCAAGACGGCGGGCAGAGCCACCTGCCGGATTGGGGTGTACCCAGGCGTGAGGGAAGCACAGGCACTGGCTGCTATACTACGCCCATGCCCGCCCAGATCATTGATGGGACCAAGATCGCGGCCGAGGTGCGCGCTGAGGTCGCAGAGCGCGTGGCGCGCCTGCGGGAGCGAGGCGTCGTGCCAGGTCTCACGGTCATCCTCGTCGGCGACAACCCAGGCTCCGCCATCTACGTGCGCAACAAGGAACGCGCCGCCAACGAGGTCGGCATCGTGGGCCAGACCCTCCGCCTTCCCACCGGTGTCAGCGAGGCGGAGCTACTCGATCTGGTGTGCCAGCAAAACGAGGACCCCTCGGTGCATGGGCTGCTCGTCCAGACGCCCCTGCCGCCGCAGATCGACCAGGAACGCGTCATGGCATCGCTCAACCCGGCCAAGGACGTGGATGGCCTCCACCCCGAGAACCTCGGCTGGCTCCTCTTAGGCAACCCGCGCGTCGTCGGGGCGACCCCCCTGGGTGTCCAGCAGATGCTCCTGCGCTCCGGTATCGACCCGTCCGGGAAGCACGTCGTGATTTGCGGCCGCAGCGAGATCGTCGGTCGCCCGCTGGCGGCGCTGATGCTCCAGAAGCGCGAGGGCGCCAACGCTACGGTCACGGTGTGCCACACGGGCACCCGCGACCTCGCGCACCACACCCGCCAGGCCGACATCCTGGTCGCGGCGATAGGCCGGCCGCGCGCCATCACCGCCGACATGGTGCAGCCCGGCGCAGTGGTCATCGATGTCGGCATCAACACCATTCCCGACCCATCCCGCCGCAGCGGCCAGCGCACCGTCGGCGACGTCGACTTCGAGGCCGTCTCCGAGGTTGCCGGCGCCATCTCGCCGGTGCCTGGCGGCGTCGGCCCCATGACCATCGCCATGCTCCTCTCGAACGCCGTCCAGGCCGCCGGTGGCTAGGCGGCAAGCTTCCCGCCGCAGGATGGCGAAGAGCCGGCACATTCACTCTGAGCGAAGCGAAGGGTCTCCGCATTCCACCAAGATTCTTCGCGTCGCTCAGAATGACACATCGGGGCCATGACCGTTCGGCCGCCCGCCTTGGCGCGCGACGTCGCCTCACTGGCTCTGCTCTTCGCCCTGGGCCTGCTCTTCTTCTGGCCCTTCCTGACGCCCGATCCGCGAGACCGCCGGTCGATCATCGAGGGCGACTTCACCAACCAGTTCTACCCATTCCACGCCTATACCGCCTCCGAGCTCCACAGGGGCCGTCTGCCGCTCTGGAACCCCTACATCTTCGGCGGCCACCCCTTTCAGGCCGACCCGCAGACTGCCGTCTTCGCGCCGCAGACGCTCATCAGCGCCTGGCTCCTAGGCAACGAAGAAGGCCTCACGTACCAAGCGATGACGCTACGCGCTCTGAGCAACTACGCCATCGCCGCGTTCTTGGTGTACCTGCTGGTGCGGCGCCTCACCGGCCATCGCGGGGCGGCCCTAGTCGGCGCCACCGTTTACACTTTCAGCGGCTATCTAACCTCCTATCCCCTGCAGCAGCTCCCCATCCTTGAGACCGCAGCCCTCGCCCCTCTTCCTTTCTACCTCATCGAGCGTGGGCGAGAGTCGAGCCGGTGGGCTGCTTGGAGCGCTGCTGCCGGACTCGCTTTTGGGCTTGTCATCCTGGCGGGCCACCCACAGGCGGCACTCTTCCTCGGTTACGCGCTCGTGCTATACCTCATCGTCCGCTCTTGGGGCGAAGGCGCCCTTCGCCTCGTCACCAAGCTCGTGCTCTTCCTCGCCTTCGCAGTCGGACTCAGCGCGGTCCAGCTCCTGCCAACCTGGGACTTCGCCGGTCGCTCGACCCGGGCGGCCATAGACTACGCGAAAGCCTCCTACGGCTTCGAACTGCAGGCCCTCCCCGGCATACTCCTCCCATGGTGGCGCGGCGAGACGCCGCTCTACATCGGCATCGCCCCGCTTTTGTTGGCCGCTGTGGCCCTTGCCCGGGGGAGGCCGCCCGCGTTCTACTGGGGAGGCCTCGCCCTTTTCGGGGCCCTTCTCTCCGTCGGCGGCAACACCTTCCTCTACCGGACCCTCTTTCTCCTGGCGCCCGGCTTCGCCACATTCCAGCATCAGGAACGGGCCATCGGCCTAACCGCTCTGGCGGGAGCCGTGCTGTCGGGCTACGGCATCGCCGCCCTGGCCGAGGCCGCGCCGGGACTGCGCGAGCGCGTCGCGGCCTGGGGACGTATCCTACCAGGCGCCTGGGGCGTCCTCGCCATCGGCCTCATCCTTTCAGTCTTCGGCTGGCAGAGCGAACTGGGAACCGACCACACCTACCTCCAAGGAATCCTCGGCACCTACGTCTTCTTCCTCCTGATGCTGGCGCCCTCGCTGGGGCTCCTGGCGTTCTGGCGCTACCGCGGTTGGCATCCTGCCCTCTTGTTCGGACTGCTGGCGGTGATCGTCCTCGATCTCTTCACCATCAGCAGCGGCAACAACAGCGCCCCCGGCCCATACGAGTCACCCACGCTCCAGCGGACCCGCGCACTCCTTGCTGCCATGCCAGAGCCGGGCCGAATCCGCCTCACGGCGGACACCGTCTTACCGGGCAACTACGGCGCCCTCGTGCGCATCGAGACTATAGACGGCGACAGCCCCATCCAGGACGCGCGCCTCCAGACGCTGCTCGCCGTGCCCGACGAGTGGCGTCTTTGGGAGCTGCTCAACGTCCGGTACGTGCTCTCTCGCAATCCGCTCTCCGTACCGGGCTTGACGCAGCTCTTCGACGAGGATGGCCTACTCCTCTATCAGATACAGGGAGCACTCCCGCGCGCCTACGCCGCTCGCGCTGTGGAGGTCTACGCCAACCCCAAGCTGGCGCTAGATAACGCCATGAACTCCGATGTCCATCCTGGCGATCGCGCCGTGCTGGAGGAGTCGCCACCGATTCCCCTGCCAGCCAGGGTTGCTGAGCGCCCGCGGGTCGACGTCGTCCGCTGGGAGCCGGCCGCTGTCGAGCTGACGACGAGCGGCCGTGAGGCGGCTCTGGTGGTTATCAGCGCGCCGTTCGATCCGGGCTGGCGCGCCCGGGTTGATGGCAAACCGGTGCGGCTTCTCCGCACGAACTACGCCCTCATGGGACTCGCGGTGGAAGCAGGCGAGCATCGAATCGCGATACGGTACGACCCACCGCCCTTCAGGGTGGGCGCCACAATCAGCATCGGCACCATCCTCGCCTTCGCGGGGCTGGTGGTTGCCTCCCGCCTGCCTCCCAGGAGGCCGCGCCCCCGGTGAGAGCGCGGCGCTGGCCGGTCTACTGGACGTACGCCGCCGTGCTGCTGGGGTTCTTCCTCAGGAGCTACCAGCTCGGCGCAGACAGCTTCGTCGGCGACGAGGCGTTCACCGGGCTCTTGGCCCGCCAGCCGCTCGGCGACATCATCGGCCTCTCTCTGCAGGCCGAACCGCACCCGCCGACATACACCGTCATCCTCAAGGCCTGGCAGCAATGGAGTGGAGAAAGCGAGCTCAGCCTGCGTTTCCCGTCCGCCTTCGCAGGCACCCTGCTCGTCCCGCTCCTCTTCCGCCTGGGAGCGGCCCTTGGTGGGCCCCAGATGGCCTTGGCCGCCGCTTTCTTGGCCGCCGGCAACCCGTTCCTTGTCCGCCACAGCCAGGTGGCCCGTATGTATAGCGGCGCCGCTACCGGCGTTGCCGCCTCCGCCCTACTCTTCGCGCGAGGGCTTCTACGCGCACGCCGGCCCGGTTTCCCCTACCTAGTCGTCTCTCTGTTCGGACTTAGCTTCCACTACTTTGCCCTTCTTACCCTGCCGGCGCAGACAATCGCCACGCTGGTCGTCGGAGCCGCCCGCGATCTTCGCTGGCGCTGGTTGGGTGCACAGGCCCTCCTCGGTCTGCTCGCGCTTGTATGGCTCGGACGCGCGTTGCCGTTCCTCAGCACCTTTCGACTTGGCTGGCTCACCGCCAATTCGCCGCCAGACGAGTTGCTCCTCTCTTTCATCTGGGGGTCTTCCAGCAACCAGCCGCTCGCGCTCGCCCTTGGCACCGCTGCCGCTTCCGCAGCGCTGATTGGCCTGTTGGTCGCGCGGCGTTCCCTGTGGGGCCTTTTCGGGCCCACCCTCACGCTCCTGCCCTTAGCGCTGGCCCACGTCCTGTCTGGGATCCGCGCCCAACCCCTGGTTTTCGACCGCTATCTCATCGTAATGCTGCCGGGGATGATCCTCTGGCTCGCGCAGGGGCTCGGCGTCCTGCGTCCGTGGCTAGCAGCAGGCGCCCTCGCCATGGTCCTTGCAGCATGGGCGCCGGCCCTGCGTAGCTACTACGACGAAGTAGGCATCGCCACAAGCGGCGAAATGCGCTCACTGGGTCGGGATATGGAGCACCTCTCAGGTCTGCCCCCCCTCGTGCTCTCCAACCTCGCTGCCAGCGATCCTTATTTCTCTTGGTACATCCCGCCCAGCCTGCCGCTCGCCTCCACGTACGCCTTCCCCGCCGACCCCATCCAGCCGGTCTCATTCGACGCTCGCGTCGCGCGCGAGTTACAGGCTACCCTGGCTCAGCAGCGCGAGGTGTGGCTGCTCAGCCTGGGGTATCCTGGGCACCCCGCCGCCATCGCGGCGGAGCGCACGCTGGAGGCCTCGAGCTACCGCGTCAGTGAGCGCTGGTACGGCAGCGTCCGCTGGCTGCGCTACTTCCGGCCTTCGGAAACGTCGATACAGCTGGGCCTCCGCTTCCTGGCGCCGGAAGGCGCGCTCCGGCTGGAGGGATATGGCCTGACGCCAGACCTCGCCCCTGGCTACCTAGGGTTGCGCCTCGATTGGCAGGCTGAGGCGCACGTTGCGGGCTCTTACGGCGTCTTCGTGCATCTCCTCGACGAGTCCGGAAGCACGGTAGCCCAAGGCGATAGCGACCCACAGTGGGGCTACGCGCCCACCTCCACCTGGCAGCCCGGCGAGACCGTCGTGGACCGCCATGTCGTGCGGCTACCACCCGACGTCCCTGCTGGCACGTACCGCATCGCCCTCGGCCTCTATGACGATCGGCGCCGTCTCTTGCTGCCCGACGGGGACAACCGCTGGCTGACACCGCCATTCCAACTGGGCCCGTTCTAGCGAGTCAAGCCGCCGGCCAACGTGCATAGGCCAAGTCGTCTAACCTGTCACAGACGGCTATACTGCGTGCATGGAGATACCACCTCACCACCCCTGGCCCGCGAGCACCGAAGAGGCGTTCGCCCTACAGCTTCGACTTGCCTCCCAGGTTGTGCGCCGCGAGCGTTTGGCCGACGTGCGACTCGTTGCTGGCGTGGACGTGTCAGCGCCGCGGCGCGGACTCGTCCGAGGTGCCGTGGTGCTCCTCCGCTATCCAGAACTCGACCCGGTGGAGCAGGCCCTCGCTGAAGGGGCACCTCCCTTCCCCTACATACCTGGCCTGCTCTCGTTTCGCGAGTCGCCTGTCCTCCTCGCCGCCTTCGCCCGTCTGCAACGCACCCCCGACCTGATCCTCGTCGATGGCCAGGGCATCGCCCACCCACGACGCTGCGGCATCGCCTCGCACCTCGGCCTCATCCTCGGCCTGCCAACGATCGGCTGCGCCAAGTCCCGCCTCATCGGCCACCACGGCGATGTTGGCCCGGCGGCTGGCGACTACGGCGAGCTGCTGGATGGCGGTGAGGTTATCGGCGCAGCACTCCGCACCCGACACGGCGCGAATCCTATGTATGTCTCGATCGGACATCTTGTGGACCTAGCCGCAGCCCTGCACTGGACCCTCGCCTGTTGCCGCGGGTACCGCCTGCCCGAGC
>DATDQG010000102.1:0-13468 GCA_035292365.1 Dehalococcoidia bacterium
CTCGGCCGCCCGGAAGAGGCCGAGCCGGTGTTCCAGCTTGTTACCCAACAAAACACAACGCGAGCGGGGGAGTACCTGGCGGCGCGATCGCTCGGCGATGCCTATCGTCAGGCCGCCGAGGTCGCCGCCGCGTCAGGTTGGTACGCTGTGGCCTTGGCTCTGGCGCCCGACCGCTTTGCGGAGGCGGAGCTGCACGTGCTCCTCGGCGGCGTGGCGCTGGAGGTTGGGAAGATGCCCGCTGCTCTTGCCGAGTGGCGGCTCGTTTTGAGCCAGTTCTTCCGCTTGACCCCGGCCACCGAGGCGCTGGCGCTGCTCGATATGCACGCGCGTGGGACAGTCGACGACTTCCAGCGCGGGCTTGTCCTCTTCTACGCCGACCGGAACGCTGAGGCCGCCCAGTCCTTCGCGGCTTATCTCGGGTCGCCGCGCGCCGCTGGTGACGAGGCCCAGGCGCGCTTCTTCCGTGGCCTGGCTCTTCGGGACACAGGCGATACACACGCGGCCCTGGCGGAACTCGAGGCGCTCGTGGCCCGCTTCCCGGCCGATGCGCTAGCCGACGATGCCCTCTGGCAACAGGGCCTGATCCTCGATGGCATGGGAGACGCACGCACTCCGACGTTGTACGCGCGACTTGTGACCGCTTATCCGACCAGCGAGTTCGCCGGTCTGGCTCGGTTCCGGCTGGCGCTTGCACGCTACCGAGCTGGGGCTGTCGACGAGGCGCTGCGTCAATGGGAGCAGCTTGCCCTGTCCAACGCGCCGTCGGACGAGCGGCAACGCGCCTGGTTCTGGACGCTCAAGGGCGCTCTGGCGCTGGATCAGCGCGAGCGGGCGGCCTCTGCACAGGGCACGCTCGCCGCACTGGCGCCTCGGGGCTACTACGCCCAGCGCGGCGCTCAGTTGCTGGCCGGCTCTGGCTTCTGGCCGACGGCGACGGCCTATCGCCGGCTTGCCGCGACGCCGGTCTCGGGCGAGGCGCTGAGCGAGTGGGTAGCCTCGTGGTCGGCACAATCGCCGTCCACTGGGGAGCCGCCGCCGCTTCGTGTGCAACGGGCGCTGGCGCTGCTGGCGGCGGCGCAGCGCGCTCAGGCTGAGCAGGAGGTGCAGGCTTGGCTGCGCGAGCGGCCGGGCCCGTTCGAGTTGGCCCACGCGGCCGCCGCGCTGCACGAAGCTGGCCTGCCGGCCGCCGCCCTGCGCGTCGCCAGTCAGCTCGCCAACCTGGCTCCGAGTTGGGCCTCGGCATCGCTGCTGCTGGAGAGCCTTTTGTACCCCACCGCCTACTTGACGCTCGTGGATGAAGAGGCTCTGCGGTACAACCTCGACCCGCGTCTGCTACTGGCGCTCGTACGCCAGGAGAGCCTCTTCGACCCCGTGGCCGGCTCGCCGGCAGGGGCGCTTGGCCTCACCCAGGTGATACCGCCGACCGGACGCGACATCGCGGGCGGCCTCGGCGTCAGTGACTTTCAGATCGAGTACCTGTACCGCCCTGCCACGAGCCTGCGCTTCGGCGTCTACTACCTCAGCGAGATGCTCCGACAGTTTGAGGGCGACCTCGTGGTGGCGCTGTCGGCGTATAACGGCGGACCTGGCAGCGCGGCTCGCTGGCGCGGCGCGCTGCCCTCCTATGATCCCGATCTTTACATCGAGAGGATTGACTTCAGCGAGACGCGCCGCTACGTGCAGCTTGTGCTCGAGCACTATGCGCGGTATCTTGCCCTCTACCCCGCTGGAGACTCGTAACTCTCTGTGCAGACTCGGCTTGCCCTTGCCTGGCGGCCTTACGTTCTGCCTCTTGCTGTAGCGGCGATGGCGGCGGTCCCGCGTCTCGTGGCGTTGGACCTGGCCCCCTTCAAGGCGGACGAGGCGGCCGTGCTCAACCACGCCGCCGAGATCGCCGTCAACCATGCCACCTTCCTGGTCGGGCCGAAGTCCTCCACCGGACTGTTCACGCCGCCGTTGCCCCTCTACCTCCTTGCGCTGCCGATGGCTATCGGCCGCGACGCGGTGCTCGGCACCGCCTTCGTCGCGCTGACCAACGTGCTGGCGGTCGTGCTGCTCGCCCGCCTGCTGGAGCGCTGGTTCGACCGGCGCGCCGCCCTCATCGGCGGGCTGCTGTACGCCGTGTCGTTCTGGAGCGTCATCTTCAGCAGGCGGGTCTGGGATGTCAGCCTCGCGCCCCTCTTCGCCGTGCTGTTTGTGACCGCCCTGGCAGATTGGCTATTGGGCCAACGACCGCGCTCACAGGTATGGGCCGCGCTCTGGCTGGGCCTCCTGCTGCAGACGCACTTCTCCACCTGGGGCTACGTGTTGCTTGTGCCTTTGGTCCTCTTGTTGGGGGCTCCCGTGCGCTGGCGACTAGTGCCGCTGGCCCTCGCCGTCGCCGCCGCGTCCTGGCTCCCGTTCCTGCTCTGGGAGGCGCAGAACGGCTGGCCGGACTGGACAACGCTGCGGACGCTCCTGGGCAGCGCCGGAGCGTGGGACCTGAATCCGTATCGCGACGTCACCGTCTTCCTCTCAGCACAAGGGATGGGTGGCTTCTGGGCACCTGCGCAGCCCCCTTACCTGGAGGAGGGCCCCTTGCTACTGCTGCTGCGGAACGCGCTCGTCGTTTTGTTCTGGGCGAGCCTAGCCTATGTTGCCCTGCGCGCCATGGTGCTCCGCTCGCGGCCTGGTCCAGGGCGTGGCCACGCGCTGCTGCTGGGCTGGGCGCTGCTGCCGCTCGTGGCGTTTGTCCACCGGAGCTACCCCCTCATCTTCCACTACCTGTTTCCAGCAGCGCCGGCCCTGTTTGCCGTCCTCGGCGTCGGCCTGGCGGCGCTGACGCGGACGCCGAGGAGCCCGCAGCTCGTGCCCTTAGGTGTCGCGCTCTATCTTGCGGTCCACGCAGGTGGGCAGCTCTGGGCGTTAGGCCGTTTTCTGCGCTGGGTCGATAGCGAGAACGTTACCGAGACCTACGGCGTGCCCCTCAAGTACAGCCGCGCCGCCGCCGAGGCTGCCAAGGCCATCAGTCTCGGCCGCCAGGTCTACTTGGTGGGCCACGGCGATGATGTCCACATCTTCGCCTTTCACTTTTGGGGCCACGCCGGCATAAAGCCGGTGGACGACCGCTCAGCCCTTGTTGTGCCGCGCCAGGAGGAGCCAGTGGCTTATATCGTCCCAGCGCCGCTGGCGAACGCTCCAGTGGCCCCTGTCAGCGCCTTCGTCACTGACCAATTGGCTCCGGCTCAGACGATCACCTATCCTGGACGGGCGAATGGCTTTGCCCTCCACAGCGTGGCCGCCGGGGACGGGCGGGCCGCCTTGCTATCGGGCCTCCAGCCCGTTGAGGCGGCCCTGAGCAACGGCGTCGTCTTTCGAGGGGCGCGCCTGATCACCGACGACCGCGCCCGCGAGCTCACGCTCCTGCTTGCCTGGGAGGTTGCCTCAGTGGAGGGAGATGTCACCAACCAGCGCTTCTTCAACCATGCGGTGGACTCGGGCGGGCGGCAAGTCGCCCAGTGGGACGGCATCGGTTACCCGGGCTGGGCTTGGCGACCCGGCGACCTCGTTCTCTCCTGGCACAGGCTATCGCTGCCGGGAACGACGCCGCCCGGGGCTTACTGGGTACGCGTGGGGATGTACGATAGCGTAACGTTACGCCGCACAGAGCTGCGTGTCGGCGGCGAACGACCCTCGGAGGACTTCGCGGCCGTCGGCCCAGTCGAGGTGACGTCTGGACGCTGATCCCGAGCAGGCGACGCTAGCCACGGGCAGCCAGGCGCGCCTGGCGCTCCAGGAGCACGCCTGGCGCGTCTTGGAACTGCCCAAGGTACTGGAGCGACTGTCACAACTGGCCGACTCCTCGGCCGGGCGTGAGCTCGTGCTGGGTCTCCGCCCAGCGAGTCAGACCCGCGAAGTGCGCACTCGACTTCAGGCGACGGCGGAGGCACAGCGCCTCTTGTCTCTGCGCCCTGGCTTTGCTCTCAGCGGCGCCCGGGACGTGCGGAGCCCGGTGGAGCTCGCCGCCAAAGGCGGGCTCTTGGAGCCGTCGACTCTGCTCGACATAATGGCCCTTCTGGAGACCGCTCGCTCCACCGTGACCATCGTCCAGCGTCATGCTGAGGAGCTCGCCGCCCTGCGGCGGCTCATCGCCGGCGTCAGGCCTCAGCCAGAGTTGGAACGCTCTCTCCGCAGTGCCATCAGTCCAAGGGGGGAGGTGCTCGAGACGGCCAGCCCGCTGTTGTCGTCACTCCGCCGTCAGGTGCGCGAGGAACATGACCGCCTCATGGGTCGACTCCGACAACTGCTTCAACGGTCCCACGACGAGGGCTGGGTCCAGGAGCCGATCATCACGCAGCGGAACGACCGCTACGTCCTGCCCGTGAAGGCGGAGTTCCGCAGTCACCTGCGCGGCATTGTGCACGACGTCTCGGCCACGGGCGCCACGCTCTTCGTCGAGCCGCTGGAAACGGTGGAGCTCGGCAACGCATGGAAGGAAGCCCAATTGGAGGAGCGCCGCGAGGTGGAGCGCATCCTCCGTCGCCTCAGTACCGAGGTCGGCGCTTGCGCGTCCGAGTTAGTGGCCATCGTCGAGGGACTCGCCCAGCTCGACCTGGCGCTGGCAAAGGCCCGCCTCGCGAGCGAGCAACAGGCCTCCCTGCCAACGGTCGTCGCCCGCGGCGCGGTCGACGGCGCGCGGCCGTCGCTACGTCTTATAGAGGCGCGTCACCCGCTGCTCACGGTGCCGCCCGTGCCCATCTCCTTTACTGTCGGCGGGGTCGACGGTGCCCCCGGCGACGAAGTGCTCGTCCTGCTGGTCTCTGGCCCCAACACCGGTGGCAAGACGGTTGCGCTCAAGACCGCCGGCCTTCTGACGCTCATGGCCCAGTGCGGCCTGGCCATCCCCGCCGGCGAGGGATCGCGGGTGCCGGTCTTTGATGGGGTGTATGCCGATATCGGTGACGAGCAGAGCATCGAGCAGTCCCTCTCGACCTTCAGCTCGCATCTGCGCAACATCGTCGCCGCCCTGCGTGTTGCCACAGACCGGTCGTTGCTTCTCCTTGATGAGCTGGCTGCTGGCACCGATCCGACGGAGGGGTCCGCTCTGGCGCGGGCGCTGCTGCTTCATGTCTTGGACCGGCGGATCACGGTCGTGGCGACCACGCATCACGGTGAGCTCAAGGCGCTCGCTCACGTGACGCCGGGGATGCAGAACGCCTCGGTCGAGTTCGACCCGGAGACTCTGGCGCCTACATACCACCTGATACAGGGGCTGCCTGGGGCGAGCAACGCCCTGTCCATCGCGGCACAGCTCGGCATGCCGCGCAGCATCCTCCAGCGTGCCCGTTCCCTGGTGTCGCCGGAGCAGCGCCAGGTCGAAGCGATCTTAGCCGACCTGCAAGAACAGAGACGGCGGGCGCACGAGCTGGGGCAGCAGCTCGAGGCCCAGCGCGCCGAGACGGACCGTCTCCAGTCGGCTCTTCAGTCCTCGATGGCGCAGCTCGAGGAGGAGCGGGGCCGCCTAATCGAGGCGGCGCGACAGCGCGCCTTATCGCTGGTGCAGGAGGTCGAAGCGGACTTGGCGCGCCTCGCGCGCCGGTGGGCAAGGCCACAATTCTCGGAAACGGAGCGGCAGCAGGCGCTCAAGGCGCTGGCTGGCGTGCGAGAGCGGATCGCTCGCGTGTGGGGGCCGCCGCCCAGCGCGCCCGAGTTCCCAATCGGCGAGTGGGTGAACATCCCAACCCTCGGATTACAGGGCCAGATCGCGTCGCCCCCCGATGCCGAGGGTCGCCTCACCGTGCAGGCCGGGGCGCTGCGCGTTGCCGTCGCTGCGGGGGAACTCGAAGCCGCGCAGGCGCCAGCCGGTGCCCGTCGCGCTCGCCCAGCGGTCGAGGCGCGCCCAGCGCCTCCAGCGGCCCTGGAGCTAGACCTGCGTGGGCGACGGGCCGATGAAGCTGAGGCCATGCTCGACGCTTTCCTGAACGATGCCTTTCTCTCCGACCTTCACTCTGTGCGGGTCATCCACGGCTATGGCACGGGCGCCCTTCGCGATGCCGTGCGCGACCTGTTGCGGCGCCACCCGCTCGTCACGACCTTCCATGCGGCGGAAGCGCGTCACGGTGGCGCCGGAGTCACCGTCGCCGAGCTGAAGACGGAAGATTAGCGGACAAGCGAGCACGAGCTACGAATGCCGCTGCCTTTTGGCATCCTCCTCTTGGGTTTTAGTCTGCGCCTTGTTGCTCTCGATCTCATCCAATTCGACGGCGACGAAGCGTACATCCTTGGATTGGCACGAGCAGCCCTTGATACGCGAAGCCTGCCATTAGCGAGCCTTCCTTCATCGGGAGGACTCAGCAACCCGCCGTTGCCGGTCTGGCTCACCATGCTCCCTGCGGCTATATCGCCTGATCCGCTGCTAATTGCCGCCCTTTGGGCTATGCTTGATGTCCTGACGATTGCACTGTGCTACCGCATCGGCCGAGATGTCGCTGGTCCTGCGGCTGGGGTTTGGGCTGCTCTCGCGTACGCATCGGCCTTTTGGGTCGTTCTTTTCGTGCGTCGGGCTAAAGGCGAAGCGCTGATGCCCTTCTTTGCGGCGCTGTCGTTTGTGCTGTGGTTTCGCTTGGGCGAACGGCCGCACCTTCTTTTGCCAGCTGCTGTATCGACGAGCTTGCTGCTGCAGACCCACTGGGGCGCCATGACGTTTCTTCCGGTGGCGGCGGTCGGTGTGGCCTTCGCCTTGCCCTGGCTTCGGCGACGTGACCTCTTGCTTGCGGGCTTCGCGTGCATGCTTCCTTGGATCCCGTATGGCCTATGGCAGTTCCAGAGTGGTTTTGCGGAAGTCACTCAGGCGGTTCATCTGGCGCAGGATCGAGCTTCAACCGATCTGCAGGCGCTTCGCTATCTATGGCTCTACACCAGTACCGCGGACTTCGCGCCCTTTCTTGGGCTGCGATTCGGTAGTCCCTTCTCGGAACCTTCGTGGTCTTTGTGGCTTCAGGATATTTGGCATGCATTTTTGGCGCTTGGCGTGATCTTTGTCAGCGTCATGATTGCCTTTGCGCTACGGCACCGAGCCTTCGACTGGGTCGCGCGGAGGCAGTTCCTGCTTCTTGTCTGGCTGGCGTCGCCCTTCCTTCTGCTGGCCCGTCATCCGCTCCCTATCTATGTGCATTACGTCCTGGCAGCGATACCTTGCGCTTTTATCGTCATAGGGATCGGCAGCGCGGCGTTGTGGCGTTGGTCGCAGACTCAGCATCGAGCGCTCGTCGTCCTCCTCCTGGCAGTTGGTCTTGCACCTGTCGTGTACAGTGTGGCCCAGACGCTGCGTCTCCAGGATTGGTTTGCTTCCGGTGGGGTGAGCGATCTCAATGGCCTTCCGTATCGGGTACTTCGACAGGTTGCCGATGAGGCGAAAGCTGCCTCTTATAGCGAAGTCATACTGGTCACGGACCCCGGCGATAGTCGCGCCTTGGACTATCTTCTCCAAGGTCAGACACTGCGCCACAGCGATCCTGCGACGCTGCTCCTTCCGGCTTTGGGCGCACCGACTTACGTGATCGACTCAGCAAGATCGTCGGCGGCACAGCAGTTGCGTTCCCTTGCCTCCACCATGCGCTTGGTCCTTTACCCAGGCGCTGGCGATGGCTTGTTGGTAGCGCGTCTTTCGGAGGAGGAACGAGAGGCAGGTCGGCGTCTTTGGGAACCAAGGCAATGGCCGTGGCACGTTGGCGCGTCTAGCGATGACAGCGCAATATTGCGGTTCGCTGTCCAGGCGACTCCGTATAACCTTCAACCAAATGGCGTTGTAGACGTAACAATCGTTTGGCAAGTAGCTTCCACTCCAGTGCCCAAAGCTGACGACGGCTTTTTCTTCTACCTTGAAAACGAACAGCGGCAGAGCCTGGCAGGTCAGACGGTGAGCGGCGTCGTCGCATATGAGCGACAACTCGGAGACAGTGCCCTCAGTCGCTACAGTCTGACGCTCCCCCCAATGCTTCCTCCTGGGCGCTATTGGCTCCGCGTTGGCGTCTACGATCCCGTGGCGCATGCGCGCCTTCCGCTTCACGGCGTCAGTCAAAGTCTCGAACCTGAGGCAGCTGTCCGCCTTGGTCCACTCAAGGTGCCGATGCCTGCTCCAGCCAGCCTTCCGCTACCTGCAGCCCTGCAACCCGCGCCCTTGTTCGAACGTAAGATCGCTCTTGTTGGAGCATCGCTGACCGGAAACGAGCTTCGTCTGCAGTGGCGGGCTGGCTCAACCATCGGAGAGGACCTCACACGCTTCGTCCACCTGGTGGACAACGAAGGGCGTTTGCTCTGGCAGAGCGATGGCTACCCACGCGACGGCACGTATCCGACCTCAATCTGGGACGGCGGAGAAGTCGTGGAGGAGGTGCTCCATTTCCCTTCCCGGGATGGCTTGGACGAGTCGTGGCGACTGGTCGTCGGGTGGTACCGGCAGCCAGGCGTGGAGCGTCTTGGGGTGACCGCTGGCCCCGCCGGTCAGCCGTCGGACCGGTTGGAAGTCCCAATCGCTGGGTTGTCCGCATCACCCTGACAGTCGCGTTGTCTGGCTGCGCGGCGCACTCTGCTACAATAAACTAAACAGAACGTACGTGGTGTGTCTCACCCTGATGCCACCCTCCCGCAGACCACAACGCCCGAGCCTGTTCGAGCAGGCGGCGCGCCAGCAGACCGCCCGCGAGGCGCCGTTGGCGGCCCGGATGCGGCCGCGCTCGTTTGACGAGTTTGTTGGCCAACAGCACCTCATAGCCCCTGGTCGGCTGCTGCGCACCCTCATCGAAGAGGACCGCGTGCCGTCGATGGTGCTGTGGGGCCCGCCAGGATCGGGCAAGACCACGCTCGCCTCGCTGATCGCGACGTTGACCCGCGCCCACTTCGTCGGCCTGAGCGCGGTCTCCGCTGGCGTCGCGGACCTGCGCCGCACGGTCGAGGAAGCGCGCGAACGGCGTCAGCTCCATCAGCAGCGAACGATTCTGTTTATCGACGAGATCCACCGCTTCAACAAGGCCCAGCAGGACGCCATCCTGCCCGCGGTGGAGGACGGCACCGTCACGCTGATCGGCGCCACCACCGAGAATCCCTCCTTCGAGGTCATCGCCCCCTTGCTCTCCCGGAGCCGCGTGTACGTGCTCAATGCCTTGGGCGATGACGAGGTTCGGACGCTGGCCGAGCGGTCCCTGACCGACGGCGAGCGAGGCCTCGCGGCCCTCAAGCCGGCAGTCGAGCCCGAAGCGCTCAACTTCTTGGTTCAGCTCGCCAACGGTGACGCTCGCATCGCCCTCAATGCGCTGGAGCTGGCCGTGCAGGGGACGCCCCCGCAGCCTGACGGCGTGCGCTCGGTGGGCCTCGTCGCCATCGAGGAGGCGCTCCAGCGGCCGGCGCTGCTGTACGATCGCGCCGGCGACCAGCACTACGACCTCATCTCAGCTTTCATCAAGAGCCTGCGCGGCTCCGACCCGGATGCCGCTCTGTACTGGATGGCCCGCATGCTCGAGGCGGGCGAGGACCCGCTCTTCGTGGCGCGCCGCATGGTGATCCTGGCCGCTGAGGACGTTGGTCTCGCCGACCCGCAGGCGCTCGTGGTTGCGGTCGCCGCGCAGCAGGCGGCCCACTTCGTCGGCATGCCCGAGGGGTTCCTGCCGCTTGCCGAGGCCGCACTGTATCTGGCGACGGCCCCCAAGAGCAACTCGGCGCTCACGGCGTACAACCGTGCGCGGCAGGATGTGCTGGAGACGCGCGCCGATCCGGTCCCGCTCCATCTCCGTAACGCGCCAACCGCGCTGATGCGCGGGCTGGGCTACGGCAAGGGGTATCGCTATCCCCACAGCGAGCCCGATCACTACGTCGAGGAGTCCTATCTGCCCCCGAGCCTTCAGGGGCGTCGCTACTACGACGCGGGCGACCTTGGTTACGAGGCGCGCATCAAGGAGTGGCTGGAGCGACTTCGGCCGAAGGCGCAGGACGAGGGTTCGCCGCAGAGGACGCAGACGTAGAGAGGCAGTCCGTAAGTCTCCGTGTGCTCCGTGGTAGGTGGTGCTACGGCCTCGGCAAGCTCCGCTCGAAGGTATAGAGGTCGCGGATATGGTCGTCGGAGAGGATTTCGGGGATGTAGGCGGGCATGAAGCCACGGGGGTTGCGGAGCTGCCGCCGCACCTCCGCGAAGGAGAGGCTGGTGCTGGCGAGGGTTGGTCCCACATCGCCTTCGCCCCGCTCCCCGTGGCACACGTAGCACCCCTGGCTGAAATACAGGCCCCGCCCTCTCTCGATAGCTTCCCGTTGGCCGGGGCTCGTTGGCGTGTTGGGTGGCACGGCTGCCGCCATCTCCCCGCCGTCTGACGGGGGCGTGGCGGTTGGCCGCGTCTCGGACTTGCCCTCATTACACGCACCGAGCACCAGGCCGAGAAGCAGGGCCAGCGTTAGTCTGGGCAACAAGTCGCTCTTGTGTTCCTCCCTTCTTCGTGTAACGTAACACAAGGCGTTGGAGTTGCGTTGAGGCTCAAGCGGTCGACGCCTATACTAGAACGACTACGGTAGCTTTGGGATTACGGCATATGCTCAAGAGCCATGCTTGTGGGTCGCTGCGAGAGGAGCACATAGGCCAGGAGGTGACCCTGGCCGGTTGGGTCCATCGGCGTCGCGACCACGGCGGCCTCATCTTCCTCGATCTGCGCGACCGTGAAGGTCTGGTGCAGGTCGTCTTCAACCCTGAGACGGCCCTGGCTGCCCATGATACGGTCGAGCAGGTTCGCCTCGAGTACGTCCTTCAGGTCGAAGGCGTCGTCCAGCACCGGCCGTCCGGCACCGAGAACCCACGCCTCGCCAGTGGCGCCGTCGAAGTCGCGGCCACCGCCGTTCGTGTGCTCAACGCCGCCCGCACGCCGCCCTTCGCGGTGAACGAAGACACCGACGTAGACGAGCCGTTGCGCCTTCGGTACCGCTACCTCGACTTGCGCCGGGCGCGAATGCGAGACAATCTCATCCTGCGCCACAACGTGACGAAGTTCATCCGCGATTTCCTGGATGCGCGCGGCTTCCTTGAAATAGAGACGCCGATGCTGATCAAGAGCACGCCCGAGGGCGCGCGCGATTACCTGGTGCCAAGCCGCTTGTACCCGGGCCACTTCTACGCGCTGCCGCAGTCGCCGCAACAGCTGAAGCAACTCCTCATGGTCGCCGGATTGGACCGCTACTACCAGATCGCGCGCTGCTTTCGTGACGAGGACCAGCGGGCCGACCGTCAGCCTGAGTTCACTCAGCTCGACCTCGAGATGAGCTTCGTCGAGATGGAGGACGTGCTCGCGGTCACCGAGGGTCTCTTCACCACCCTAGTGCCCGCGGTCGCCCCCCAGAAACGCCTCATCTCGCCCTTTCCCCGGCTCACCTACAACGAGGCGATGCTCCGCTACGGCAGCGACAAGCCCGACCTGCGTTTCGGCCTCGAGATTAGCGATCTCTCCGACCTCGTCGCCGACTCCTCCTTCGCTGTCTTCCGCGGCGCCTTGGAGGCGGGTGGGGTCGTCCGCGGCGTGCGGGCCCTCGGCTGCGCCGGCTACAGCCGTCGCCAGGTCGAGGAGCTGACGGACCTCGTCCGCGCCCGCGGTGCCGCTGGCCTTATCACCATCGCCCTCGGCGGTGAGTCCGACCGCGGCCGCGCCCTTTCTGACCTGTCGTCCGAGCAGGTACGCTCCCAGGCCGCGCGATTCCTCGCTTTGGATACCGTCCTCGCTATGGCCCAACGGCTAGACGCCGCCCCAGGTGACCTGCTGTGCCTCGTGGCTGGCCCGCGGACAGTCGTGGAGGCCTCCTTGGGGGCGCTACGCCTCGACTTTGGGGAGAGACTGGGTCTCGCCGACCCGGACCTCCTGGCCTTCGCCTTCATCTTCGGCTTCCCGCTTCTCGAGTGGCATGAGGAGGGACGTCGCTGGGAGGCGATGCATAACCCGTTCTCCGCCCCATTGGATGAAGACCTGCCGCTATTGGAAGGAGATCCGGGTCGGGTCCGTGCCAAGCAGTACGACGTTGTCTGCAACGGCTATGAGGCGGGAGGCGGTAGCATCCGAATTCACCAGCGAGAGCTTCAAGAGGGCGTCTTTAGGCTCATGGGCTACGGCGCTGACGAAGTGCAAGCCCAGTTCGGTCACATGCTGGAGGCGTTCGAATACGGCGCTCCGCCTCATGGTGGCATCGCCTTCGGCCTTGACCGGCTCGTCATGCTCCTCGCCGACGAGCCGAATATTCGTGAGGTCATGGCCTTCCCGAAGACGCAGGCTGCTCAGGACCTGCTGTTCCGTGCGCCGTCGCCGGTGACCGAGGAGCAACTTGCTGAGCTCCACCTACGTCTTCGAAGTTAGCAGCCGCGCCTTAAGGAGGCATTGATGGGTTCCCGTCGACTGGTTGCCATTCTGGTTGGTCTCATCGGGCTTCTTGTCGTCGCGGTGGTTATCGTAGCCGTCATGGTGACGGGCGGTGGCACCGGCACAACGCCGGCGGCGGAGACTGGTCCCACGGGCCCCACCACCGGTGGCGGCGAGCTGCGCCTGATCGGCTCCGACCCGCCCACCCTCGATCCCGCGGTCAGCGAGGACGCCGACTCGGCCAGCTACATCGTCGAGATTTTCAGCGGCCTGGTGACCTACGAGATGGCCGCCGATGGCAAGATGAGCATCGTGCCGGACCTGGCGGAGAAGTGGGACCTCAGCGCCGATGGGCGGACGTACACGTTCACGCTGCGCGCTGGTGCCCGCTTCCACGACGGAAGGCCCGTCACCGCCCAGGACTTCAAGTACTCCATGGAACGGGCTATGAAGCCCGCCACGCTCTCGACGACGGCGGACACCTACTTGGGAGATATCGTGGGCGCGCAGCAGGTCCTGACGGGCCGCGCCACATCGGCTGTCGGCATTGAGGTAGCGGACGACCGTACGCTGCGCCTCACCATCGACGCGCCGAAGCCGTTCTTCCTGGCGAAGCTCACCTACCCGACCGCCTTCGTGCTTGACCGCACGAACGTTGAGAGCGGCCGCACCTGGACAAGCCGACCCAACGGTACCGGCCCCTTCAAGCTCATCGAGTGGCAACTAGGACAACGCATCGTGCTCGAGCGTAACCCCAACTACTACCGGGGCCCTGTGCAGCTACAGCGGGCGACGTTCCTGCTGGCCGCTGGCGCCAGCATGACCATGTTCGAGAACAACGAGATCGACGTCACCGGTGTCAGCTCCTTCGACATCGATCGCGTGACCGACCCCACGAACCCACTGAGCAAGCAGCTCATCACGTGTCCAGGCGCTGCCCTGGGTTGCCCACAGTTCGATATCTTCTACGTCAGCTTCAATACGCGGACGGCGCCGTTTGATGACCCCAACGTGCGAAAGGCGTTCGTGCGGTCGGTCAATGTGGAGCAGATCGCCAACGTCGTCCTGCGCGGTCTCTATGTGCCGGCCAAGGGCATCCTCCCGCCGGGGTT
>DATDQG010000103.1:0-20225 GCA_035292365.1 Dehalococcoidia bacterium
GAGCCAGTCGGGCTGGCGCAGGTAGGCGGCCTTGAGGGCGGGGTCGGCGTCGAGCAGGGCGAGATGGCGGGCGACGACGGCGTCCCAGCTCAGACCGGCGTCGGCGCTCGTGTTCGCGGGGGGTGGGATGTTCTTCTCGACCTCGAGCCAGGCGTCCTTGCCGGCGTTGTGCAGCTCGTCGAAGACGTTGAGGTAGAAGAGGCCCCTGCCAGGCTGCCACTGGAAGACGAGCTTCTGCATCACCTGGGTGACGAAGCCCTGCCAGACGAAGCGGCGAGAGGCGGCGTGGCCGACGGACTCGAGCGTGAAGCGCCGGAAGCCGTCGGCGAAGGAGACGCCGTCGGCGTTGGTGACCGTGAACCCGAGGGGCGAGGTGATCGGCCCTTCGACAGACCCTTCGCTCCGCTCAGGGCTCGCTGCGCTCGGCCCTCCCCCCGTACCGTTCCTGAACTGGGACATGAGCTGGCCGGTGAGGCCGACGTAGAGGTCGCCGAAGTTGCGGCTGGGTTGGATGGAGCTGCCTTCGATGAACTCGTTCCAGCTATTGACGAGGAGCCAGTTGGGCTGGCTCTCCATGGCGGCCTGGAAGGTCTTGGCGAGGAAACCGCCGCCTTCGCGGTCGCGGACGTGTGGCGGGGCGGGGAGCCAGCAGCCGGCGGTGTCGCAGGGCTGCGAGCGGGCGATGTGGTCGTCCCAGCCGGGCGACACGGTGCCGACCCAGAGCTTATCGGCGCCGTAGGCGCGGGCCTGGCGAGCCCAGCGCGGCTCCTTCAGGTAGTCGTCGGGGTAGGCGGCGTGGGTGATCTTGAGGACGTAGAGGCCGTCGAAGACGTTGAGGTAGGAGGGGTCGAGGCCCTCGGCGATCCAGACCATGCCGCGGTCGGGGTCGACGCGGTCGCGGATGGCGCGCCAGGCCTCGACGGGGGCAGAGTCGGCCACGCGGCCCATGTCGGTGAAGAAGACGACAGGCTTGCCGTTGTGGCGGAGGTACTTGGGATGGCCGCTGTAGGTGCGGCGGATGTAGGAGAGGGCGTCGGCGACGGCGTTGGCGTCGGGGGCGCCCATGATGTGGGTGAGGAAGAGCGGGGCGGAGCGGAAGTCGGCGCCGCCGCTCTGCTCCAGGAGCTTGGCGAAGTTCTTGTCGGTGCGGTTGCCGGGGGCGATCCAGAAGCTGACGAAGCCGTTCAGGCCGGCCTTCTGGGCGAGGGAGACGTCGCGCTGGATGGCGGCGGGGTCATCGGCGTTGTAGAGGGGGGTGGGCAGGTCGGAGGTGACGTTGGCGTTCCAGGTGTTGCTGTCGAACCAGGGGACGTAGAGGCCGAGGGCGAGGGGCTCGCCGGAAGCGGCGCGGACGAGGCGCGGGGCGACGACGGCGGCGAGGAGCGCCAGGAGAGCGAGGAAGAGCAGGTGCCAGCGGAGTCGGGTGGGCCAGGGTGACGAATGGCGATACATGCTTGAGCCTCAAGCCCTCGAAGCTGGTCTTGGCGACACTGCCGTCCGCCGCCCTGAAGGGCGGGCCTGAATGGGCGAAGGGTGGTGCATCTTGTCTCTTTGGTGCCAAGCGGGACCAGGCGTCCTTCGTGGCCCCGCTTGGAGGCAGCGTATCAAGAGGGAAGCTACGACGGCAATGGGGAGTGGTGAGAGGGAGGTAAGAGGGGGGTGAGAAGAGGGGGAGCTACGGCCCGTTGGTGGCGAGGCAGACTACAGGCTAATTGAGGATGCACGGCACATAGGTCGCGCCTTCACGGTCCAGCGGAGGCCCGAGAAACTGTGTCAGCTCCTAGCAGTGCACATCTTCAGGCAACGTACGCACCGAACCATTAGGTGGAACTACACCCCACACCTTTATCACTTCAGTGTGTGTGTGCCCTTCTAGCAGTGGCTCGAACCAACAGACCAGCCTGCCCCTTGGGACACTGATGTCGGCAGTAGCCGGCAGCAGGTACTGGACGACATCCTCGCATAACCGCGTACCTGGCCCGCCCGGGCTGCGTGGCACGTCGCCGGTGTACAGCAAGAGAAGCTCTATCTTCAGGAGGTACAGGACGTCGGCGGTGTCTCGGACGAACTGAAGGCGAGACCGCTCCGTTCGACCGACGGTGCAAGAGAGCGGCTCCCCATGGACGCTGTCTACCTGTGATGCGGGTACCATGTACGGTAGGAGGTCCACGCAGAGCCCTGACTCTGAAACAGCGCCCGGCTCCACCAGCACCTCGACCCGCTGGCCCACCTCTAGCTGCACTGGTGTTAGCGGTTCTACCGTTGGAGTAGGTGTGGGCGCTTCGGGTTTGCCGAGACAGGATACGGTGGCCAGCGCAACCAGGGCGACGAGTGCCGCCGTCGAGAGCAGCCACCGTGAGCGTTTCACACAGTGGACTTTGGCGACTCTGAGCGGGCGGGTCAAGCGTGGCTCCTGGGTGGCCCGCTGTCACTGCGCTTTGCTACAGCGCTTTTCGTTGGGCGGCGCGGCTGTCCGCCCAGGTCATCCTGTGGACAGGCCCGCCGTCGCCGCTCGCCGGCGACCGCGGCGGGAGTGTGGGCAAGCGGCGGACAGTCGGTTTGCGCCCCTGCCTTGCGGCGGGTTTGCCCGTTCGGCGATTCGGTTTGCTAGGAGCGTAGCAAGCCCGGCGGACGCGGGCAATGGGGAGCGGCGAGAACGAGGTAAGAGGGGGTGAGAGATAGGCGCTAAGGTGGTCCCCAGACCACGCGGCCTGGCTTCCCACGACCCACCTGCGGTCACACTGGTAACTAAGAATCCAGGGTTTGAGTGAAACCTGCCCGTGCGCCGATCCAGAAGTGAACCTCCCGCGAGAAGACGATCTGACCGCTGGAGGAGCTTTCTCTGCAGATGCGCTAAGACGTCCAGCGCCCTCCCAACAGTCGCCAGGCAGCCATATAAGTCGTGACGCCGAGCACGGCCACAAGCAAGGACCTAAGCCGTCGACTTGTTGGATCATCCAGCCAACCGAAAAAGGTCAACGCAACGGTGCCGACGACCAGAATAGCCATGTTGGCAGCGGTCGCCAAAACTAGCCGATAAATACGGGGCGAATCCCTCCGCCCAGATATCACCTGTGAGGCGATGCCGAACGCTGCAGGGCCAGGCGACACCGCTATCAGTACCGCCAGCAAGCTGACGGAAGGGTCGCGGAGCCAACCTAGAAGGTACAACAGGCCGCCCAGCGGTAGGGTCACGATTGCAAGCGCCAACGGAGGAATCAGGAGCTGTCGGTAAGGCATAGCGGATGGCTTGGAACGACGCTATTACTTCGTTTGCAGAAGTCAGCGTAACGATGACTGGGCTTCTTGAGCCGCCCAGTAAACGTGGAAATCATCACGCTGATTTACGAAACCAAGTACTAGTCCTGACAAGCGAAGAAGCACATGACGGCACACGCGCCGCAGATTACCAATATGCATTCCCACCAGAAGGGGCCTGCGTATCGACAGAACAAACCCTCAAGAACACAGCAGGTGGCTGCACACGCCCAAAAACAGTCCCAGAAATGGCTTCCCTGCGTAACGCGTCCATCTTGTACATGATAATCAACAATCGTTCGCTGCGCACCGCTGTCATCAAATGTGGCCGCATTAACCACCAACGTTCCATTAATGCGATGGAATCCTACGATGGCGTGGTGCTGATTGTCTGCGCCGGCGAACGGAAGAGCGAATACAGATGTGGCGCCATCCGTGGTAGTGATTCCCGCTGCATGCGCAGGAAGATCATGGTAGCCCTGGATGCGCATGTAGTTGCTCAGAACCGTGAACTCTGGGTTTTGCCTGGCTTCCGCCAACAGACGAGCGCACTCATCTGCCGTAAGCAGCCGCCCATCGCCTTGGCCCTCGGCAGAGACAGCCGATGGCAATAGTGCTTTGATGCCTGACAATGGCAGGAGAAGCAAGGCGGCCTTTCCCAGCGTGGCTATGAAACGCCGGCGTTCTGGGTTGTGAACCTGACGACGAGGCTGGCGTTCTGCTAAGGTCCGCGCGACTTGCCATGCCTGTATCGGCCCGAGCAGGCCCAGCATCCTCCAGATGAAAGCCCAGCCCACCCATGCCCGCACACGGTTGCCTCGGACCTCGAAGAGCGTCGGTGCCCAAGGCGCGTTTTCACCCAGGGCCTCTCTTCTCCAGGCTTGAACCTGAGGATCGCGCAAGCTCTTACCGATAAGCTTTCCGCTGGACCTGACCAAAACGCGCTGGGCTAACTCTGTACAAGAACCACAGCTTGCGTCGAATCCCAGTACCCATTGTGAGGGACGCGGAGAGTACATTGCCTGCTCCTTCTATGGGAAGTGGCTCACTTCGTCTGTCATTTGCGGTTAAGGTAACACCCTTACGTGCCACGTCAATTCCGCAAAAGTACGTACGTGAAATTGCGTACGTGCTTTCCCGTACGTGATTCGTGCACAGGCGGAGCCGCTACGGGCTGGCCAAGTCCTGCCTATCGCTGCTCTCGCGCCGCACCGCCCACCACGCTGCGAGGGCGGCGCGGTTCGGCGTGCCGGTCTTGAGGCGCAGGGTCCGCACGTGGGTCTCCACGGTGCGGGCGCTGATGCCGAGGGCGCGTCCGATCTGTTTGTCGGACGCTCCGTCCACGAGCAGATCGAGGACCTGTTCCTGGCGGGGGGTGATCCCTTGCTCTTGGCTCATATCGGCCCTCCGCAGCACACTGCATCGCTAGATCCTTCGCTTCGCTCAGGATGACAGTCTGGGCCAGCGGCTTCTTTGCACCGTCTGCTACTTGTAGAGGCACATTTGCTGTGCCGAACCATCGCAGCAAAGGTTGGCGCTGTCTGTGAAGTAGATAACACTCGGCGCATCGATGAAGTCATCTCGCCACAGGCCACCTCCCCCTTTTCGGCGCTGACAGCGGCCGCCCTTCGAGTTTGCATATTTGCAGGCTTGTCAAGCCTAACGCACAGGCGATGCCGAATGCACAGTGCGCCCGTGCCTGGGGCTTATGGTATGAGAGGACTCTCACGAAACTCTCACCGCGGACTCAGCGGACCGAGTCAGGCTGAAGCCTGACCCGCAGCGGTGGGGCCGCGCTTCGACAGACTTGCCGCCGGGGTCGCCGGCGAGCGGCGAGGGCGGCTCTGGCACAGGATGATCCTTCGACAGGCTCAGGATGAGCGGTATGCACAAAGCTCAGGGTGAGCGGTATGCACAAAGCTCAGGATGAGCGGTATGCGCGAGGCCGCCCACGGTCGCGGCCCGATGGACGCTCTGCTACAATAGGCCGGATACGGTCGGGGAGGGCGTCGATGGCGAGGGAGACGTTCTACGGGAAGCGCGGCTGAAGCACGTGCCTCACCGCTCTCGCACAGAATGATGAATTGCCCGCTCGCCCTTCGACAGGCTCAGGGTGAGCGGGAAAGCCATGCCGAGCTTGTCGAGCCATGTCAGCGGGGGTCTTGATGTGGCACTTTCGAGCCAATGACAATGTGAGGTAGCGAGCGAGCATGAAGCAGAGATTATTGGGGCGAACGTACATCAAGGTGTCGGAGATCGGCTTTGGGGGCTGGGCCATCGGCGGCAACGCCTACGGCGACTCGTACGGGTACACGGAAGACGACGCTTCGCTGGCGGCGATCCAGCGGGCGCTGGCGCTCGGCTGCACGTTCTTCGACACGGCCGACGCGTATGGCTACGGCCACAGCGAGGAGTTGTTGGGACGGGCGCTGCGCCAGCGGTCCGACGTGGTGGTGGCCACGAAGGTGGGGAGCAACTTCTACGGCGAACATCCGGTCGACGATTTCAGCGGCTCGTACATCCGGTCGGCTTTGGAGAAGAGCCGGCAACGTCTGCAGCGCGACGTCATCGACGTCTACCAGCTCCACAACCCACCCAAGGACCTTCTGGCCGACCCCAGGACGTACGAGATCCTGCAGCAGCTCAAGGCCGAGGGGCGCATCCGTGCCTATGGTGTGTCCGTATTCCACTACGATGAGGCGCTTGCGGCGATCGAAGCGGGCCAGCCCGATGTGATTCAATTGCCGTACAATCTCTTGAACACGGCGGCAGAGGAGCTCTTTCCGGTGGCGCAGCGAGAGGGGGTCGGTATTATCGCCCGCGAGCCGCTGGCCAGCGGCTTCCTCTCGGGCAAGTACAGCGTTGACGCCAAGTTTGGGCCCGGCGACTTCCGGGCCGACCTGCCCCGGCAGTACGTGCAAGCGATGGTGAGCAGCGCCGAGGCCTTTCGCTTTCTGGAGGCGGGCGGCGCGCGGACGCTGGTGCAGGCAGCGCTCCGTTTCGTGCTCGAACAGGAGGCCGTGTCGACGGTCATCACCGGCATCAAGACGGTAGCGCAGGCAGAGGAGGACCTCGGGGCGTCTGACGTGCCCCCGCTGACGCCCGAGGAGCGACGACGCGTCCGCGAGCTGATGGGCCGGAGACCGTGACCGAAGCCGCACGCTCCCAAAATTGACCGCCTCTCTGAGCCGATGCTATACTCGGCCCACCTTCAGAGTGGCCAGAGGGCTCTTCGCGAAACGCGCCGAAGAGTCTTTCTACGGGAGCGAGGGTGCTCGCTCGGGTGAACGGAACATGTGGGCCGATCAGTCCGAAGTGATCCCCGAAGTCGTTATCCTTCGCCTGCCCCTATACGCGCGCACCCTGGCGGTCCTGGCCTACGAAGGACGCGAGCTTGTAAGCTCGCAGGAGCTGGGCGAGCGCCTGCACGTCACGCCTGCACAGATCCGCAAGGATCTGTCGTATTTCGGGCGCTTTGGCAAGCAGGGGCGCGGCTACAATGTCAGGCGCCTGCTCCAGGAGCTTCGCCAGATACTGGGCCTCGACCGGGAGTGGGTGATGGCCCTCATCGGCGTCGGGCGGCTGGGCCGGGCGATCCTGGGCTACAGCGGCTTCGCGCCAGAAGGCTTCCGCGTGTCGGCCGCCTTCGACCTGGATGCAGGTGAGGTCGGCAAGCGGATAGGTCCGCTGGTCGTCCAACACGTCAATGAGCTTGCCGAGGCGGTGCAGCGGCTAGGCATCCGCATCGGTATCGTGGCGGTGCCCGCCAGCGCTGCCCAGCGCGTGGTCGACATCCTGGTCAACGCCGGCGTGCGGGCGATCCTGAACTACGCGCCAGCGGACCTGCGCGTCCCGAGCGACGTACTGGTGCGGGAGATCGACCCGGTGACTGCGCTGCAAAGCCTCACGTACTATCTGAAGCTCCAACCCACTGAACAGCTCGTACCCCTGCAGATGCTGAGCGCACCGGGATTGTTTCGAACGGAGCCATAAAGCAGCAATGCGGGGACGTGGTCCCACAGATGCGTGCGCCCTCCGAGGTCGCTTCGCTCCACCAGTTGAACGCCCCCTACATCAGTACCGGCGTTCCAAGGGAAGCGCTACCGGACTGGAGCTTCGGCGCGCACCGCCGGAGTGGCTTGTCCCGGCCCAGGCTGGAGACGGACCGCGAAGACCGCCATCGCTAGCAAGATGCTCGTCCCCATGATGGGGCTGAAGATGCGTTTCAGCACGGCCTCTTCGAGCATCAGCCCCGCGACGAAGCCAATGAGACCAATGTTGACACCCCAGAAGACGAGGTGGTCGGCCCAGGGCCAGAGAGAGCGCCTCTGTCGAGAGGCCTCGTAGATCAGTCCGAAGATCCCGTTGGTCATGACGCCGATGAATACGGAGTGGTCCAGGGCGAAGATCAGCCAGGACGGGATCTCGTCTATGCGAGAGGCGTAGTTAACGACCAGATAGGCAATCATCGCTACGTTGATCATCAAGAACAGCGCGCTCAGCGCGAAGAGGCGGTTGCTGCCGTTCGTTAACCAGGACGCACCGAAGATGCGAGGGCCCAGCCGCCAGAGGTAGATAATCACACCAGCGACCTGAAGCGGGGCGACGAGGATGGTTAGGATAAACACATCGAGGAGCGCCCCGACCATCAACGATAGCCCACCGAGAAAGGGCAAGCCCACCTGCGCTATCCCTGCGCGACTCAGCGTCAAAGGCGTGCCCGAAGGCCTGAGCCTCCACTCGGTGATGGCCATGCCTCCTAGGATGAGGAAGCCAGCTACCATGGTTGCACCGTGCGACACAAAGGCGCCTTGAGGTAGGAAGTTGGCTCGGCCGGCAAGAGCAAGTTGCATGAGCACACCGAGCACGGCGCCGATGGTCAAGGTCGTGAGTGCGGCAAGAACGGCGAGATGAGGCACGCTGAGCGCGACGCGTCTGCTCTGTGCGACGACCCACCCCAAGAAGCCGATGATCACGAGCAGCACGAGGGCTCCCGTGACCGGCCTCGCGGTGACGTTGGCGAGGAAAAAGGTGAGGACGTAAAGCGCGACCGAGACGATGGCGATGAGGCTGAGCCAGCGGAGATAGGGGCTGGAGGTCTGCGGTTGGCCCTCGCCAAAGAGCCACAAGGAGGCGGCGAACACGCCGAGGGTTATCCAGCCCAGCGTGCCGGCGTGGGCATGCGTGAGCAGAGTCGGACGCTCGAACGTGACAAGATCTAGGCCATTCAGCACGCCGATGAGCACCGTCACGAGAAAGATGGCGAGAGCCCCCTGGAAGAGCATGCGGACTTCGACCCGAAACGGGGCGTCTTGCGACTGCTCAGTCATTTCTCCTCTCCTTGGGCGAGCATTGCCCAATTAAAGCGGAACACGGGCGTTCTTCGCAACATCTCAACAGGAATATCAGGCATGAGGCCCTGTGAACGCGACGGTGCGCTGCGACACAGCAACATATGTGCTGTAGGGGCAGGTCTGAGACCTGCCCCTACAGTGTTTGCAGGCGGCTTGGCGAATGATCTCGCGGATTCGGTCGCGAACGGCCTTATCCTAGATAGCTCGACGCTAGGAACAGTCGGTCTACAGGGCCGATATGAGCGATTCCTCTTCGGTGGGGAGCCAGCGCTTGATTTGGTCGAGCCGCTCGAGGGCCTGACCAGCGCCCAGGGCGACGCACTCCAAGGGACGCTCCGCCACGTAGCAGGGGACGCCCGTCTCCTGAGTGAGGAGCTTATCCAGGTTGCGGAGGAGGGCGCCGCCGCCCGTAATCACCACGCCCTGGTCGATGATGTCGGCCGCCAGCTCCGGGGGCGTCTTCTCCAGGACCGATTTGACCATAGTGACGATGGCCGTAAGAGAGTCCTGCAGCGCCGTGGTGACTTCGCGGGAAGCGACGGTTATGGTGCGCGGCAGGCCGGTCACCTGGTCCCGTCCGCGCACCTCGACCGCGAGGTCCTCCTCTAGAGGAAGGGCACTGCCGACGTGGAGCTTGATCTGCTCCGCACTGCGGTCGCCGATGATGAGGTTGTGACGGCGGCGCACATAGGAGGCGATGGCATCGTCGAAGCGGTCGCCGGCGACGCGCACCGAGTCCGCGACGACGATGCCATACATCGAGATAACGGCGGCCTCGGTCCGGCCACCGCCGACATCGACGACCATATTGCCGCTGGAGGAGGCGACGGGCACTTTCGCGCCGATGGCGGCGGCCAGCGGCTCGGGGATCAGCCAGGCGGGCTTACGAGCGCCCGCCTGTTCGGCGGCGTCGCGCACGGCGCGCTGCTCGACGCTGGTGGCGCCGACGGGGATGCAGGTCATGACCTCGGGCTTACCGCCCAGGGTGACGCTGCCGGTCACCTGGCGAAGGAAATAACGCAGCATGGTCTCGGTGATGAGATAATCGGCGATAACGCCGTTGCGCATGGGACGGATGACCGAGATCGTCGAAGGGGCGCGGCCCAGCATCTTCTGCGCCTCGACGCCAACAGCGACGATTCGGTTGTCGCGGTTGCTGATGGCCACGACCGACGGCTGGTTGATAACGATCCCTTTTCCTTTAAGGTAGACGAGGACGTTGGCGGTGCCTAAGTCAATGCCAATGCGCTTGGTGAACATGGGGCCTCCGGGACGGAGTGGATAGTCTCTTCGCTAATGGGCCGTCGGCCCCGGCCGGGTGATGGCCGCGCCAAGGGCGCCGAGCTTGTGCTCAAAGCCCTCATAGCCCCGGTCTAAATGGTAGATGTCGCGGACCTCGCTGGTGCCGCGCGCCACCAACGCGGCGAGGACCAGAGCGGCGCCGGCCCGCACATCGAGTCCACGGACCCGGGCCCCGTGAAGAGGCGTTGGCCCGTAGACCTCGGCCGTCTGCCCACGGACGGTGACCTGAGCTCCCATCTTGCGCAGCTCGTGCAAGTAGCGAAGGCGGTTGTCGTAGACCCGCTCGTGGATGACGCTGCGCCCGCCGGCCTGCGTCAAGAGGACGCCGAAGACTGCCTGAAGGTCGGTGGCGAAGCCGGGGTATGGGAGGGCCTGAACATTGGTGGCCCGCAGCGGCTCGCGGCAGCGAACGGCGAGGCGGTCATCGTCCCCAACGACCTCGGCGCCGACCTCCTGGAGCTTCCAGAGGAGCGACTCCAGATGGTCGCAGCGGACGTTCTCTAGCTCGACATCGCCGTCAGTGAGGACAGCGGCGATGGCGAAGGTGCCCGCCTCAATACGGTCCGGGATGAGGCGCTGGCGAGTGCCGCCGAGGCGTGCAACGCCCCCGATACGGATCGTGCTGGTGCCCGCGCCGGCTATGTGAGCGCCCATGGCGTTGAGCATCTGGGCAAGGGCGACGACCTCAGGCTCCTGGGAGGCATTGCGGATGACCGTCTCGCCGTCGGCAAGCGTGGCCGCCATGAGGATGTTCTCGGTACCCATGTGGCTCGGATAGTCCATGAACAGCTTCGATCCCCGCAACTGCTCGGCTTGCGCCTGGTACAGCGGGCCGCGGCGCGAGATCTGAGCGCCCAGCGCGGCGAAACCGGAGAGATGGACGTCAACCGGCCGCTGGCCTATGACGTCGCCCCCGGGCGAGGCGGAGGCCGCCCGACCGAAGCGCGCCAGCAACGGGCCCATGACCAGAAAGGATGCACGGTTGAGGTCGACAAGCTCGTCGGGAGCGGTAAACGTGTGGATGTTGGCGGCGCGCAACCGAAGGAGCCGCGCCTGCTGGTCCCAGGCCACCTCGGTGCCGAGGCTGCGCAGCACCTGGACCATGATGGCGACATCGCCGATGAGGGGAACGTCCTCGACCACTACCTCCTCGTCCGTCAGTAGCGCCGCGGCCATGACGGCAACGGCGGCGTTCTTCGCGCCGCTGACCCGCACGCGGCCGGCGAGGCGATTGCCGCCCTGAATGCGAAAGAAGGAACCTGGGGCTCCGGGAGCGGGAACATGACTTGCGCCGGCAAGGAGACTAGCCAACTGCCCGCCTTACGACCGATGATGAGGTCAGTATAGCAAGCAGCGCGAAGGACAAGCTAGGTAATCGGCGAGGTGCCGCGACGCCGGCGGCGCTCGGCGACGCGCAAACGCACGAGCGCACGCTGGAGCGACGCCTGCGCTCGGGCGAGGTCTACCTGCGGCTCTGGATGCAGCAGGCGCTCCTGGGCACGGCGCCGGGCCTCCTCGGCGCGGGCAACGTCGA
Source organism: Dehalococcoidia bacterium (assembly GCA_035292365.1). GTDB lineage: Bacteria > Chloroflexota > Dehalococcoidia > DATDQG01 > DATDQG01 > DATDQG01. Next base: position 11,449 of record DATDQG010000103.1, read on the forward strand.
TCTCCTCGACGTGCTCGGCCGCGTCGGCGAGCACGATGACGCGGTTGGGCAGCACCTCAAGGAAGCCGCCCGTCACCACGAGGACCACTTCCTCGCCACCGGGTTTGCGGGCGCGCAGCTCGCCGGGCTGGAGGCCCGTCAAAAGAGGCGCGTGATGGGGCAGGATGCCCAGCTCGCCCTCGCTGCCGGGGGCCACGACGATCTCCACCTCCTCGCGCAAGACCGCACGTTCGGCTGTAATGACCTCGAGCTGCAACACGGCCACGGCGTCACCCCCGGAAAGTATCTTTGTAGGCGAGCCACTGGGGGCCCGCCGCCTGCCCGGTCGGCGCGTTGGAGACAGCGTAGAGCCAGCGGTCTTCGACGTCCAGCGCGGTGCCCTGTTGAAAAGGAATCCAGACCAGCTCGCCCAACGTAAAACCCTGCCAGGCCCCCGAGCCCTTGCGCACCGGCTCTATCGCCCAGCCGAGGCGGCTTTGCAGACCTGCACCCTCGCGCCAGGCAAGCCCCAGCCGGCCGCTGGGCTGCACGAGGCCTGCCGGCGCCACCCCGGCGGGCGTTGGTTCGGGCATGGTGGCGCTCCATCGGTCAGCGAGCCGAGCGACCGAGCCGTCGTCGTCGAAGAGGACAAGGATGGTGCCCCGCGGCGGGAAGGGACTCGGGTCGTCGATGTACTCCTGCCAGACCAGGAGGCCCCGCTCAAAGCGCTGCGCTTCGAAGATGGTCCCCACCTCACGTTGCGCCGGACAGCCGACAAGCGCGCGTGCGTCGGCTTGCTCGGCCCAGACCTTGCCGAAGCCGCGGATGGGGAGTGAGGCGCAAGAGGACGCCGGCCCGCCTGTTGTCGGCGTCGCCACCACCGAGGAGGGAGCTGTCGCGGTAGCGGCCAAAGCCGTCGCCGGGGCGGTGATGCCAGGGATGCTGGTCGCCGTAGCGGCTGAAGGCGCCGGTCTCGTACAGGCCATCGATCCCACCGCCAGCACGATAAGCATCGCCCCCCACCGAGCGTACGCTGTCAGGCGTTGCCCCAACGCTTTCCCCTAAACGGCCGTGCCCATTTCTTGCGCCTGGCGCGCCACGTCCTCGATCGACCCGGCCATGTAGAAGGCCTGCTCGGGCAGATGGTCCCATTTGCCCTCCAGGACCTCCTTGAAGCCGCGCACCGTCTCGGCGATGGGCACGTAGCGACCAGGGCGACCGGTGAACTGCTCGGCCACGAACATGGGCTGGGAAAGGAAACGCTGGATCTTGCGGGCCCGGGCCACGGTGAGCTTATCGTCCTCGGAGAGCTCGTCGACGCCCAGAATCGCGATGATGTCCTGCAGGTCCTTGTAGCGCTGCAGGACGCGCTGGATGCCACGGGCAACGTTGTAGTGTTCCTCACCGACGATGTTGGGATCGAGGATACGGGAGGTGGAGGAAAGTGGGTCGACCGCCGGATAGATGCCCTGCTCGGTGAGCGCGCGCTCCAAGGCGATGACGGCGTCGAGGTGACCGAAGGTCGTCGCCACGCCTGGGTCGGTGTAGTCGTCCGCGGGAACATAGATAGCCTGGAAGGATGTGATGGAGCCGTCGCGGGTGGAGGTGATGCGCTCCTCCAGAGCGCCCATCTCCGTGGCGAGCGTGGGCTGGTAGCCGACGGCCGAGGGCATGCGCCCGAGCAGCGCGGAGACCTCCATACCGGCCAAGGTGTAGCGGTAGATGTTGTCGATGAACAGCAGGACATCCTGGTGCTCGCGTTCGCGGAAGTACTCGGTGATGGTGAGGCCCGAGAGGGCGACGCGCAGGCGGACGCCGGGCGGCTCGTTCATCTGGCCGAAGACCATGGCCATCTTGTCGATGACGCCCGACTCCTGCATCTCGTGCCAGAGGTCGTTTCCTTCGCGGGAGCGCTCGCCCACGCCGGCAAAGACGGAGAAGCCGCCGTGCTCGGCGGCGAGGTTGCGGATGAGCTCCTGGATGACTACCGTCTTGCCAACGCCAGCGCCACCGAAGCAGCCGATCTTGCCGCCCTTGGTAAACGGGGTGATGAGGTCGATGACCTTCACGCCGGTCTCGAGCATCTCGGTCTTGCTCGACTGCTCCTCCATGGTCGGCGCTGGCCGGTGGATGGGCCAGCGCTCGGTCACCTCGACCGGCCCGCGGTTGTCGATGACCTCTCCGAGTACGTTGAACATGCGCCCCAGGGTTTCGCGTCCGACCGGCACCGTGATGGACTCGCCGCTGTCCACCGCCTTATCGCCGCGACGAAGGCCGTCGGTCGTCCCCATGGCCAGGCAGCGCACCCAGTTGTTGCCCAAGTGCTGCTCGACTTCCACTATCAGCTCGGTGCCATCCTCGCGGGGGACCGTGATGGCGTTGTAGATGCCGGGCAGCGCGTCGGGTGGGAACTCCAGGTCTACGACGGTGCCGATGATCTGGACGATGCGTCCCTCTGCCATTGATGCCTCCTGTTGGGCTTTGTCTAATGTTTGAGTAAATCGGCCAGGCTGAAGGCCTCGAGGGACGGGAGGATAAGGTCCGCTTCCCGCAGGTCAGCCTCCCTAGTATAGACGGTTCGGACAGCGAGCGCTCGCATGCCGGCGGCTCGGGCGGAGGCGAGCCCCGCCGGCGAGTCCTCGACCGCCAGGCAGCCGGCAGGCTCAACACCGAGGCGACTTGCCGCCTCGAGATAGGGGGCGGGATTCGGTTTCCCGGTGACGACATCCTCGCGAGAGACGATCGCGCCGAAGGCCGCGATGACGCCGATGGAGCTCAAGACGCCGGTAACATACGAGCGGCGCGAGGATGAGGCAAGCCCGAGTGGCAGGCCCTGCCGTTGCACCTGGTCGATGGCGCTGTGGACGCCGGCTTTGGCCGCAAGCTCTCCGGCGGCGACGCGGCGCTCCAGCTCGCCCCAGAAGCGATCAGAAAAGTCCTGCCGAGTGCCCGGCAGCTTGTGCTGTGTTACGAGCACGTCCCACGGCGAGATCGTGGTCCCAATGATGGAGACATAGTCCTCCCAGTCCATCGTGACGGCGAACGGGGCGAGAATGTCGTTCACAACTTGATAGCCGAGGGGCTCGCTGTCCACCAGGACGCCGTCAAGATCGAAGATGACGGCGGCGATTGCGGCGCTCACGTCACGGCATCCAGGAGGCCCTGGTCCTTGTACTGCAGCTCGTAGAGCCGGTAGTAGAGGCCGCGGCGGGCCAGCAGCTCCCGGTGGGTGCCCTCTTCCGCAACACGGCCCTGATGCAGGACGAGGATGCGGTCGACGTAGCGGATCGTGTTGAGGCGGTGGGCGATGATAATGGAGGTGCGTCCTGTGGTCACCTCGCGGATGCTGCGCTGTAGGGCAGCCTCGGTCTCCGGATCGATGCTGGCAGTCGCCTCATCGAGGACCAGCACGATCTCGGGGTTGAAGGCCGCGACACGGGCGAGGGCCAGCAACTGTTTCTGGCCTGTGGATAGATTGGCGCCGCGTTCGGCGAGGACCGTGCGGTAGCCCTCGCGCAGCCTCGAGATAAAGGTGTCGGCGCCGACCAGCGCCCCCGCAGCCCGCACCTGGTCGGGGGAGATGGAGGCATCGCGCAGGCGGATGTTCTCCTCGATGGTGTCGGTGAAGAGGAAGGGGTCCTGCAGCACGATGCCGACGTGGCGGCGCAGCTCACGCTGGGGTACCTCGTCGATGGGGACATCGTCCACGAGGACCGCGCCGCGCTGTATGTCGTAGAAACGGCTCAGCAAGCTCATCAGCGACGTCTTGCCGGCCCCGGTCGCACCGACCAAGGCCACCTTCTCACCCGGCTCAATCACGAAGGAGACGCCTTTCAGGACCCAGTTGTCCTCATCGTAGGCGAACCAGACGTCGCGGAACTCGATCCTGCCGCGGACATCGCGAAGATGTTTGGGGTGGGACGGGTCAACGATCTCCTCCGGCTCGTCGAGCACCTGGAAGATGCGCTCCGCTGAGGCCATGGCCGACTGGAGCGTCGTGTAGCGGTCGGCCAGGTCGCGGATCGGCCAGTAGAAGCGCTGCATGTACTGGATGAAGGCGACCAGGGTGCCGAGCGTAAGCGCCTCCTGGACAACGCGGCCACCGCCGTACCAGAGGATGGCAGCGGTCGTGACCGCGCCGAAGAGCAGTACCGCAGGCTCGAAGATGGCGTACCACGAGAGCACGCGCAGGTTGGCGTTGAGCAGGCCGCGGTTGCGCTGGTCGAAACGGCGAAGGTTCTCGCGCTCGCGGTTGAAGAGCTGCACGACGGCCATGCCGGAGATGTTCTCGTTGAGGTAGGCGTTGATGCGCGCGATCCAGGCACGCTGCTCGCGGTAGCCCTGTCGCTGGGCGAAGGCGAAATAGCGCACGGAGACGACCAGGGGCGGCAGGAAGAGGTACATGAAGAGGGCCAGCCGCCAGTCCAGCAGCAGCAACACCACCACGATGGCGCTGACCATCAGCAGGTTCAGCAGGATGGCGACCACGCCCTGCGAGACGACCTGCTCCAGGGTGGCGATGTCGTTGGTCAAGCGGGTGACCAAGCGCCCCACCGGGTTGCGGTCGAAGAAGGCGATGGCCATGCGTTGCAGGTGGCGGAAAAGCTGTATGCGCAGGTCCATCATGACCCGCTGGCTCACATAGTTCATCAGCACGCCCTGAGCGTACCGCATGAGCAAGATGCCGGTGAGGCTACCCAGGAACAGCACCACCAGGAGCCCCAAGCGGTCGGTGCGGCCCTGCGCAATCTGGTCGTCGATGGCGGACTTGAGGATCAGGGGCCCGACGATCTCCAGCGCGGCGACGCCCATGAGCAGTAAGACCGAGAAGACGATGGAAACTACGTACGGGCGCAAATAGACGCCGAGGCGCCGGACGAGGCGCGCGTCATAGACCTTGCCTATGACGTCGTCGTCGTACTCCTGATAAACGGTGCTCATGAGCGGCTTCCCCCGTTGGACGCGGTGGTAACCTCGGCATCGTCCTGGATCTGCTCGGCAAGGAGCTGGCGCCGGAAGAACCGCGCGTAGACGCCTTCTTTTTGTAGCAGCTCTTCGTGCGTCCCAACCTCAGCGATCGTCCCGTCTTCGAGAGCGACGATGAAGTCGGCGCCGGCGAGCGTGGAGGTCCGGTGGGCGATGAGGATGGTCGTGCGGTCGGCCATGAAGGTGCCCAGACGGCGGAGGATCTCCTCCTCGGTGTGGGTATCCACATGGGAGAGTGCATCATCCAGGACAACGACGGGCGCGTTCTTGATGAGCGCGCGGGCAAGCGCGGCCCTTTGCTTTTGGCCTCCGGAAAGGGTAACGCCGCGCTCGCCAATCACGGTATCCAAGCCATGGGTGAGCTGGGGCAGGTCGGTGACGAGCTGCGAGGTCTCGATGGCGTACGTCATTTCCTCCTGGGACGGATTCGCACGGGCGTAGGAGATGTTCTCCTTCAAGGGCTCCGAAAAGAGGAATGTCTCCTGCGGGACGAAGCCAACGGCTGCCCGTAGCTGCTCGAGGGGCAAGTCACGCACGTCAACGCCGTCAAGGAGCACCCGTCCCTCGGTGGGGTCGTAGAGGCGAACGAGGAGGCTGACGAGCGAGGTCTTGCCCGCGCCTGTGCCGCCCACGAGGGCCACGGTGGAGCCGGCGGGTATCTTGAGGTTGATACGGCTGAGCACCGGGATGTCGCCGTGGCGGAAGGTGACGTCCTGGAACTCGATGTCGCCTCGCACGACCGTGAGCGGCGCCGGCGCAGCCGGGTCTTTGATGAGCGGCTCCGTCGAAAGCACCTCGGTAATGCGTTTCATCGAGGCGATGCCCTGCTGGAGGGTCGTGAACGTCCAGCCCAGCGAGAGCATCGGCTGGGCCAGCAGAAAGAGGTAGGCGTTGAACTGCACGAACTGGCCGATGGTGATACGCCCCGCCACAACATCGTGGCCGCCGAACCAGAGGACGACGGCTGTCGAGGCCCCAGCCGCCACAGTCATCAGCGGCCAGAAGCCGGCGGTGTAGTAGGCCCACGACATGGAGCGGCGCATCATCTCCTGATTGGCGCGGGCGAAGCTCGCGATCTCGGTCTCTTCCTGAGCATAGGCTTTGATGGTGCGGATGCCCGAGATGTTCTCCTGCGCGTGCGTGGTGAGCTTGCCGAACTGGTCCTGGACAGCCCTGTACTTGCCTTCGATCGTGCTCTGGAAGTAGATGACCAGGAAGGCGATCAGGGGCAGGTAGGCGATCGAGACCAAGGCCAGACGCACGTTGATACTTAAAAGGAAGGCAACGCCGAAAAGCATCATGGCCGCAGTGCGACCAAGGTCAAGGAGGGTCGGCCCGACTAAGTCCCGAACGACCTGCAGGTCGTTCGTCGCACGGGCCATGAGGTCGCCCGTCTGCGAAGCCACGTAGAACCGCTGGTCGAGGCGCATGAGGTGCGCTGCGAGGTCGTTGCGTAGGTCGTACTCGACCCGCCGCGACGTGCCGGAGACGAGGTGGCGCGCGGCGAAGCGCATGAGGCTCTCGACAATTGCCAGGCCCAGGATCATGGCGCCGTAGGCCGCGAGCCTGCTGCCCGTCGAGCCCTCGGCGATGGCATCGATGGCGTGGCGCAGGACCAGCGGCGGCACCATGACGACAAGCGAGGCGCCGAGCAGCGCGAAGAACCCCGGCAAGTAGCGCCACCTGTACCGGAGCAGGTAGGAGAGGAGGAGGCGACGGAAGCGCACCGCGGTCTGAGGTGTCACCGTGTTAGTTTACGGTACGTCGGCCGTCCGCTGAAAGCTCACGGCGTGTGGGCGTGGTTTGACTCCGTCCAAGGTCTCGGCCATGATTTCGGCATCACGAACAAGACGGAGCGTGCTTACGAGCAGGGAGGCTAAACGGCAGGCGCTGCGCGACCCTCGCGCGCGCAGGCCCCTCGTCGGCCGGGAGAGTGAGATGTCCCAGCTCGGCCGGCGTCTGCGGGCCGCCGAGGAGGGGCAGGGCGGCGTCCTATTGCTCGCCGGCGAGCCGGGCATCGGCAAAACGCGGCTGCTCTTGGAGTGCGCCGACCAGGCGCGAGGCCGGGGCTGGTTGACGCTCCTGGGACGGGCCTACGACACGCCGGGCGTGCCCCCTTACCTACCATTCGTCGAGGCCCTGCGCACCTACGTCCGCGCTTTCCCGGACGACGAACGTGTCGAGGTTCTGGCGGAAGCCGCCCCGGAGATCGCGATGCTCCTGCCGGAACTGGGCCGCGGCCTGCCCGACCGGCCGGCCCACGAGGCGCTCAACCCGGAGTCGGAGCGGTACCGCCTCTTCGAGGCCGTTTCCGACTTCCTTCTGCAGGTCGCGCGCTCGGTTGAGGCGCGAGGCCTTCTTCTCTGCCTGGATGACTTGCACTGGGCCGACAGGGCAACAATACTTCTCTTCCTGCATCTCGCCAGAAGGCTCGGCGATCAACGGCTGCTTATCGCCGGGGCGTACCGCACCGAGGAAGTGGACCCTGCCGCTCCCTTTTTCGAGGCCCTCGCCGACCTCGGGCGCGAGCGTCTCGACACGCGCCTCAGCCTGGCCCCCTTGTCGCTCGAGGACACCGGTCGCTTCGTCCACAGCTTGGGACTAGAGGCGGCCCACCAGGCGACCGTCGCCGAGATCCACCTTCAGACTCGCGGCAACCCCTTTTATGTCGAAGAGCTCGTCCGCGAGCTTCAGGCCGATGGAGCCGGGAAGGGCGGTCTTGCTGACACCGGCTGGACGGTGCCCGAGGGCATCCGCGAGGTGATCGGCCGGCGCCTGGCCCTGCTCAAGCCGGAGGTTCGGCGGCTTCTCCAGGCCGGTGCCATCCTCGGGGACGGCTTCCAGTTCGAGATCGCCGCTCTCATGACCAGTGTCGCCGAGCCTGTCTTGATGGACGCTCTGGATCAGGCCATTGGCGCCGGCTTCCTGCGCGAACGCGGCGAAGTCTGTCATTTCTCGCATCCCCTGGTACAGCGCACCATCTACGATAACCTCAGTGCCGCACGCCGCCGCGCGCTTCACCTGCAGGCCGCCGAGACCATCGAAAGGCTGTACGCCCGTCACTTAGAGCCGCACCTGGCTGCCCTCGCCGCCAACTACCGGCTTGCCGGCGCCCGCGCCGACGCCGATAAGACCATCGACTATCTCGTTCGGGCCGGCGAGGCGGCGGTGAAGGCCCTCGCCTACGAGCAAGCCGTCGTGACGTGGGAGGCGGCGCTCGAGCTTATGGAGCGCCACGGCATCGGACCGCGAGAGCGAGCCGGCCTCCTGGAGCGTCTGGGAGACCTCATGCAGATCGTGGGCCTGGACAGCTACCAGAAGGGCGTTGCGCAGCTCGAACAGGCGCTGAAACTCTACGACGAGGCCGGCGCTGTCACCGAGGCCGCGACTGTTCACGCTCGCCTGGGACTGCTGCTCGCCGCCGGCAGCCCGGCGAACGACAACCTTGCGGCCCTAAAGCACCTCCGCGCCGCCGAGGCGGTCCTCGCAGACGCCCCGCCCAGCGAGGCGCAGCTCTGGCTCTACAGCGGGCTCGGTCTCGTGTCCGTGTGGCAGCTCAAGCCTGAAGAGGGACTTCGCGCCTCTGCCCGGGCTGTCGGGCTCGCTTCCGAGCTAGGTCGTCACGACCGCTGGGTCACCAACATCGTGATGCGCGCTTACCACTTGCACAGCCTCGGCCGCCTACGGGAAGGTTTCGACCTCCTCGAGCAGGCCTGGCAGCGGGCCGATGAGATCAACCAGACCTACCCTGCCCAGGTAGCAGCGAGCTGGACTGGCAACCGTCTCCTGGACTTGCTCGACCCATCGGAATC
>DATDQG010000104.1:0-2400 GCA_035292365.1 Dehalococcoidia bacterium
GCCGTCGCAGGCGGAGCCGGAACCGAGGGCGGAGCCTGCCAGCAGAGAGGCGAGGAACGAGAGAAGAAGGGCCGCAGGGAGGAGGGGTCTCATGGGGTCGCGATAGTCTAGCCCAACTTCCGCAGTCAGGTAGCGCCCGCGGGCTATTTTCGGCCCAATCTGAGCCGCTTCTCCGTCTGTAGGCCTACATCCTTCGCGCCGAAACCACGATGTAGTGGCGACCTTAGGTCTTGTGGCCCCCGTCGCCGAAGTGGTTTTCTAACCGCATGTACCTACGGCACACGACCAGGCGTAAGGACGGGAAGACGCACACGTACTGGCAACTGGTTCGGTCCGTCCGCATCGGCAAGAAGGTGCGCCAGGAGGTCGTCGCGCAACTCGGCGAGCTCGACGCCAAGGGCCGCCTGAAAGCCGGCGAACTGGCGCGGCGCCTGGGCGGACATTGCGAGCAGCCCGGATTGTTCGACCCGCCCCTGGACAAAGAGGTCGTCCAGGTCCGGCTCAACGGGGTGAAGCTCGAGCGAGTCCGACGCTTCGGCGGCGTCTGGCTTGGCTGCAAGCTGTGGCGGATGGCCGGGCTGGATGAGTTCTTCGAGGGCCGGCTCAGCGGCGGCGACGAGGAAATCCCGTGGGCGACGATGGCCAAGGTGCTGACGGTGGCGCGGTTCTGCGAGCCGTCGAGCGAGCTCCATATCGCCGAGGACTGGCTGCGCAAGACCGCTCTTGCCGACATCCTGGGTATCGACGAGGGCAAGGTCAATGAGGACCGGCTCTACCGTGGCCTCGATAAGGTTCTACCCCTGAAGTCGGCGCTCGAGGCGCACGTCAAGAAGCAGTGGGAGGGGCTGTTCGACATCCAGTACGACCTGCTGCTTTACGACATCACCTCGACGTACTTTGAGGGTAAGGCCGAGGCCAATGCGCAGGCCCGGCGCGGGCACAGCCGCGATCACCGGCCGGACTGCAAGCAGGTCTGCATCGGCCTGGTCGTTACCAGGGAGGGCATACCGCTGGGCTACGAGGTGTTCCCCGGCAACTTGAACGACTCCAAGACGGTCAAGACAATCGTCGGGGCCACCGAGGCTCGCTACGGGAAGGCCGATCGCGTGTGGGTGATGGACCGCGGGATGATCAGCGAGGATATCCTGGCGTGGATGCGGGAAGGCGGGCGGCGCTACGTGATGGGTACGCCCAAGAGCGAGCTACGCAAGCACGCCGACGAGTTGGCCGAGCGCAAGGGCTGGAAGGTCGTTCGCGAGGGTGTTGCCGTGCGATACGCGAGGATGGCTCCTGACGACGAGAGCGGCGACCTGCTGCTGCTGTGCCGCAGCGACGAGCGGCGCGAGAAGGAATCGGCGATGCAGGAACTGTTTTCCAAACGCATCGAAGAGGCGCTGGACCGGTTGCAGCGGCGCTGCCGCCGGGCGACCAAGCCCTTGTCGGTGGAGGCGATCCAGCGGCAGATCGGGCGGCTTCTTGAGCGCAACCAGCGCGCGGGCCGGTCCTTCGTCATCCGCTGCGAGACTGCGGCCGATCAGCCCTCAGGCGTGTGCGTGGAGTGGGAGCGCAACCAGGCGGAGCAGACGTTCCGTGAGCAGAGCCATGGCTGCTACGCGCTGCGCACCAACGTCCACGACTGGACGGAAGACGAGGTCTGGAAGACCTACATCCAGCTGACCCAGGTCGAGAACGCCTTCCGCGCGCACAAGTCCGAGCTTGAAATCCGTCCGATCTGGCATCACCGGGAGGACCGCGTCCAGGCGCACATCTTCGTTTGCTTCCTGGCCTTCGTCCTGTGGAAGCTGTTGGAGCAGTGGCAGAGCCGGGCGGGCCTGGGAAACTCGCCGCGGACTATCCTGGAAGAGCTCAGTCAGATCCAGAGCGGGGACATCGTGCTGCCAACGACCACCGGAGAGAAAATCCGATTGCGCAGTATCGTCAGTCCGGAGAAGGCGCAGAAGTTCATCCTCCAGCGCCTGGGCATCGAGTTGCCCAAGAGGATGAGGATTCCAGGAACGCTGGTGACGCAAATGTAGTGGCGACTTTCGACCCCGGATGCTGGATTTTCCAGCATAATTCCGGGCTTACTGCGGAAGTTGGGCTAGCCTGCCTGGCCCACCTCTCCCGGCGCAGGGGCCGCTTCATCCAGCTTTCAGAGATCGCCGCGCATGCCGAGGTCCCGGAGGCCTACGGCCAAAAGGTGCTGGCCGCCTTGGTCCACGCGGGCCTGGTCGAGTCTTCCCGCGGCAAGGGCTACTGCCTCGACCGCGACGCGCGCGATATCAATCTGCGACAGGTCCTGGACGCCCTTTCCGCAAGGAACCATCCCCGGCTGGAGATGGAGGGCCGGGAGTTCGCCGGCATCGAGAGGCGCCTCGCAGACGCGCTCGCGGCGCGACT
>DATDQG010000105.1:0-4543 GCA_035292365.1 Dehalococcoidia bacterium
GCTGTTCGCACAGCGATTCACCACTGATCGCAAGGCCATGGGTAGGTTTGGGTAAGGGTAGAGCGGGAAACCGCTCGTGAAAGATGCCCTTGCGGTTAGCGAATCCGGCAGCAACGGAAGGCCCCTCTTCGGAGGGGCCTTCTCCTATGACCCACCCTGACTATGGTTCCTCGTGACGGTGCGCATCCTCGGCGCTACGCTGCGCGGCAATGAACCGATGGGTCTGTCTGCGCTGCTACACCTCCAACGAGGACTCGGCCGCCGCCTGCGCCAAGTGCGGGCTGCTGCGTGGCTCGATGGCGCCGGCGGAGACGGCCTCGGCCTCGCCGATCGCGCCGCCGCGCTCGAGCCCGTGGGGCGGGCTGCTGCGGCGCTTCGGGTGGGTCGCGGTGGTGGGCGTCTTCGCCATCGGCGGGGCGATCTTTGCGGCGCAGCGCGACGACAGCGGCGCGATCACCCAGGGCGGCTCGCTGCCGATCAGTGACCTGCGCGTCGGGGACTGCTTCGACCCGCAGGACATCGACGCGCAGGAGGCGGACGAGGTCAATGCCAAGCGGTGCGACGAGGGCCATCAGTTCGAGATGATCTCGATCGGCAACATGCCGGACGGCGGCTACCCGAGTGACGCCGACTTCGAGGGCTATGTCGCCGATGTCTGCCTGCCCGCGTTCGACGACTACATCGGCCTCCCCTACGAGAGCTCGCGGCTCGACATCTACTGGTACGTCCCGGTCGAGGAGGGCTGGAACCAGGGCGACCACGAGGTCCAGTGCGCCGTCTACGACCCGCTCGACAGCCAGCTGATCGGCAGCCTGCGCGACGCGGTTCGCTGACGCCGCAGGGCGTGCCGCCGCGACTGCGCTAGACTCCGAGGCCCGCGCGCCGGTAGCTCAGTGGATAGAGCGTCGGCCTCCGGAGCCCCCGTGCGGAACCGTTGCGCTCCGTGCTCGGCTCCCCCGACCGAACGGGCCTCCGGCTTACGCTCGATTCGTGCGGCTACCTACTCATTCGTCGTCGTAGTCCCAGTCCGGCTCGTCGACCTCATCCACCTCGGGCGGCTCCGGAAGGATCCCGGCCAGCTGAAGCTCACCCACTAGGCTCGCCCAGAGGTCCTGACGCTCATCGGAAGAAAGACCCGGCTCTCGAAGGGCGACATAGCCGCCAAGGATGGGAGCAGCCTTCTCCCACTTCGGCAGCGCAACCGAAGCCTGCTCCGGCCCTGTCTCCCGGAACCACTTCGTAAGGCCACGAGGAGGCTTAGCCGGGTCAAACTGAACCGCGTCCGCCAACCTCAAGCCCTCTACTACGCGCTTGAAGCGCTCCTCGGCTATCGACGTCGCGAACCACTGCTGATGTGTCTTTATCCCGAGCGCACCGATGCGCTGGAAGAAGGCGAAGGTCGTGTAGTGGATACGTCGCGCAACCAGCACGGGCACGACATCCGGAAAGTCGACGAGCTTCCCGAGAAGGTCCCAGACCTCATGATGGTAGGGGTACAGAATCGACCGGGTGTTTTTCACCTCCACGCCGAACCGCGTGTGTCCTTCTGACGGCTTGGAAGCATCGGGCACCCAGATTCCGGTGCCGTCGAGTGGGCCGAACGGCACAGCCCGCCCACCGATCTCACGCACTTGGCCTGGCTGATGTTCTGGAGGCAACCACAGATAGGTGCCGCGCAGATCGTCAAGCACCTGCCCGACAATCCGGTCGCCCACTCGGCCACACAGGGCGTAATTCTCAGTCCAGGTGATGAAGGTCCGGTACAGGCGCCGCTTGGCGCCAGCTACGGCTCGGACCCTTGTTGCGGAGCCGTACGCCGTTAGGAGGTCGGTAGGGACCCATATCCCGATGGCGCGGTCGTTGAGCTCCTCGACGAGCTCCGTGACCCTCTTGCCGCGGAGTGTGTTTCGCGCATGCGTCAGGTGCGGTGGGTCAATATGCCATCGAGGGGGGAAGTCTTCGGCGAAGTTGTTGTGGACCCACGCAGACTCGGCTAATGCGGCCTGCACCTCGGGCCATGGGGCAGCTAGAACCGTTTGCAGGTACGCGGGGAGGACCTCCTTCGCCAGCCCTCTCCACCACTCCCGGTCTCGCGAAGGCGGGATACGCAGCCGAACTTTCAGTTTCGCCCCCAAAGCATCGGGAGATATAGAAGTTGTCTCTCCCAGTGGGGGCGAGGTTAGCGACTCAAGGTCCCCATCTGCTTAGAGTTGGGCCCATAGCGTCGGCTTCAGGAGCCGAGCGGCCTAGCCGACGCACAATCCCGTGAGGACTAGTGCTCGGTCGCACGCCGGTACAGCGTCGGCTTGACTGCCCGATAGGCGTGCCTGACCTCAGCTGGGGAGCTGAAAAGAGTCTGGAGGAGATCGCGGCCCTGCTCGACTAGTCAACCGGCCCGCCTGGGCGCTGTAGGCTGGTCAGCGATGAAGCGATGGGTAGCGGTGGTCGCGGCGGGTGTGCTGGTGATTTTGGCTGTCAGCGTTGTGATGCTCACCCGCGACCAGGACCTGTCGGAGTCTCAGCGGACGTGGTGCACGGCTAACTCCGGGATTGTGTTAGCGACATTTGCTCTGAATGGGCACGCTGCCCCACCCTCGTTCAACTGGGTCCTGGCGGTAAGCGATTACTTGTCAGGAACGGATGAGCATCGGCCCGGCGGCCAGCTTTCAGACAGTGAAAAGGACTGGATCACCCAAGCCTGTCAGGAAGCCTTCGCAGCCTCCAACTGATGTACTACCGACCCCCCGGTAGACTTGACTTAATCCTGCCGTTGAAGTCCGGCGGGAGGCTCCTTTGGGATGGGAGCGCCGGAGTGATCTGTGCGCTCCCACCGCCTTGTTCAGGCCCGCAGGGCGATGGCTCCCGCTCCCACCACGCGGTAGACGGGAACACCGTCGTCCTTCAGCGGCGGGGCGGGTGGCGCGGCCTCCAGCTCCAACCACTCCACGAACTCGGAGGCGGTGTACCGCCCACGACCCAACACATCGAACTCGGCTGCCCGTCGCTGGAGGGTGGCGATCGTAAGCGGCAGCCGCCGCAGGGTCGGCAGGGGGTTCAGGTACGGCTCGACGGCAGGCAGGGCAGCCCCACGGTGGTAGGGGCACGGCCCGACCTTCCGCTGCTTAAAGCGGCACGGCTCGCCGAGGCTGTTCAGCGCCGGGCACGCCATGGCTACTGACCGATGGCCTGCGTCACGTAGGGTGCACCGTCCGCTGACATGCCAAGGTCGTGTGGGTCGTCGATGGCCTTCACCGTCTCCCCCTCAGCGGCCATCCCGGTCTCGACGTGGCGCTTGGTGACGTCGGCGCTGTAGGAGTTGGCCAACTTGGCAAGGTAGTCCAGCTCGGTCTTGGCGGCCTTGCGCACGGGATCGGCCTCCACGAGGGCCACGTCGAGCTCGGGCGCCGGAATGCGGAGCACGTCAGCCGCACGCCGCGCCGCCAGTGCCGCCTGAAGGTCGCCGCGCTCCAGCGCCTTCTGGCCTTGTGCTGCGAGGTCCGCCTGCTCCTGCCTCGTGAGCCCCTTGTACTGCTCAACCAGCAGCGTCACTTCAGGGAGCATGGCCGGGGCGAGCTTGGTGCCGGCCTCGAACTGCGCCGCTGGTGCCTTGGCAGCCTCAGCGAACATCCGGTTGAGCTCCGCCTGCGCCCGGGCCTCTGCCCCTTGGAGCTTCGAGCGGGCTGCCTTGTGCTGGCGCTCCACGTAGGCCGCAGGGTGCGCTCCGAGGTCCGAGCCGTCCAGTGCCACGTCGTGGGGCTTGTCCGGATCGAAGGTGCCCGGTGGACGAGGGGCAGGTGTCCACTTGCGGAGCTCTGCCTTCAGCGCCTCCTGCTCCTGCGTGTGTTGCCGCATCGTGGTCTTCAGGTCGTCGATGACTGCCATGTGTGCTGCCTCCTCATACGTGGGCCTTGCCAGCGAACGCGCCATCGCGCCGCCGTGTGTCACCCGGTCGTAGGCCACCATCGCGGGCTTGGCCTTGAACTCCCACTCACGCCGCTGACGATCAGCCTCAGCCTGTCGCGCCGCCGCCGTTGGCACCATTCCCGGTCTCATGCCGTCCTCCTGCCCCGAATCTTCTCCCGGCCCGTCCTCGGGTATGGCCCGCCACATGTCGATTCCGCTCGGCAGCCTGTGGCCCCTGACCTCTGTGTCCACAGTGGGCACCAAAGCGGCGGCGAAGCGGTGGCTCCGGGGCAGCGTCCCCCGCGCATGCGCGAAGGCTCACGAGCCGCCCCGCAGCACCCGACGTGCCCGCTCAGCCTGCTCAAACGCGGCCTCGACATCGCCCAGCGACCGGGCGTGGTGGCGGCGCAGCCGCTCAGCCTGCTCAGCTCGCTTCTCCGCTGTCCACCACGCCGAGGAGTACATCCCCTGCGGCCTGAACTTGCGCTTCATGGCCTCGAACGCACGCCTCTCAGCGGTCCAGAAGGCGCGGGCCTGCTCCTTGCGCGCCTCTGTCCACCACGCCGGGTCCGACGGGCCGAGCTTGCTCACGCAAGTCCCGAGCCTTCCAGCGTAAGCTCCTGCCCCTTCCGCCCAGCCC
>DATDQG010000106.1:0-2332 GCA_035292365.1 Dehalococcoidia bacterium
GTAACAACTGGGGGACACCCCGAGGCCCCCACCATCCTTCCCTTCGACCGGCTCAGGGCAGGCTTGGCTCAGGACGAGCGGCTGCGGCCCCTCTGCACTCCCCGTACGCATGGGGCCGCCCTGCTCAAACCCTGTTAGGCAGTCAGACAATGCCTACCACGAGGCAGGCGGACCACCCAAATCCCTTTCTGTCCGTGGTTATTCCGGCTTACAACGAGGAACACCGCCTGCTGCCGACCCTCCAGAAGGTGACGGCGTATCTCGCGGCGCAGACGTACCGGAGCGAGGTGTTGGTCTCGGACGACGGCAGCAGCGACGGGACGGTCGCCCTGGTGCGGGACTTCATGGCCAAGATCGAGGCGCCGTTGCGCGTCATCGAAAACAAGCACCGAGGCAAGGGGTCCGCCGTGCGTGCCGGGATGCTCGCGGCGACTGGCGAGTACCGCTTCATGTGCGACGCGGACCTCTCCATGCCCATCGAGGAGGTGGCGCTCTTTCTGCCGCCGGCGTTGAAGGGCGTAGACATCGCCATCGGCACGCGCGAAGGGGAGGGCGCGCGGCGCTTCAACGAGTCGTTGTTCACGCATCTGCGCGGGCGGGCCTTCAACATCGTGGCGCAGTTCCTGCTGGTGCCGGGCATCAACGATACGCAGTGCGGCTTCAAGTGCTTCACGGCGGCGGCGGCCGAGTCGCTCTTTCGCGAGCAGCGCCTCGACGGCTTCGCCTTCGACGTCGAGGTGCTCTTCCTCGCGCGAAGGCAGGGCCTGCGGGTCCAGGAGGTGCCCATCACGTGGGTCCACGACACGCGGACGACGGTGCGCTCGCTGCGCCACTCGTGGCACATGCTCCTCGACGTGCTGCGGGTGCGCTGGGACGCTTGGCGGGGGCGGTACGGGTAGGAGCTGCTGCGATATGCGCCCGTTTTCATCCCACCCACCCGCCCAGGCATGTCTTTTGGGGACACCCCAAACCCCGCCAAAGGGGGCGCTGCCCCCTCTGCACTCCCCCGTTCAGAGATCACGCTGTGGTCTTCGGTCCTCCACTGTGGCCGAAGTACTGACAAAGTGGCAGCATCGGCGATGAGTTGCGGCATCGTAAGTGATGTGGCACAATATGAGATGATATGGCACAGACGAAAGAGCGCACGGTCGTGATTGGGGAGCAAGGCCGCATGGTGATTCCCGCCGCCATCCGGCGCTCCCTTGCGCTGCATCCAGGCGACACGCTCCTGGTGCGAGTGGAGGATGGACGCCTCGTTTTCGAGAAGCGGGAGCAGGTGCTGGCCCGAGTCAAGCGGTGGTTTGCCCAGGTCGCGGGCGAGGAGAGCCTGGTTGATGAGCTGCTGCACGAGCGAAGGGCTGAGGCAGCACGCGAAGATGCCGACTGATGGCGCCCTACGAGGCTGTTCTGGATGCCTCGGCGCTGCTGGCGTTGCTCCACTCGGAACCGGGGGGCGAGGTTGTGGAGCCGCTCCTGGATCGAGCAGCCATCTCGAGCGTGAACTGGTCCGAAGTCGCCCAGAAGAGCATCGAGCGGGGCAGGCCGCCGGGCCCACTCAGGGAAGACCTCGAAGCGCTCGGACTGCAGATCGTCCCCTTCACAACACAGGAGGCAGAGATGGCTGCTCATCTCCGGGAGGGCACACGCCACCTAGGCCTCTCGCTCGGAGACCGGGCCTGCCTTGCCACGGCCATCAGCCTAGGCGCACGGCCCGTCACTGCGGACCAGCGCTGGCGGTTGTTGGATGTGGGCACGCCTGTGCAGGTGGTGAGGTGAGGGAGAACCAAGCGGCGAAACGCCCCAAGCCCCAGCCGTTCGTCCTTCGACAAACTCAGGATGAACGGGGAGGACAACGTTCCCGGTGACCTTATCGCACGGTCAGGATTCTGCAGAGCAGACCTCAGCTTAGTCTGTGCAAGTCGTCGGCTTCGTCCTCGTGTTGGTGGGCTACCTGGCCCTCGGTGCGGGCTACGTCGTGCGGACTCCCCTCTGGCAGGCGCCCGACGAGCCAGCCCACTTCAACTACGCCCTGGCGCTGGCGCAAGGGCAAGGCTTCCCCGTGCTGGAGGCCGGCGACTGGGACCAGGCGTACCTCGAGCGACTGAAGTCGTCGAAGTTCCCGCCCAATCTGTCGGTCTCGACCCTGCGCTACGAGTCGCATCAGCCGCCGCTCTACTACATGGTCGCGGCCGGCGTGCTACGCCTCGTGCCCCCGCTCAGCGTCGCTGACCAGGTAAAGGCGCTCCGGCTCCTCTCGGTCGCATGGGGCGGCATCACCCTTCTGCTCGCCTTCACCGCCGTCTACGCGCTCTTCCCGCGGCTGCCCTGGCTC
>DATDQG010000107.1:0-9472 GCA_035292365.1 Dehalococcoidia bacterium
CATCACCGAAGATAAGCCATCAGGGGTAGCGCGGAGAAAGGCGCGACCTGCCACGGAAACTAAGCGGCGCCGAGTACGGAGAAAGAGCGTGGTCGTAGGTCGACGCGAGAACCTCGCGTAGGGATGTGAGGCTGCTGTTTAGAGCCTTGTTTTGTTACCTCAGGCGCGGGATCGGGCCCCACTGCTCCTGCGAGTGTTTTGCGGCAGCCGCCGCTCAGGATGCGGGTTAGCAGCGGCGAAGCCAGCCGGCGATGCGACCCTGACAACACGGCTTCCCCAGATCCGCGCCGCAATCTGCCCGACGCCGAGCTAGAAAGGGTCACGCGCGCCAGCTAGTGCCAGGCCGTTCGTGAGAGTGTGGTTAAAGCGGAGTAAATATCTGGGCAATTGCGCGTACCATTGGGCGGCATTGCCATATAACATTGAACTTGCAGGCGACGCGGCTTCGCGCTGAGAGTCTGGCAGTGCGCCGGCAGTCGCTTGTGATCGTGCCATCTCCGCCACGGTGCGTGGTCAGCGCTAGGTCAGGACATGCGTGTGAGGATCAAATCGGGGGCTCTCCTTGTCGCCTGCATCAGACTGGCGATGGTCTTCAGCCTTGGTGCCTGCGCCAGTCCTTCCTCGCCCAGGATCCCTGACCCGACTACGACGCCCGCGCCCACTGCTGTGCCTTCAGGTGCCGCTACGCCCGGGTTGTCGGCGCCACCGATCGTCGTGACGCCCATGCCATCACCACAACCACCCGTGGCGACTGTGTCCGCAACGCCATCGCCAGGCGGCGCACCGGTCCGGACCGACCCGCTCGCACAGGTCCCAGCATGCCCATCAGACATCAGCGAGCCGCTGTTCGACACCATCCCAATCGACCCGAACGATTTTCTGGCGTTTCGCCCGCTGGGTTTCATGTCGCCGCCGATACATATGTTTCCGGCGAAGCATTCGGCATTCTCAATGACCCCTCTTGGGCAGAAGCCGGTGGCAAAGCCGGTAAGAGCGCCGGGAAGAGTATGGGTGGTGGAAATCTGGGAAGCTTCGTTCAGCACCGGCGCCGCGAACTATCAGGTGTTCGTGTACCCTTGCCGAGAGGTGCGCGTGTACTTTGGACACGTTGTTTCGCTTTCTGAAAAACTGATGGCAGAGTTCAGGAAAAGCGAGCCGACATGCAACTCGTTCTCTGAGGGGACAACGACCATTACAACCTGCCGTCGGGATGGCATGTCCCTCTTGCTTGAGGCAGGTGAGCAGTTTGGCATGGGTCCGGATACCGCAGGCGTGGATTTTGGTGTCGTCGACTTCCGCCGCACGCCCGCCGCGTTCATCAACGTGGAACATTACGACCGCTACTATCCCTACTACGCGTCGCCGCTTGACTACTACGCAGGCGAATTGAGAAGGACTCTGGAGGGCAAGACGGGCCACGTGTTCGGAACGACAAGGAGGACCGCTGAACCCATCGGTGGGACTTACATGCAGGACGTTCCTGGAACGGCGCAGGGAAATTGGTTCGTCCCAGGCAAGAACCATCGCAACAGCACGGATTTGAGTCCGATGCTGGGACTGGCGCACGACTACGTCGATCCAGCGCAACCTATCATGGCGATTGGCAACTCGATCAAAGGCGTGAACATGGGACTGTACTCGTTCAGAGTCGCGACAGATGGACTGGTCAATCGCGACTTCGGCGAAGTGAAGGCTGATGGACGGACGTATTGCTATGACAGCTTCGTGCAGGGGCAATCGGCAGGCGGCATGCCGCTGGGAAGACCGAGCGGGATCCTTCTTGTATCCATGCCAAGCGACACGACGCTGAAGGTCGAGTTGGTCGCGGGGAGCTCGTGTAGCGCCCTGGCAAACAGGGCGCTCACGGGGAATGCGACGACGTTTGAGCGTTGACGCTCAACTAGGCATGCCGTCCGACGCCGGCGCTCTATGCGGTCAAATCAGAGCGCATCTGATCGTACAGCTCCTTGGTAACCTCACCGCGGGCGTAGCGCGTCTTGAGGATAGTCAGCGAGTCGGGTGGGGCCGCGGGGCCCTGCCGGCCGGCGACGCTGCGCACAGCCCATACGATCAAGAACAGCAGGCCCCCCCAAAACAGGACCGTCGTCCCTAAGCCGACGAACCCCCAGATCAGCGGGTATCCCTGGCCAAAGGGCATCCCCGGCATCATGGCCCCGTGATTCATCATTCCCCAAGGCATTTTGGTCCTCTCCTTGCTTGCCGCGCTCCGTTTGCTCATGCACGGCCGTAGTCATCTGTTACTACGCCTGGTGTCGGCGGAAGTTCCGCCGCCGGGTATGGCGGAGGAGCTAGCTGCGTACGGAGCAAGATGCTATAAAGGTGACATATCTGGCACTAGACGAGAGGAGTGTGGGATGGATGCAGCGTCTGGTCTGAGACGGCTCCTGTCCGGATTGCGGCGCAAGGAACATGGTGTGGAGGGGATGTCCGCCAGGGAGGAAGAGTACCGCAAGAGGCTCACGCCGACGCAGTTCTGGGTGACGCAGGAAAAAGGCACGGAGCCTCCGTTCACTGGGGAGTACTGGGCAACCAAGGACAGCGGGGTCTACCTCTGTGTCTGCTGCGACACGCCCCTGTTCTCTTCGGGCACCAAGTACGACTCGGGTACGGGCTGGCCGAGCTTCTGGGAGCCGATAGCTGCGGACTGTATCGAGGAGGAAGGGGACCGGAGCCTTTTCATGGTACGGACGGAGGTCTTGTGTGCCAACTGCCACGCGCACCTCGGCCATGTATTCCCGGATGGTCCGCTGCCGACCGGTCTGCGGTACTGCTTGAACTCGGCGTCGTTGAGGTTGGCGCCGGATGAGGAGAGGGCGGGAGGGGCGCGCGACGGGAATGCGTGAGATTGGAGGTCCGTCGCGTGGCTCCCGCAGGGACGACAGAGCCGTAGGCGGCCGCGGCCGATCGGGAATGATGGGGGTGAAATAGCGTCCTGGGCTCTTCCCGCCCACCCGCCCAGTCAGGTATTGGGAGACACCCCCAAGCGCCCGCCATCCTTCGACAAGCTCAGGATGAGCGCAGGCTCTGGGCTCTGGACTGCCGGAGCAACGATCTGGCGCACCCTGTTGCATGAATGATTGACCTCTACTGCGAGCGGCTTGGACCTGGCCTGTGGGCCGAACCACTGAACGCGCTGACGAATCTCGCGTTCCTGCTGACGGCGCTGGCTTCGTGGCAACTGGCGCGCCGGTCCGAGTCAGGCGACGGCAGTCTCGGCAGTCGCATCACTTTGATGGTCGCCATCGGCGCTGGCAGCGCGCTTTCCAGACGTTGGCGACGGGTTGGGAGCGAATCCTCGACGTGGTGCGGATACTGCTGTTCCAGCTTTGGTTGCTGTGGCTATACCTCGTGCGGTTGTCGGCGCGCGTCCAGCGTACTCAGCGGTGCCCGTGAGTGGATTTCTCCTCGCGCCCCTTCTCGCGCGTGAGTTCCCCGGGTGCTGAACGGTTCGCTCACGTACGTCCCAGCGCTGGTGGTCTCGGCTGGACTAGCGATGTACCACTACGGAGCGGGGAGACAGGATGGCCTCTCGCTTCTCGCCGGAGCAGGGGCATTCGCGCTCTCACTGTGCTTTCGAACGATGGACCAGGCGCTATGCTCGCTGGTACCGTCAGGCACGCACTTTCTATGGCATCTCTTGAACGCCGTCGTTCTGTACTTGGCGTTCAGGAGCTTGAACACGAACCGACGAACCGCGATAAGATAGGGGCGGATAGACGCGAGCCCGCGTAAGGCGGACAGGTCTGCGCCGCACAAAGGAGGCCACGATGTACGCCAATAGCTGGCAGCCGCCTGCCGATGACGAGCGTTGGGAGACTCTGCTGCGCATCGCCAGTGGCATTCAGACCATGTACGACGTTGTGACGGGCGCTCACGAGTCCGCCGACCTATCGGAGCTCGAGTCGACGTTGTACCCGTTTCTGACGCCGAGGCGGCTCGCGGTGCTGCTGCGCGAGGCGGCCGATAGCATCGAGTCGCTGACCGAGATGGATGCTTAGCGGCGTCGGCAGACTGACGCTGACGGTGCTGGCGATCGCCGTCGCGTTCGCCGCGGGCTGCGCCCCGTCGGGCGCGCGCCAGGTCGCAACGAGTCAGACGCCCCGGCCGACGGCGACGGCCCAGCCGCCGATCGAGCCGACGCCGGCCCCGAGCGGAGTCGCTATGGAGCAGGTGACCTTCAAGACCGAGGACAACAAGATGCTTGATGGGCGGCTCATGGGCCAGGGCACGAAGGGGGTCCTCCTCGCCCACATGCGTCCTAGCGACCAGACCGCCTGGTTCGACATGGCCTGGCTCATCGCGCAGAGCGGTTACCTGGTGCTGACCTTCGACTTCCGCGGGTACGGCGTATCGGACGGGCCGATTGAGCCGTCAGTGCTGGACCGCGACGTGAGGGGTGGCCTCAAGTTCCTGCGCGAGCGGGGCGCCACGCGGGTGGCGCTCATCGGCGCGAGCATGGGGGGGACGGCAGTGCTGAAGGTGGCTACGGCGGAAGAGTTGGCCGGCGTCGTCAGCCTGTCGGCGCCATCGCGCATCGACAACCTGCAGGTCACACCGCAGGAGATCGGACGGATCAGGGCGCCGAAGCTGTTCATCGCGGCTGAGGGCGACGATGGCGGCTCGTACCTCAGGGCAGCGCAAACCTTTCTGGCGGCGGCGTCAGGGACAAAAGAGCTGCGCTCGTTTCCGGGAACCGCGCACGGAACCGACTTGTTGGTTGGCGAACAAGGGCAACCCGTCCGGCACCTGCTCCTCGAGTTCGTGACGCGGAGCATGCCGTAGGCCGCTGAGCCTGCAGCCCGCCGCAGAGAAAGGCCGCCGACCCCTTCTTTTAGGCGGGGCTAAACTACCCGGTCGGGTGGGGCTAACCGCTCCAGTCGGCGCGACAATGTTATGCAGATGACAGAGCATTCCGATTGGCGTCGTCCGGTAGAGGCGACAGAGTAGGAGCCTGCGGTGGCTATCTTACCAGGAGGACGACGCGTCGCCCGAAGCGGGGGCCCGTGCCATCATCAGTGGCATATCCGGAGCGCCAAAGAGGCGACGATCCTCTGGCAGTGCCCTGAATGTGGCGAAACGAGGGAGTTCATGAGTCGCAACGGCACCGTGGCGAAGAGGGGCACTCTCGCCGTCCCGATGAGATGAAACTGGGTGGGCCGGGAAGCCGACTGTAGCGGGCGCGGTTGTCGGTGCTAACGGCTGTCCGGCGTCTCGGGGAAGAGCCGACCAGGTCGCCAAGGGGTTCCGAGGAGCGGCAGGAGCCAGCGGTCGAGTCCCCACCAGTCGGCCGACTTCCACGCGAGGACGATGAGGACGCCGAGCAGGGCGTTGTTGCTGGCCGCGCCGCGCATGACGAAGTGACAGTTCGTGAATATGCCAAAAAGGCAGCGATGCCGGTAAGGGCACTCAGGGCTAGGGCGACGCCACCCGGGTCTCGCCGAGGGCTACCAGCTTGGCAAACCACACACGATGACCGCCTTCCGAAAGGAAGCGTTGGAAATCGCGGTAGGGTCATAGGCCACTAACGGGCGTCCCTGCTCAGGTATAGCGGCGGCTCTTTCTCAGAAGGCCCGGATCCCATCGCCTGTCCCCATCCATCTTGGGTCGGCGAGCTTGTGCCTCCCCGCATCGGGCCACCGCCAACCGAGCCATACGCGAAGGGGGAGCCACAGCCAGGCGAGGCGTGGATCCGAGAAGAGAAAGCGAGTCAGCGGTGGGTCTTCGAAGCGAATGGCGGTCGCAACCGCCGCGATCCGTCCTGACAGCGAGGCCGCTTGCGGTCATGCTACCAACGATATGGTGCAAGAGCACGCTCGTTTTGATGTGATCGCAACTTGTCGCACGAACAGGCGGGCCGCTAACTTCCGAAGATGCGGTATCGGTGACACGCTAATTCTGGGCATTTCTGCAATCCAGGCGTTACAGGATTGCAGAACTGAACTTGCCGCACGAACAGGCGGGCCGCTACCTTCGAGAGAGAATAGAGCAGGCTAGTGGAAGAGGTAAAAGCTATGCTCAGTGAGGCGCTAACTCAGTACATGGCTGAAAAGGGGCTGAGACCGTCGGACCTCTCTGTCGGTACCGACGCACCCCATCTCAGCAGCGTGTCGCGAGTGCTCAGAAGCGTGACGAGGGACCCGCGCATCAGCACGCTCATCCACGTTTGCCGTCTTATCGATGTCGACCCGACGCAGGTGTTGACGCGGGCAGGGATGTGGCCGACCTCGACGTCCGGTGGTGGGAGCGCGCGATCAGCTGAGGAGGGGGATCGACTGCAGGCCACGTACCGTCGCTGCGCGGCCCTTCCGGATGACCTCAGGGGCGTGGTGACATCGCAGGTGGAGACCCTCTTATATTCGCTGGAGGCGCTGGCGAGGTCGCGGGCAAACAAGCTCCCTGCACGGGGACGGTCGCCGGAGTAGCGGCGCCGACCGGGGGTCCCGGGCCCGCGTTGATCAGAAGATCAGCCACACCAGTGCCAGCCCGGGGCAGGCGGTCTGAAACGCCAGCGGAGGCGCACCGAGGGACGCGTTGGTCCCGCTGCGTTACCGATGCGTCACGGCGGCCGAAAGGCATCCAGTCGGCGCGGTCTTCGTGGTGGGGCGTGGTCCTCACCGTTAGGATGGACTGACCTGACTGGCGCTCGCATCCAAGCCGGAGTCCTTCTCAACGACCGGTGGTTCCGCATCTGCGTTGGTTTGCTCGCGTCGAAGCGCATAGGGAAGGTGCAGGAGCAAGCGGGTGAGCTCCAGGTCCCTCGATGGCGTGGCCGAGATGGTGGCCGCCGAGCGACTAGGTGATATCTGGGGCGCTGCGCCAGCCGCCCCACTGCGTCTACGAATCCACGCTGGCAGAAGGTTCAATCGTTCCCCTACGGCAGACCCCTATCCTTCCGCCTCGGTGGTCGACGGTTCCACGGGGACTGCCTCCTGCTCATAAGCGGCGACGATGCGCGCGGGAGGCCCGCAGGGCCTTGACGACGCGGGCCAGCTCTTCGGCCATCTCTCGCCGGGAGGGCCCGACCTCCGCCGGCCTCAAGGTGATGGCAGCCGCACCGAGAGAGGTCGCAACCCCATCTACTAACGACATAGCGCTCCTCCGCGAAACGCACCGGCTGCAGAGAAGGCGCTGTTGCCGCTCCCGTCAGCAGCCCGGTACTCCTGTCGCCAGGACCCGTAGCTTTGCACCCCGTCTTACGACGGGTTCGCCTTTGTTACGGCTGTTCTTCCTAGCGTTACATTAAGTGTGGTGGCCCACGGGGTCAAGCAAGAACGAGTAAGAAAGCCGTAAAGGCGCGGCGGGCGCCGCCTTTGGCAACGGCTCCTGGCAGGAGTGCGACCTGCTGCACGAGCCAGTCCAGGACTTCCTCGGCGAACACGGCGGATAGGCGGCCAGCTTCTTCACAGTCCCTGCACGCGAGCGGCCCGACAAAACACGCACGCTTCACGATGGTCCTCTATGCTTCGCCCAAAGCGGCGCACATGAGGAGAGGATGCAGGGGCCGGGACTAACACTGCCGCAAGGAGGGCCGGCAATGCCGCCACACTGCGACTCGATGGATGGGCCGGTGGTGAAGGCAGCCAAGCGAGCGCTGGCTGCGGAGAACGTCAACCTGGTGCTGCCGTACGTGCCGAAAGAGAGCGAGCACGAGGTCGAGGGGACGTTTGAGAGGGTGGTGCGGGCGAGGAAGGAAGGCCCTGCGGCGCGGGAGATGGCGAACCTGTATTTCTACGAGACGGTGGTGCGCTTGCACAGGGCCGGCGAAGGCGCGGCGTATACCGGCTTGAAGCCCGCTGGCCTTGCGGAGTGCTCCTTCGTTCCGGTCGCTGAGGCGGCCATCGAGAGTGGTTCGCCGGGAGTCTTGCTGAAACTGTTGACGGAAGCAGTACAGGCGGATGTGAAGAGGCGGTTCGACCGCGTCATTGAGCTCAAGGCTCACGACCCGACGGACGTGGTCGCCGCGCGAGCCTGCGTCCAAGCGATGCTTGGCTTCGTGGTGAGCACCAACAAGCTCTACGAGTGGACGCGCTCCACGGCGCCGACTGGGAACGGGCCGCACGAGCACTAGCCGCGGCCCAGAGCCGGTCATCGCGCGGCGATCGGCTCTTGTTCCTTGCTTGGCGGGGGCTGGTACGGCTTGGTCGGTGGGAGTGGGGCCGGCGTGCGGCAGGTGCAGCGGTTCAAGGCGCAGCCTGAGCAGCAGTAAAGCTTGAGTTCCCCGTTGCGAGACGCGCGCAGATAGCCGTTGCCGTTCTGTCCCTTCCAATGCGGCTGGGCCAACCCACATCGCGAGCAGACCAAATCGTCGGTGAGAATCATGGCCTGCCTCCTACCGGTCGACCGGTATCAGCGCACGTGAGCACTGGCAGGACTGCCTGAATCTGTGGGACCACCCGCAGGGTAGCCGGGGGGTATGAAAAGGACGTGGAGATGCGCATCGCAGTTGTAAAAAAACCGTGAAAGGCCGTGGTTCACGTGAGGGCCTCGGTCGGGGGCAGGCTGATTCGGGCCGGGTGACAGCAAGAGCCATGCGGGATCTGGCGGGGAGTGGTATAATGTATGTGGAGGGTAGGGATGGAAGGTAGATGGGATGAGGGAGTACCTCCCGGGCGAGCCAGCTCGCCAACACAATCAGAGCTTGGTCGTTGACTAAGCTGCTGCAAGCCCAGCCAGGGAGCGGTAACCCGGGAGCGACGGCAGAGGGTCCGGCAACGGATCAATGGCTGGGCTTTTTTGTGGTTCATGGGGATCGGCAAACCCTGGGCAAGAGAGCCCAGGGTTTTTTCGCGCCTCTTCACAGATTGTTCACGCGGGCTGCCGGACTCTTTACAGGCGATGCACATGTGCGCCGTACCCTCGCTTTCGAGGACTACGACGGCGTATGGTAGCCGAGGAACACCTACGTCCGGGCCGGGCGACCGACAGGAGGCGGAACGTCATGTTTGAAAGCATCCTTGTGCCGCTGGACGGCTCTCCGTACGCCGAGTCGGTACTGTCGTACGTTGTCCTGTTTGCCAGAACATTCAATGCTCCCGTCACGCTCTTGCATATCATCGACTTGGAGCGGTACATTCCGTCCTGGCGGGTGCCGGCGAGCGGCCAGACGTTGCATGTGCAGTACGAGAAGCTGGTTGCGCAACTGCCCGCCATCACGGAGACCGCCGCCCATGTCTACCTACAGCAGCAGTCGGCTCGTCTCCGCGAGCAGGGAATCGCGACCAGCGAGGTGGTGCGCCACGGCAAGCCGGCGGAGGTCCTGGCGGCATACGGAGACGGGGGAGGCGAGAGGCCCGGACTGCTCGCGATGTGCACGCACGGTCGATCGGGGCTCGGTCGGGTAGTGCTAGGGAGCGTAGCGGACCGGCTTCTGCGTACAGCTGAGGTCCCATTGTTGCTCGTACACCCGAGTGATCGAACGGCGGAGATGGCGGCCGAGATCCGCCAAATCGTT
>DATDQG010000108.1:0-9923 GCA_035292365.1 Dehalococcoidia bacterium
CAGAGCCTCTTCGGGCCGTTCGTCAATGTCGCCGAGTGCGCACAGTGCCACGGCACGGGGCGGGTCGTGAGCAAGCAGTGCGCGCAGTGTCGGGGGACCGGGCGAGAGCGGCGAGAGCGGCGCCTTTCCGTCCATGTCCCGGCCGGTGTCGACAACGGTGCGCAGATCCGGCTTACCGGCGAAGGGGATTCCGGATTCAATGGTGGTCCACCAGGCAACCTGTACTTGGACGTGGCTATCGAGCCGCACAAGCTATTCCGGCGCCAAGGCTACGACCTTCTCTTCGAAGTGCCCCTCACGGTTGCTCAGGCCGTGCTAGGGGACGACGTGGAGGTGCCGAGCCTCGATGGGCAACTTACGCTGAAAGTGCCGGCTGGGACCCAGCCGGGGAAGACCTTCCGGTTCAAGGAAAAGGGTGTAGCCAAGCTGCGGGGTAGCGGGCGAGGCGACTTGATCGTATCGGCACGGATAGAGGTGCCGCAGCGGCTCACGGCCGAACAAAGGCGGCTGTTCGAGGAGCTGGCTAAGACGCTGAAGGCGTCCAAGGTCGGCGACGACAAGAACCTGTTGGAGCGCATGTTCGGCAGCGGCAGTTGATGCGCTGGATAGAGCTTAGCCTCGACGTCCTTCGAGAGGACGAGGAGGCTTTCGCGGCGCTGCTCGAGCCTGTCGCCACTGGTGGTGTGGTTGTGGAGGAGGGGTACATTGCCGCGCTTTGGGAGCCCAACGATACGCAGCCGGCCCTGCTGGTTACCGTGAAGGCGTACCTGCCGGAGGATGATGAGGCCCCCGGTAAAGAACAGGCGGTGACCGTCGGCCTCCGCCGCCTGGCACCTGGCTACGTCCAGACACTGCGCCGTCGCGTGTTGGAGGAGGAGGACTGGGCCGAGGCTTGGAAGAAGCACTACCTTCCCATCCCCGTGGGACGCGGCTTGATCATCGTACCAGCTTGGGCGAAGCCATCCGAGGCTCTCTCTGCGGAAGACGTGGTGAGGCGGCCCATCGTGCTGGACCCTGGGATGGCGTTTGGCACCGGCCAGCATCCCACGACGCGTATGATGTTGGCGCTCATGGAGGAGCAGCTGCCGCCGGGGGCGCGAGTGCTCGACTGGGGCACCGGGTCGGGCGTGCTCGCCGTCGGCGCCGTCCTTTTGGGCGCGTCGGCGGTCCTGGCTGTGGACATCGATCCCATCGCCGTTGCTGCGGCCCGCGGGAACCTCGAACGCAATGAGGTCGGAGGGCGGGTGCGCGTCGTTCAAGGGTCTTTCGACACCTTGCCGGCGGATACGGCGCAGTTCGCCCCACCTTATGATGCGGTGGTCGCCAACATCACCTACGCAGTGTTGAGCGAGGGCTTGTCTGAGCTGTGGCCTCGACTAGCCCCAGGTGGCCTCGCCTTGTTCAGCGGGCTGCTGCACCGCACCGCGGACCTACTGCTGCAGCAGGTGGAAGCCATCGGAGGCCAGTTGGTCACCCGCCTGGGTGAAGGGGAATGGGCCGCCTTAGTGCTGCGCAAGCCTTAGAGCGCCGATGCACGAGGCGCTATTCCGGCGTCTCGGTGAGGTGGCTCGGTCGGGAAGCGTGACCACCTATCAGGAGGTTGCGGTGCTTGTGGGCCTGGACCCGCGTGAGCCGGGCCAGCGCTCCGTGCTGAGCCGGCTGCTGCGGGAAGTCTCGCTCCACGAGCACGAGCATGGACGCCCGCTCCTCTCCGCAGTGGTCGTGTCGCGGGATACGCGCTTGCCGGGCAGCGGCTTTTTCGCGCTTATGCGCTTGCTGGGTTTCGGCGACGCGGAGGACGAGGCGCTCTTCGCGCGAGAGCTCGGGAACGTGCACGAGCATTGGGCGGCTTCCGGGGAGTCGTTCGCGGCGCGTCCGGAGTCGCAGCATCTGGCTTAGGGCTTCGGCCCCAGGTACTGCCCCACGGCCGCCATAGGGTCCACCGGCACGCCGAGGACACGCAGCTCCCAGTGGAGATGGGGCCCGGTGACCAATCCCGTGGAGCCCACGCGACCGACGAAAGCGCCGCGCTCCACCTCTTGTCCCTCCTGTACGGATAGGGCCGAGAGATGGTAGTAGCCGGTGTACACGCCGAGGCCGTGGTCGATGATGACGGCATTACCCCGCGTGATCAGGAGTCGCGCCAAGACGACGCGGCCCTTGTTGGCGGACGCCACCGGGTCGCCGGTGTTGAGCGCGAAGTCGGTACCCTGGTGGAAGGAGCCGGTGAGGACCCCGTTGTACGACCGGCGTACGCCAAAGGGCGAGGAGAGGGGTGCCTGGGCCGGCCCTGCAAAAGGCTGGCTCCAACGCTGAGTCGCTGAAGCGCTGGCGAAGACCGTCGCGAGGGTCGTCTCCTCTTGCGTGGAGGCGTTGAGCGCAGCCGTCGCGGTCGGGTCGGTGCTGACGTCGATGTCTTCAACGGCAAACGCGCCGGCGAGCACCTGGAAGCCGACGCGGGATTGGGTAGCCTGACCGGCTGCCAGCTGCATGTTGATCAGGACCTCGCGTGGGCCCGGCGGGGCGTTGGCCGGGATTGGTATGAGCGCCCATTGACCCAAGCCGCCCGCGGCGAAGGCGAGCTCGCGCCCCTCGAAGCGTGCGGTCACGCGAGTCGAAACGTTGGCTTGCACCTGCAAGAGGACGAATCGACCCTGGGCGACCTGGCTGGGTGCGACTTGGGTCGTGGGAGCGGCTGTTGCGCTGCGCGCGGGCGTTGGGGTTGGCGGCAGCGGGGTTGCGGTTCTAGTGGGAGCGGGCGTCGCAGTGGGTGCTGGCGTGGGTGTAAGGGTGGGTGTCGCCGTGGGTGTTGGGGGTGGAAGGGGCGTGGCGGTAGCGGTGGGCTCAGGGGTTGGCGTGGGAGTTGGGGGGCTGAGCAAGGCGGAGGCTGCGGTGCATGCGGCAAAGACAGCGGTTGACAGGTACAGGAGGAGCGACGCCGACGCGGCCGCGCGTCTCTTAACAGGACTCATTGAGTTCTAGTATACCAACGCCAACGATGGCTTACGGTACGCGCAGCACCCCCAACTCAATCGCATGCCCATCGACGTTGGCCGAGTCCTGGACGGCGCCGGCCGGTGGCGTACTGAGGCGTACCTCGTTCGCCAGGGTTTCCTGTCGCAACGTTTCGCCGTGACGCAAGACGACTTCTTGAACGGCGGTGTCTCCTTGGACGTAGGCGATAATCCGGTCGTCGAGGGCTAGAGCGGCGTCACGACGCAGGTTCTGGAGGCGGTGCACGATCTCTCGGGCGAGGCCTTCCTCGGCTAGCTCTGGTGTTACCTCGGTAGTGAGGGCCACCGTTAGGTCACCCTCGGAGACCAGACTAAAGCCGGCCTTGGGCTTCGATGTGAGCAGGAACTCCTCAGGCAATAAGTGAAAACCCGCTAGCTCGACTGCTTCGCCGCGCCGCACTTGCGCTGCGATCCTGGCCTGAAGGAAGCTAGCAAGGACTGCCACCATGTCTGACGTTTGGGTGCCGTATTTCGGTCCGACCAGGGCCATGTTTAGGCGCACGGTGTACTCGACCAGAGCAGCCTCGTCAGCGATGAGCGCCAGGTCCTTCACGTTCAGCTCGTCGAGGATAACAGGGGCCAGGCGACGAAGGACTGCGCCCTCAGCGTCCGTCCGGGCCTTTACCAGGAGCTGGGCCAGCGGCTGACGCACCTTCACGTTGGCCTTGGCGCGGGCGGCGCGCCCCATGGTGACGACATGCTCGACAAGGGCCATCTCCTCGAGCAGCGCTTCGTCGACCAGATCGGCCCGAGCGGTCGGCCAGGATGCGAGGTGCGCGCTCTCCGGGGCGCTGGCGTCAACCGAACGCACGAGGTTCTGGTACATAACCTCGGCCACGAACGGGGTGAAAGGGGCCGTGAGGCTGGCGACGGTGCGGAGCACAGTGTACAAGGTGTCGAAGGCTGACCGCCGGTCCGCCTCATCCTCGCCGCGGGAGAAACGGCGACGGCTGCGTCGCAGGTACCAGTTCGAAACATCTTCCACGAGGGATAGGAGCGCACGCCCTGCATCCGTGGGGTTATAGGCTTCGAGGGCCTCGGTGACCTTGGCGACGGTCTCGTGGAGACGCGCGAGCACCCAGCGGTCCATCTCAGAACGACGGTTGGGGTCAGGCGCAATCGTCGGGTCGAAGCCTTGGAGCCGGGCGTACGTGACGAAGAAGACGTACGTGTTCCAGAGCGTCAGGAGATAGCGACGGAGCCCTTCGGCGACGAGGTCGATGGAGAAGCGTCGCGGCATCCAGGGTGGTGTGGCTGTGAACAGGTACCAGCGCAGGGCGTCGGCGCCGTGGGCGTTCATCACCTCCCAGGGGCTCACGGTGTTGCCCTTGGACTTGCTCATCTTTTCGCCCTTCGCGTCGAGGACGAGCTCCAGGCAGAGCACGTTACGGTAGGAGAGGCCTTCGGGCACGGCCTCCGGATTGGCATGATGGAGGAGGGTGGACAGAGCATGGAGAGTGTAGAACCAGCCCCGGGTCTGGTCGACGGCCTCGCAGATGAAGTCGGCTGGGAACCCCGCTTTGAAGATGTCGCGGTTCTCAAAGGGATAGTGCCATTGGGCGTAGGGCATCGCGCCGGAATCGAACCAGACGTCGGCTATCTCAGGAATGCGCCGCATGGTCTCGCCGCAGTCGGCGCAGGCAAAGGTCACACCGTCAGCATAGGGGCGATGGAGGTCGAAGGCCCCGTCGGGCAAGACGACGCTGGGCTGCCTGCGGAGTTCGTCGATGCTGCCGACACAAGCGTGGTGGTGATCGACGCCTTCGCAACGCCAGATGGGGAGAGGGATGCCCCAGTATCGCTCGCGGGAGATGGCCCAGTCGATGTTGTTCTCCAGCCAGTTGCCGAAGCGGCCGCGCTGGATGTGCTCGGGGTACCAGTTGATGCGCTGGTTGCCCTGTAGGAGCTGGTCCTTGACCGCCGTCGTGCGGATGTACCAGGAGGTCTTGGCGTAGTAGAGCAGGGGCGTGTCGCAGCGCCAACAGAAAGGGTAGGTGTGGACGATGGTAGCCTCGCGGCAGAGGAGGCCTCGCTGGCGCAGGTCAGCCGTAATGAGCGGGTCGGCGTCCTTCGCAAAGAGGCCCTCGCCGGGGAGGCCGGCCATCACTAGGCCGCGCAGGTCGACCGAATGCAGGACCGGCAGATCTTCCGCAAGACCGACCTGCAAGTCTATCTCGCCGTAGGCGGGAGCGATGTGAACTATGCCGGTCCCCTCCTCGAGAGAGACCCAATCGGCAGTGACGATCCGATATCGGTTCTGGCCCAAGTGCGGTGTACCGGCCACTTTGAAGGACCTCGGGTCGATCGGGACCAGCGCTTGCGCCCGCGCGGGCTCGAAGGGGAACAGAGGCTCGTAGGTGAGGCTGCGCAGCTCGGCGCCGGTGACGTAGTCGAGGACGTGATAAGGGGCGGTGAGCGAGGCATCGAGCAGGTTGGCAGCGAGGATGAGCTGTTCGCCTTGCGTCTCGACGACAGCGTAGTCGGCGTCCGGGGCGAGGGCAAGGGCGACGTTCCCGGGCAGTGTCCAGGGCGTCGTGGTCCAGGCGAGGAAGGCGACCGGCGCGTCGCCGTCGCGGAGAGAGGGTCGAAGGCTGTAGAGGGCCTCACGCGCCTCTGGGCTGAGGCGAAAGCGGACCCAAACCGAGGGGTCGGGCGTGTCGTCCTTATAGCCTTGGGCGACCTCGTGGTCGGCGAGTGACGTCACACACCGGGGGCAGTGGGGCGTGACCTTGTACCCCTGATAGATGAGGTCATTGTTCCAAAGCTGCTTGAGGACCCACCAGCAGGACTCGATATACTCGTTCGTGAGCGTGAGGTAGGCGTCGTCCAAGTCAAGCCAGTAGCCCAGGCGCTCGGTGAAGCGGTTCCACTCGTCCACGTAGGCGAGCACATTCTCCTTACAGCGCGCGTTGAACTCTGCGACGCCGTACTCTTCGATTTGGCGCTTGTTCGTGAAGGCGAGCTGTTTCTCGACCTCGATCTCAGCGGGCAGGCCGTGGGTGTCCCAGCCGGCGCGCCTTGGAACGCGGTAGCCGCGCATGGACCAGAAGCGGAGGATGATGTCCTTGAAGGCGCGGGCGAGGGCGTGGTGGATGCCCGGGCTGGCATTGGCGTAGGGTGGGCCCTCGTAGAAGGAGTAGAGGGGCGCGTCGGGTCGGTCCAAGGTCTTCTCGAAGATGCGGTGTTCTTTCCAAAAGCGCAGCACTCCCTCTTCGAGCTGGGGGAAGCGCACCTGGCTTGATACGGGCTGGAACATCATGGCCTCCGGGGTCTCATTGTCACCCTGAGCGGAGCGAAGGGTCTAGGCTTGGATGGATCGTCAGAGATGCTTCGCTTCGCTCAGCATGACATTGAAAGGTCAATTCGCTCTTGGTGACGGCTACATGTCGCTCAGTCATCCTGTCTTCTCCGCCAGCACGATCATGCGGCGGCTCTCCAACGTGTAGGGCGATGCGTCGTACCCGCCCCAGGCCTTGCGGAACAGAAGACCGACATCTCTCATCATGCGTATGACTTCAGTAAGGGTATAAAAGCGGTATGTATGCCATCGCTCGAATCGTTGTCCGTCAGGACGAAAGACGAGTTCTGTGGCCCGATGACGACTAGTAGTTAGATCCAAGTCGTAGCGAGTAAGGACTAGATTGCCATTAGCCTCGGTCGTCCAGGTATTGGGCTGGTACCTCCTGAAGAGGTTGTCACGGTTGATGATTTCCAAGAGGAATAGGCCGCCCTGTGTCAAGGCCGCGGCAACTGCTCCTAATACTTCCGCATCCTTTTCGTCAGTATCGTAGTAGCCCCACGAGCCAAAAACATTGATGACGCCATCAAGCTCTTCAGAGTAGGGTATTCGGCGCATGTCGGCCTGGTGCCATACGATGTCTACGCGCGCCTCTTGCGCTCGGCTCTGGGCAATAGCCAGAGCCCGCTCGTCCAAGTCAAGACCCGCCATCTGATAGCCTCGTTCTGCGAGCGCGACACTGTGTCTACCTATGCCGCAACACAGATCAAGTATTCGCGCACCTATCGGAAGGCCTAACGTTTCAACGATGAAGGCGACCTCCATCTCGGTGCGCTCCACAGGAATTCGCTCGAGGCCCTCAACAAAGAGGCCTTGCACAAAGAAGTTCTCGAACCAGTCTTGGCCTGGTATGTCCCATCTCCTTATCCATGCTCGAGCCTTCAGATTGCGGCAGCACGACATTCAAGACAAAGAAAAAGACCCCGTCCCACAAGGGACGGGGTTAGCCCGCGGTACCACCCTTCTTGCCGCCAACGGCGACCTCTCGGTCGAGCACGCTCGCCAAGGCGACTTATGCTCGCGTCCTGCTAACGAGGGACGAACCCGGCCTCGTCTACTTCTCGCTATGAGCGAGGTTCAGGAGGCGGCTCGGGAGGGATATTCCGCCGGTCGGCTGCGTGGCCGCTTCCACCTCTCGGCCTCGCTGATACGCCCGACCACCGGCGTACTCGTCTCCGTCAACGCCGTTTCGGTTGTGGTACCAAGAGTATACGCCTGCAGTGCGGGTGTCAACTGTCTACCGCACGCCCGCGGCCGCCAGCACCTCATTCAGCAAGACCACGAGGTCCCAGGCCTCGCGCGGATAGCCGAGCATCAGCCGCCACTGGCGCGGGTCGAGGATGAGGCGCGTGTGCTGGAGCAGGGTCGATACCTCGAGGCGGCCCCCGGTGGGTGCGGCCGCTGCCAGGGCAGCGGAGTGCTCCCAGGGGATGACCCGGTCGGCGGCGCTGTGGAAGAGGAAGAGGGGGGCACGGAGGCGGTCGATCCGGTCTAGCGGCGAGAGCTGCTCTAGGGCGGCGATGAGGGCGGGGTCTTGCTCAGCAAGCAATGCCTCGGCGTGCAGGCGGTCGCGAGTGAGGAGGAGGCGTCGCAGCGCCTCGCCTGAGAGCGAGAGGTCGGCTTCTCTGGTCGCCAGGGCGTCACTCTCATGGAGGGATCGTAGGATATCACGGTCGTCGGCGTCGGGCAGGAGGCCGATGAGCGCGAGCGGTAGCTTTTCGGCGAGGTCCTCGCGTGGCTCCCAGGAGCGCAGGCCGTTGGTTCCAACCGCCGAGCCGCTCAAGACGTCCACGACGAGCGTATCGAGACGGGCGTATGGGATCGCTCCGGCAACGAACGAGACGTGGTCGGCGATGGCCGGGTCGCTTGCCGCCAGGAGGCCCAGCGACGCCCCGAAGCAGAAACCCACGAAGCCAACAGGCTTGGCGCGCAGCGCCGGCTCGGCAGACAACGCTTCGAAGGCGCCAACGAGGCGGTCGGGATCGCGGGGGTCGAGGAGAAAGGCCTGGAGGCTGGCGAGCTCCGGCAGAGCGACGAGGAAGCCGAGGCGCGCAAGGCTGGTGGCGACGCGGCGGATGCCGGGGTCCTCATTCCCCAACTCCACGGCGCCATTCACGAGCAGAATGCCGCCTCGGCGCTCGCCGCGACCAGGGCTGTAGATAGTAAGGCGTATGCGTTCCTCGCGGAAAATCAGGCGCCGTTCCTCTACGCCAGGGCTTGGTGTGACGAGCGAGGCCGCCTCGAAGCGCGAATCCGTGAGATAGGAAGTGAGGACGTCGAGGAGGAAAAGAGCGCTCAGCCCAGTGCGGCGCAGAGGTGCAACCAGCAGGGGCCAGAGCGCGAGCGCCAGGAGTAGGATGACGCCGATGGCCAGGATACTCGGAGGCGACGGGGCGTCTGCGGTGGTCTCGTGTGTTGCCTTGACCTGGCCTGCGTCCATTGCATCATGGGCGGCGTCGGAGCCGCCAGAGTCAAGAGGCCGCGGGCTTGGTCACCCGGCGCCATTTGGCCGGCACGCCGAATCCGTCGTCCTGAGTCGCGTCGTGTACGTACCCGGCCCACTGGGCCTTCCCCGTAGCGCGGAGCAGCCGAGGGATGATGAGGCCGTGTACGGTCTTTTGGCCGAAGTTGGGAGGGAAGTCGGGCCAGAGGCCGACGGCCTGAAGGTAGGCGGCCTGGGCCGCTTCGTCGGTGAGAAGGCTCTCGATGAACTGCTTGGTCGTGAACTCAGGCCGGAGCCACTCATCGAGCAAGACGATGACGTGCGGCGCCAGGAGCGCCAAGGCTTGGCTCATTCGGTCGTCGCCCCGAGGCTGGGACGTCATGACCCTAGTGTACCGAGGGGCGCACACCCGCACAAACGACATTGGCTAGGTTGTTGGGAGGGGCGTGGATGCGTACTATGCGTCTAGGAGGACAACATGCGACCTAACACAGTCAAGCGGCGGTTCCGCGAAGGCCTGCCGACGGCAGTCGGCTGGCAGTCTACCCCCGACCCGTACGTGGCCGAGACGATGGCCCAAGCCGGCTTCGACGCGCTGGTCCTCGACATGCAGCACGGCATGGGCATCGGCCCGGACCGCGCGGCGCAGTGGCTCCAGGTGGTCAGCACGACGGAGGTCATGCCGATCGTGCGAGTCCCGTGGAACGAGCCGGTCTTTATCCAGTGGGTGCTCGATGCCGGTGCGTATGGTGTCATCGTGCCGCTCGTGAACACCTACGAGGAAGCCGCGAAGGCGGGTGGCGCCTGCCGCTATGCTCCGCTCGGCTTCCGAAGCGTGGGACCCAACCGCGCCCGCTACTACGCTGGCCCCGACTACACGCAACACGCCAACGAGGAGATCTTGTGTCTCGTGATGGTGGAGCACCCCGATACGGTCGGGCGAGTCCATGAGCTGGCGAAAGCGCCGGGCATCGACGGCTTCTACATCGGGCCGTCAGACCTGGCGGTGGCGATGGGTGTCTCGCAGCAGGACCCGCGCCACGCCGAGGCGTGTCAGCGGGTGCTCGGTGCGGCGAACGCGGCGGGGCTCATGGCAGGGATCCACTGTGGCAGCGCCGAGCAGGCGGCCCAGAGGTTCGAGCAGGGCTTTCGCTTCTGCCCCATCGGG
>DATDQG010000109.1:0-13006 GCA_035292365.1 Dehalococcoidia bacterium
AGGTCGATGCCGCGTTCGAGCAGGATCACGGCGGCCGCAGAGCCGAGACGCACGCCTATGACACGCCTGAGGTCCCAGGCCCTGGTAAACTCCGCGGCACGTGCCGGCGTCGCGAGCCCTAGGGCGTAGTAGCGTAGGAACTGGACTACTGCCGCTCTGAAGGTAAAGCCGCCACCCTCAGGCAGGACTCTGACCATGCCCTGCCAGCGGCGGGCGCTGGCCAGGAGGAGCCCGGTGTTGCACAGCAACGCCGCCAGCCAAGCCGGCAGAGAGATAGCGGCAGTCAGCCTTGTCACCTCGACCAGGTCGAAGCGCGTGATGAGCACGACGAACAGAGCAAGGCCCAGGAGTCGCAGGAGCCAGCGGGCATAGGCGTCGCGGGGGAGCCGCCGGATGCTGGCCTGGAGCAGGCCGCTCATGACTGCACGCAGGCCCCGCTCCCCTCTGGGGCGCATCCCGGCCACACGGCGCGCAACACGAAGACGGCGCTCTTGTCGCTGATCAGGGCCATACTCGTCGAGCCCGCTCGGACTGTTGAGACGCATCGAGTCACTGTTGCACCACGTACTTGGTTTCGGAGCGCAGGTGAGACGAGCATACTGTGCACTTCGGAGGCTGACAATTGCCAAGCGCTGGGGCGGTTCGCAGAGCGCCCCAGCTCACGTCGGTCCGGCGGTGCGCCCGCCACTGCGTCAATGTATAGTTACCTGCGCCACATGCCGTTCCACGACCTCCAGTCCTACCTGGGTGCCCTCGAAGCGCGGGGCGACCTGCGCCGCGTCGCGGCTGAAGTCGACCCGGTGCTGGAGATCACGGAGATAGCGACTCGCATGCTGCGCGAAGAGGGGCCTGCGCTCCTCTTCGAGCGCGTGACGGGCTCGCCGTTTCCCCTCGCCATCAACTTCCTGGCCAGTCATCGGCGCATCGAGCTCGTTTTGGGACAAGAGCCGGCCGCCCTCGGTGAGGCGCTCGTTGGACTGTGGGAAGCCGCCCAGTCGCTCTCGCCGCGCCGGCTCCTCGCCCAGCGCCGGGCGTTGGGAGGCCTGCTCGCCATGCGCCTCCGACGCGTGGCTCGGGCCCCTGTGCAAGACGTGGTGGAGCCACCAGACCTGAGCTCGCTGCCCGTCCTGCAATGCTGGCCGGGAGACGCGGGCCGTTTCATTACCTTCGGCCTGGTCCTCACCCAACACCCGGACACCGGCAGGCGCAACCTGGGAGTCTATCGCCTGCAAGTTCGCGGCCCCGACACCACCGGCATGCACTGGCAGCTCCAAAAGGGCGGCGGCTTCCACTATCGCGTGGCCGAGGAACGCGAACAGCCGCTGGAGGTGGCGGTGGTCCTGGGCGGCGATCCGGGCCTGATCCTGGCGGCAGTGGCGCCGCTGCCGGAGGGGATCGACGAGCTGCTCTTCAGCGGCCTGCTGCGCCGCCAGCCGCTGGCGATGGCCGCCGCCCGGTCCTTGCGCCTCCTCGTGCCGGCCCGCGCTGAGTTCATCCTGGAGGGCGAGGTGCGGCCCCGCGAGCGCGCCCCTGAGGGGCCCTTCGGCGACCACTTCGGCCACTACTCCGAGAGCGCGCCCTTCCCGGTGTTCCACGTCCGCCTCATCACGCGCCGGGCCAGGCCGGTTTACCCGGCCGCCGTTGTCGGCAAGCCGCCTCAGGAGGACCGCTACCTGGGCGAGGCCGTGCAAATGATGTTGGGGCCGCTCCTGCGCGTGCTCCACCCGGAGCTGCGTGGCCTCTGGGCCTACTACGAGGCGGGCTTCGTCAACTTCGCGGTTGCGGCCGTGGCTGCCCGCTATCCCAAGGAGGCGCTGAAGACCGCGTTTGGCTTGCTTGGCATGGGCCAGTTCTCGCTCACGAAGGTGCTGGTCCTGGTGAACGCCGACGTGGACCCGCGCGACTTCCGCGGCGTTTTGCGCGCCATTGCGCGCCACTTCGATCCGACGCAGGACTTCACGCTGCTGCCGCGCACCGCCTACGACACGCTCGACTTCGCCTCCTTCGAGATGGAGCTTGGCTCAAAGATGGTGCTTGACGCCACGACTAACGCGACCGCGCCCGCGACGCCCGTGCCGAGCGAGGCGGCTGTGGCGCTTGCGCTCCGGAGTCTGCCGGAGGCCCTTGCGGCGCGCCTCGGCGCGTGGGCACTTTGGGAAGACACGTTGCTCGCCGTCCAGGTCGACGGCGTTGGACGCGAGATGCTGGAGGCGCTCGTGGCGGCAGACCTCGGCAGCGTGAAGCTCGTCGCGGCCGTAAGCCGAGACGTGGACGTGAACGACCAGGTGAGCCTGCTCTGGGGGCTCTTTACACGCTTCGACCCGGCCCGCGATGTCGTCTTTCGCCGTTCGTCGCTGCGCGGCGCCTGGCCCTGGCATGAGGGGCCCCTGGGCATCGACGCCACCTGGAAGCACGGTTACCCTGCGCCGCTGGAGATGCCGGAGGAGATCGTGCGGCGGGTCGACCGGCGCTGGCGCGAGTATTTTCCGACAACATGATGGCGGACGCAGTGGCCTCTTCTCTTCGGCTGTTCCGCCATATCCGCGTGGCGGCGGAGGCGATACGGTTGGAACAGAGCCTGTTCGCGCTACCCTTCACCATGGCGGGCCTGCTGTTGGGTGCGCGAGGCCTGCCCGAGGCGCGAGTGGTCTTCTGGTCGGTCGTGGCCTTCAGCGGTGCTCGCACGCTCGGCATGGCGGCCAACCGGCTCATCGATCGGCGCATTGATGCGCGCAACCCCGTGGCCCGGACCCGCGCCCTGCCCGCCGGTCTCATGTCGGCCTGGGAGATGGGACTGATCGCCGTTGGCGGCGCCGGACTGCTTGTCCTCGGCGCTGCGCAGTTGAACCCGCTCTGCCTGGCCCTGTCACCCCTCGCTGCGGCCATCGTGACGCTCTACCCCTATATGAAGCGGTTTACCTGGCTCTGCCACGCCGGTGTGGGCCTCTCGCTCGGCAGCGGCCCGGTGGGAGGCTGGCTCGCGGCGACAGGCGCCTTCGAGTCCGGCACGTGGCTGCTCGGCTTCGCCGTCTTCTTCTGGGCGACCGGCTTCGACATCCTCTGGCACGGGAGCGACGTCGCCTTCGACCGCCAGGAGAGGCTCTATTCGCTGCCGGCCTCCTTCGGCGTCTCGGTTGCCTTCATGGTGGCGAAGGTCTGCCATCTGGCGGCGCTGGCGTGCCTGTTCGCCACTGGCCTTCTGACTCAAATGGGCCCCCTCTTCTGGGTAGGACTCCTGGCGGCCACGGCTCTTCTGATTCAGGAGCACCGCCTCGTGCGTCCGGACGGCCCGGGGCCTGGACGCTCCTTCTTTCTGGTGAACAGCAGCGTCTCGTTCGCGGCGCTGCTGGGAGTGGTGGGAGGGCTGTATGGATCGTAGGTCCGTGTCGGGTCACAACGAGGGCGCAGCGGACGCGGGCGCAAGGTGTACTGGCCGTTCGCGAACCGCCCCTACGAGGCTACATCGTGGCAGACCAAGGGCCCGCTAGCCAAGGTCGCCTCCCCCTCGTCGTCGGCATCAGCGGGGCGAGCGGCGCTGCTCTTGCCCAGCGCACCATCGAGCGGCTGGGCCAGGCGGGCCAGCCGCTCATCCTGACCATCACCGACCCCGGCCTGCGCGTCTGGAAAGAGGAGCTCGGCGTCTCCTTCAAGCAGAGCGTCGCCGGCTGGCAGGAACGGTTTCTTGTCGAAGTGCTGGACGTGCGCAACATCGGCGCCAGCATCGCCAGCGGCTCGTATGCGACGCGCGGCATGGTCGTCGTGCCCTGCAGCACCGATGCGCTGGCGGCCATCGCCCACGGACACGCCGCCAATCTGCTGGAGCGCGCCGCCGACGTCACGCTCAAAGAGGGGCGACGGCTTGTGCTCGTGCCCCGCGAGACGCCGCTCTCCGCCATCCACCTGGAGAACATGCTAACGCTCGCGCGGCTGGGCGTCCGCATCGTGCCGCCCATGCCCGCCTTCTATCTGCGCCCGACCACGGTGGCCGAGGTCGTCGAGGCGCTCGTGGACCGCATCCTGCAGGCATTGGAGTAAGGTTGGACGCGCCACGCCCGTGATGCTGCGGTGCTCGAGTGCTGCTACCTTCGACAAGAGCTCTACGACGTGTGTCGCGCTCCGTGCTTACCTGATTCATGCCAATTATTTACCCTTCGCCGCCCAAGCATGTCAGCGCATGTTTGCGTGTTGCCTGGGGCTGTGGCACACTTGCTTCGAAACTAGTATCTCATCTGAGGAGACTATCCAT
Organism: Dehalococcoidia bacterium; assembly: GCA_035292365.1. Classification (GTDB taxonomy): domain Bacteria; phylum Chloroflexota; class Dehalococcoidia; order DATDQG01; family DATDQG01; genus DATDQG01. The sequence continues at coordinate 4,247 of DATDQG010000109.1, forward strand.
GCCACCAAAGAAAGCAAACAAGACAGGCCATCTGGAAGCCATGTATCGGGAGATTGTCGAGAAGACCGAGGTGGCGCACGTCGTAGAGAACTTTGTCGACGCTAGCCTAAAGGAAATAATGCCAGTCATTCGTGCGCCGTATACCTACATTCTCGAAGACCGCGTTACCTATGGAGCTTACGAAGACCCCATCTAAGAAACCGTGGGGATGCGCTACAACATGCCGGACTGGGGCGAGGTACTAAAAGAGGTCCAGCAAGAAATATCGGCTGGAAACAAAGCGGCCGTCGACACCGTGCGCCGAAAATACCTCGCCCAGTTATATGCGTACACTGAGCGTAACGTAATAGCCTACTACTCTGGATTCCTGTCCAAGCAAGATATAAGCGGTCTCGATATCAACGACGAAGACAAGAACGGCTTCATGATGGCCGTTCACAATCTGGATCGCACTCAGGGTCTTGACCTTATTCTCCATACACCTGGCGGCGACATTGCAGCCACTCAATCGTTGGTATTTTACCTGCGCCAGATGTTTGGAAATAACATACGGGCAATCGTACCCCAAATCGCAATGTCCGCTGGAACGATCCTAGCTTGTTCATGCCAGTCAATCGTTATGGCTAAGCATTCCAATCTTGGCCCAATCGATCCACACGTTGGTGGTAGACCAGCCTATGGAATATTACAAGAGTTTCGACGCGCCTACCGAGAGGTCAAGAGAGATGCCAGTAAGGCTCCGCTCTGGCACGCTATTATTAGCCAGTATCGTCCAACGCTGCTTAGTCAGTGTGAAAATGCCATTCACTGGTCAAATGCGTTTGTTAAGGAGCAACTTGAGACCGTCATGTTCGATGGCGAGGCGAGCGCTAGCAATAAGGCGACGGCTATTGTAAGGAAACTCACTGATTATAGGGGCAATAAGACGCATACGAGGCATATTCATTACGACGAATGTGTAGGGATGGGACTAAAGATAGAAATATTGGAGAACGACCCCAATTGGCAAGACTTGGTTCTAACGGTTCACCACTGCTTCATGCACAGCCTTATGAACACGCCGTCATATAAAATGATCGAAAATCATCTCGGAGCCGCCTTCATCAAACGGCAACTGGTCGCCCAAGTGATGATCCCACCCGGCGGCCCATCGCTAATGCCCAGCCCTTAGTCGCTTGAGCGTCTGGTCCCCAGCAAAGATCCTGCTGCCTTTCTCCCCATCTCCGCAGCTTGTTCTGGCGTACGGTGAAGAGGCGTGGCCTGCCCCGTTCTGCCACTTAGACGCGACGGCCTAGAGCAACGCCCGCAGGATCCTTGCCTTCCACTAGCTTGGCTTCTGGCTGCTTTTGGTGTCGCTCTTCGTCCGTCGCTTCCTGACACCTGGGAACGGAGTGTTGATGACGACGCCCTTTTGGCAGCGCACTGGGCGTTTTTCTCTTTGCCCAAATGAAGCTTATACAGCCCGTTTGCGTGGTTGACTAGAGCGGAACCCAGGCGTAACATCCATCTGCTAGCGATGTTCACGCTAGCGACCGACACAGGCGAATGAGTCAAGACAGCGAAAGCGACAGTAGTCGGCCGAAACGTCCCTCGCAGGAGGGCCGATCGGCGTAGCGATGCGTCCGACGTAGTCCCGCGTTTCGGGACCGCGGCTCCAAGCACGCTGCCCATCGGCCACGCCGGTGGGCATTTCGGTGCCGAACAACGAAGGAGGCTGCGATGGAGCCGCAGGTCCTGACAGACATCCTCCACGAGGTCGCGGGCGCCCTCGATCATCGAGACGTGGCTGCCGTGCTCCACGCTGCAGGAAGGGCAGCGCCCGCTGAGCGCGGCTCGCTCCTGCTGGCCCTCACGCCTCCGCAGCTCTCCGCGCTCTTCCGGCTCATCGGCCAGGAACCGGCCAGCGATCTTCTGGAAGAGATCGCGCCGTCCGATGCAGCCCGCCTGTTGGTCCGCCTCTCCGAGACAGAGGCCGGTGCCATCCTCGAGGGCATGGACCCCGACGATGCGGTGGATGTCGTCCAGGAGCTGGCCCCGAGCCGGGCAGAGGAGATCCTGCACCATGTGAGCCGCGATGCGGCGCGGGAGCTCCTCGAGTTGCTTCCCTACGATCCCGACACGGCCGGCGGCATCATGACCCCGGAGCTCGTGGCCGTGCGGCCCGAGGCCACGGTCCAGGAGGCGCTGGCGGCCCTGCGCGACCTGGCCCAGCAGCTCGAGCCGGGATCGATCCAGTACATCTACGTGGCCGACGAGGCGCGTCGCCTGGTCGGCGTGCTGCCGCTCCGCGCCCTGGTGCTCAGTCGACCCCAGGTGCCAGTGTCGGAGGTGATGCTCACCGACATCGTCAAAGTGCGGGCGAGTGCCGACCAGGAGGCGGCGGCGCGTCTGCTGCTGGAGCATGACCTCATGGCCCTGCCGGTCGTCGACGACGAGGAGCGCCTCGTCGGCATCATCACCGCCGACGACGCTCTCGATGTGCTGCAGGAGGAGACCAGCGAGGACATCCAGCGCCTGGGCGGCTCCGAGCCGCTTGACCTGCCGTATCTGCGCGCCACCGTGGGGCACATCGTCCGGCGGCGGCTTGGCTGGGTCATGCTTCTGTTCGGCGGTATGTTCCTGACCAGCCTGGTCCTGCGCCACTTTGAAGAGAGCATCCAAACGATGGTCTCGCTGGCAGTGTTCATTCCGCTGCTGATTGGCATGGGAGGTGTCGTCGGCTCCCAGACTGTCACTACGTTGGTGCGCGCCCTCGCCCTCGGCGAAGTAGCGCCGCGCCATATCCTGCAGGTGATCCGCAAGGAGATGGCCGTGGCAGTTCTGCTGGGGATCGCTTTGGGCATCGCCAACACTCTGCTAGCTTGGCTGATGGGCGTGCCCGTGGATATCCGCTACACGGTAGGCCTTACGGCGTTCGTGCTCGTCTGTTGGGCGATGGCCATGGCCGTGTTATTGCCCATTCTCACGCACAAGCTTGGCATCGACCCTGCAATCGTCTCCAACCCGCTGCTCACGACCATCGTCGACGCCACCGGCCTCTTTCTGTACTTCACGCTGGCCCAGTGGCTGGTCTTCGGACGCTGAAGCGACCCGCTATTCCTGCACCCGACAGGCCGATGCAGCCCGAACGGGGGCTGCCCGACAAGCAGTATGACCAGTAGCTCCGTGGGGAGCTACTGTCCGCCTCTCATCCCCATGCCACGGCGCGCGCCGCCCGTGAGGACCTGCTTCTTTGTCCATGGCCCCCAGAAGAAGTAGGGCACGTAGAAGAACAGCCGGGCGATCATGGCGATAGAAATCGCCCACGCGATGCCGTACTGCCCCAGGCTGCCTACATGGGGCAGGTAGAAGGCGAGCGGCTGCTGGACGCCCCAGATGGTCGCAAGCGTCACGAGCATGGGCACCAGCGTGTCACCGGCTGTGTTGAAGCTCTGCATCGCCACCTGGCCCACACCCATCGCCAGATAGCCCGCGACCTGAATGCGCAGCCACACAACGGCCACGCTGAGGAGCTCCGGCTCCTGATTGAAGATCGACAGGATGAAGAGCGGGAACGCGAAGACAAGGGCGCCGAAAACGGTCTTCATGAACGTCACATAGGCGGATGCCCAGAGCACCGTCTCCTTCGCTCGCTCCGGCTTCTTTGCTCCGAGGCTTTGGCCCACGATGATCCCTGAAGCCTGGCCCATTCCCTGGCTGCCCAGGTTGGCGAACATCTCGACGCGCCGTGTCAAGGAATAGGCCGCCAGAGCGTAGTCGCCGAAGACCGCCACGAGGCCCACCAGGACGATTTGGGCGATGGACCGCTCCATGCTGGTCACCGAGGCGGGAGCCCCGATGCGCACTAGCGTTCCCAGCATCCCGAAATCGAGCCGGTAGCCGCGAAAGCTCAGGTGCAGGCGCGATGTCCCTGAAAATAGGACGTGGAAGTTCATGGCCACGCCGAAAAGCTGGGCCAAGACATTGGCCATGGCCAAGCCCATAAGTCCAAAGCTGGGGAACCACCACCACCCGAACGCCAAGAAGGGCGCCAGGACGATGTGGACGACGCGCACCACCGCGGTGGCCTTCATGGGCGTCATCGTATCTCCCGATGCCTGCAGCGCTGCTCCGCTCATCATGCGGAAGGCCTGCGTGGCCATGCCGATGAGCTGGACTCGCATGTAAGGAGCGCCCTGCGCGATGACCGCCTCCGAGATGCCCAGCAGGTGCAGGAGGGACTCGGTGAAAAACACACCCAGCACAACCATGATCAGCGAGAAACCACCGCTGAGCGTGAAGGACTGCAGCGCCACGTGATTAGCGAGGGCGACATCGCCCGCCCCAACCGCACGCGATATCATGGCCCGCATTGCAGTATCAAAGCCCATCCTGCCGGTCATCATGAGCTGCGTGTAGCTCTGGGCAGCGCCAAGGCCTGCGATCGCCCGTGCGCCAAAGCCGCGGCCGGCCCAGAACAGGTCGGCCATCTGATCGGCGACGTTCAGGACGCCTTCCACCATCTGCGGCCAGGCCAAGAACCAGAGGTTCTTAGGAATGCTGCCGCTCGTGAGGTCGCGATCCAGCCGGGCGCTGCGACCACGCCCCCGTCGCCCACCCTCGTCGATCGTTTCCTCAGCGCTCGCCTCTGGGACTCGTCGCGGAGCCAAGCCAACCGCTACGCCGTTGCTCCCAGAGGACGCTCGTGGAGCATCCGGCATCACAGGGGCATGGCCATTCACTCCGCTTGCTGAATGAACGCCGTTCATCCAGGATGCCACGCCGTTGGGGGAGATTCCATTGCTTAGCGTGGCGTCATAGGCGCGCCGCCGTTCCGGATCGATCAGTACGGCGTACGCCCCGTCGAGATAGCGCACGATCTCGGGCGCGAGCGGATCGTCCGGGTTTCGGTCGGGGTGGTGCCGCTGTCTGAGGACTGCGTAGGCCTCAGCTAGCGAGTCGGCATCCGCGCCCGCGTCGACCCCGAGGATTTCGTAGTACGTCGGCGTGGCGTCGTCCGGCGCTATGATGCGGCCGTTCGTCGCATGGCGCTCGGCATCTTTCTGCTCCTGCTCTGTCTGCTCTTTGGCCATTGGGCGCAACCTTTCTATCTCGATTGTTAGCGCGCGCTCCGCATCCCCATAGCTCCACGTCCACCGGGACCTCCGAGGACCTGCTTCTTCGTCCACGGGCCCCAGATGAAGTACGGGAAGTAAATGAGCAACCTCACACCGATCGCCAGAACGATCGCCCAAGCGATGCCGTACTGGCCCAGATTCGCAACTGTCGGGATGGGGACAGCCCAGCCGAACAGCGTCCAGTCGGCCGCGGCGCCCGACAGCATGAGAGCGAGAGGCTGCTGCACGCCCCAGATACTCGCCAGGGTGACGAGCATCGGCACCATCGTGTCCCCTGCTGTGTTGAACGACTGCTGGAACACCATGCCTATGGCCATGCCGAAGAAGCCGACCGCCTGAATGTGCAGCCAGGCCGTGGCGTTCTGTATGAGCTCTGCGTCGTTGCTGAAGACGGACAGGAAGAAGGCCGGGAACAGCACGATGAGGCCTATGAGAACACTTTGAACCGAGGTGACGTAGCCCATGGCCCAGAGCACGGCGCTCTTGGCCCGCTCCGGCTTCTTTGCACCAAGGTTCTGGCCCACCATGATGCCCGCGGCTTGGCCGACACCCATGCTGCCCATGTTGGCGATCATCTGCGTGCGACTTGTTAGCGAGTAGGCGGCTAAGGCAGTATCGCCGAACGGTGTCACCAGGCCGACCAGGATCACCTGTGCGAGGGCGCGCTCCATGCCGGTGACGGAGGCAGGAGCACCGATACGGACCATGCGCCCGAGCAGCGGCCAGTCCGGACGATACCCTTGGAGCGACAGCCGCAGCCGCGATGTGCCAGCAAACAAGGCGTAGAAGTTCATACCCGCCCCAGCAATCTGCGCGAGAGCATTGGCAATGGCGGCGCCTGCCAGGCCCCAATCAGGGAAGAATCCCCAGCCGAACATCAGGACCGGCGACAAGACAAAATGGATGATCCGCGTCACGATCTGCGCCTTCATCGGTGTCAGCGTATCGCCCGCGGCTTGAAGGACCGAGCCGCTCATAAACATGAAGGCCATGGTGCCTGAGGCCACAAACTGCCAGCGCATATAGTTGGCGCCCTGGGCGACAACGCCCTCGCTCACCCCAAGCAAGCGCAGCAGGAAGTCGGTGAACACTATCCCGAGGGCCGCCACGAAGATCGACACACCACCACTGAGGCCAAAAGACTGTACTGCGACGTGGTTGGCCAGGGGCATATCGCCCGCGCCTACCGCTCGCGCCACCATGGCGCGTGTTGACGTGTCCAAGCCCATCCGCGCCGTCATCACCAATTGGGACCAGCTCTGCGCCGCCCCGAGGCCTGCGATGGCCCGCGTGCCGAAACCCCGACCGGCCCAGATGAGGTCCAGGATCGTATCGAGTGTCGTGAGAGAGCCGGACACCATCTGGGGCCACGCCAGGAACCAGAGGTTCTTGGCAATGCTGCCCGTCGTTAGGTCGCGGTCAACGGACGCCCGGCGGCGTCGGCCACCTGCGGCAGCGCCAGCTTCCGGTGCGGCAGTCCCAGGAGTCGGATGGTCACCCGCCTCCACCACGACTCCCTCATCCGGGAATTGCGCCCGCGAGGGTTCGGTGATCACGGCCGTGTGTCCGTTTGGGCCCCGATAAGCCCCGTCTACAGCGGCACCGTTCGTGCGAGATCCAGCACCGTTGGTGTAGCGCGCGGCGCCGATGGGCGAGTGCCCGTTCGTCAGACTCACGTCGTAAGCGTGACGGCGCTCAGGATCGATGAGCACGGCATAAGCAGAATCCAGATAACGGACGATCTCAGCGGCAAGCGGGTCCTGCGGGTTCTCACCCGGGTGGTAGCGCTGACGCAGCTGGCCATAGGCCTGCGCCAGCCCGTCGGAGTCGGCGTCCTCGTTTACCCCGAACACCTCGTAGTAGCTCGGTCCCTGCGCATGCTTGGAGGACCTGCCGTTTTGAGACTCGAGCGTTTCACCCACCAGGCTGCGAAGCGCCTGCTCGCTTATCGTTGTACTCATGGTTGACTCCTGTCTAGAAGGACCGCGCCCTCAGCGACCATTGCTCGGCAAGGCCTCTCGGCTCGACGACCGTCCCGGAACAGTCCAGGGCTCCTCGAGGTACTGAATCAGTTTCTGCTCCAGTTGCTCGCGCATGCGTTCCAACTTGGCGACCTTTCGAGCAATGAGCGCCAGTTGTGTCCGCGTAACGTCGACCGTTCGCTTCAGCCGTGACTGGCTTTCGTCGGACGATCCGCCTTCGTCGAGGGCGAAGGCTTCACCTTCAGCCTCCTCTGCCTCCAAGATCGTTCTGATCTCTGCCAATGAGAATCCGAGCATCTCCTGGAGCTCACGGATGAGGCCGACCGTGGCGACGTCACCTTCGGTGTAGAGGCGCATGCCCGATTCGAACCGGCTAGTGGGTTGCAGTAAGCCGCGCTCTTCGTAGAACCGGAGCGTCCGCTGATTGACTCCCGTTCTCCTGGCTAGCTCACCTATGCGAAAGTGACCATTTCTTGCTGTGCTGTTGTTGCCTGGCACTGACACCACCCTGTATGTTTATCTTTGCGTAAAGGTTAATCTTGAGCCTAACAAACAATCCCGTTCACGTCAACGTAAAACCTATAAAAAGTGGTGGGTATTCCAGAAAGGAGGCCGGTCCGATTATTGCGTGTTGGCCGCGAGCCTCAACCGCGATCGGTTGCCAGTCGCTTGCCCCGCCGTTCGCGGGCGTTTGCGGCGACGGCGCGCCGTCGAGGGGACGCCAACAGTGGCCCGGGCCAGTTCCTTTTGCACGGCCTCGGCGGCCTTGAGGAAAGCTGTCTGCTCCGGTTCCTCAAGGGACTCTAGGGCGCTTCGAACCAGGCGTGTGTCCTCTTCCTGGATCGTCTCCACCAGCCGTTTTCCGGGACTGGTCAGCGCGACGAACCAACGCCGCCGGTCTTGCGAGTCCTGGCGACGGTCTACCAAATGGCGCTCATGCAAGTAATCAACGAGGCCGGTGAGGGCGCTCTTGGGTATGGACAGCAGCTCGTGCAGTTGCTTGAACGAGACAGGGCCTTGCGTGGCGATCGTCGCAACGACAATGAGCTCGCGAAGGCTCAGACCGTGGTGCTGGGCCAGGCTGAGCTTGGTCCGCGCTACGTGCGTGAGAAATGAGAAGATAAGGTCGGGCGGAAGGTGCATCCTTGCTTTCTCGAAACTCTTCTGATTCTGGAACTATTACGGTCATCGGATAATAACACACGCAAGATGGATGGTCAATATCTCTGACGTAAGAGTTAAGGTCGCCGTTCGGCGCGATACGCTGCCCGCCGTGCCAAGGCCACGTCGTTGGTCATGAAGCCATCCAAGCCGAGTCGCCACATAGCCCCGACTTGCTCGGCAGTGTCGACCGTCCACGGATAGACCGCGAGCCCCACGTCGTGGGCCCGCCGCACGTCGTCGGCGGTCAACGTCTGCCAGGCCGGGATCAAGGCGTTGGCGCCGAGGGTCTGTACGGCGACTACGGGGTCCGGAGGTCGCCGGCTGTAGATGAGGCCCGTTCGAACTCCGGAGAGCGTATCCCGCACGCGGACGAGCCACTCAGGATCGAAGGCGATGACGTGGGTGCGCGCCGCCAGCGCGGGCGCCGCCCCGAGGGCGACGTCGAGCCGCTCGGCGAGTCCGGAGTACTGGTCGGGGCTCCCTTTCAGCTCAACAAA
>DATDQG010000110.1:0-7672 GCA_035292365.1 Dehalococcoidia bacterium
GGATGACAGTCAGGCTGAAACTGACCCGCCGCCAACTATAGGCGGTCCGTCATGGGACGATGGTAAGAATCTGGAGGGACAGGGCGTCCGCTCGCGGTATCGGTGCAGCTGCTCGACGCTGCTGGCCCTCTCGTGGCCCAGCACGACGGCGTGCCGCAAGATGGGCATGCGCCGGCCTCCGGCTGGCTGCCGGGCGAGGTCGTCGAGGACCGACACGAGCTCGCCCTGCCAGCCGGACTACGGCCCGGCGCATACATGATCGTGGTCGTCGTCTACGACACCGTCACAGGTCAGCGTCTCGTCACGGCAGCGGGGCGAGACGCTTTGTCTCTCCACATCCTTACCATCGCCCCATGACGTACCGCCCCTAAGTTGGCGGTGGGTCAGGCTTCAGCCTGACTGCTGTCTCTCCGGATTCTTACCATCGCGCCCTAACGTACCGCCTCAGAGTGCTATAATGCGTCAAGCTGGCGAGGGGCGCCCGTCGGCAGGCAGCAATGGCACAGACGTTTTATGATGCGCTGAGGGTCCCTCCTGACGCCGATGTCGACGCCATAGCAGGCGCGTACCTCCGCCTCCGCGAGGAACACCACCCCAAGAACAACCCCGACGATCCCCTGTCCGCCGAGATCGTCCGCTACCTCGACAGCGCCTTCGCCGTCCTCATCGAACCCGAGCGTCGCCACGCCTACGATGAGGAGCTACGCAACGGCAATTCCCCTAACGGTGCGATAGCCGTCGATATCCCGGCTCCACTCGCTCTTGAGGCACGACCGGCGGCCACCGAGGCGCCGCCGCGTGGACGGGTCGGCTCGTACCTATCGAGAACCTTCGCCTCGCTCGCCATCCGCGACTACCGCCTGCTGCTGAGCGGCAACATCATCACCCAGTTCGGCACCTGGTTCCAGAACATCGGCATGAACTGGCTGGTGTTCGTCGTCACCGGCAGCGCCTTGACCATGGGCACCCTGCAGGCGTGGCGCGGCCTCATCACCTTGTTCCTCTCGCCCTTCGGCGGCGTCTGGGCGGACCGGCTCGATCGGCGCACCCTCGTGGTCGCGTTCACCTTCGTTTCCGCGCTGGAGGCCACCACGTTGGCCGTCCTCGTCTACACGGGCTGGATTCTGCCAGGAACAGGCCCCATCGACCGGCTTCTGGCCGGTACATTCCTGGGTTTCATGGTTACCTCAGGTATGACGAAGGCCTGGGTCTTCTTCCTGTTCGCCTTTGTCGATGGGGTGGTGAACTCGTTGGCTGGCCCCACTCGCCAGGCCTTCGTCTACGATGTCGCGGGCCGCGAGAACGTCTCGAACGCCATCGCCCTCAACGCCAGCATCGGCAACTTCGCCCGCGCCACGGGACCGAACGTCGCCGGCGTAGTCATCGGCTTCTTTGGTGTGCACTGGGCCTTCATCGTCCGGGCCATCAGCATCTGGACGGCCCTCAACTTCACCTGGCGCATCACCCCGAAACCCCGCACGCAGGGCCGCGGTGAGCGGCGGGAGACGACCTTCAGAGCGCTGGCCGAGGGCTTCCGCTACGTCGTCCACGACCGGCTCATCCTCGGCCTCCTCCTCGCCGAAGTGCTGCTCCCCTTCCTCATCTACCCCTACATCCAGTTCCTGCCGGTCTTCGCCCGCGAGGTGCTGCATGGCGACGCCCGCGTCTACGGCGCCCTCGCCTCGGGCGTGGGCATCGGCGCTATCCCCGGCGGGCTCCTCGTAGCCTCGCTGGGCAACTTCCGGCGCAAGGGCCTCGTCATGGTGCTGGCTGCCTCCTGCTACATGGGCGGCGTCATCCTGTTCACCCGCTCCACCTTCTTCCCGCTCTCCTGGGGCCTCCTCATCATGACCGGCGTCTTCTGGGTCATCACCACCACCCTCGTGCAGTCGCTCATCCAACTCAACGTCCGCACCGACGTGCGCGCGCGCACCCTCGGCCTCTACACCATGGGACAGAGCGCCCTCCAGCCCCTCGGCGCCCTGACCCTCGGCGCCACCATCACGATGATCGGCCCGCAGGACGGCGTCGCCCTCTTCGCCACCATCGCACTCGTCGGCCTCGGCCTCATCACGCTCCTCGTCCCCGAGATCCGCAAGGCCTGAGGCATCCAAGTCCTGCCGCGAACGTAAAAAACGACCGTAGGGGCAGGTCTGAGACCTGCCCTTGCCCCTATCGACGGCGAGCCCTCACGCTATGAGATAATAGGACAACGATGGGCACCCTCTTCCACCATATCACCCTCATCGGCCCGACCGGCGCCTCCGAGACGCTGGACGGCATGGTGGACACCGATGCCATGTTCACAGTGATCCCAGCGCCCATCCTGGAGCGGCTGGGCGTGCGCCCGTTCCGCACCATGCCGGTGCGCTTCGCGAACGGCCATGTCGAGCAGTGGCCGGTAGGCCAGCTCGATGCTGAGCTGCAGGGGACCCGTATGCCGATCCTGTGCCTTTTCGGCTCGCCCGATGCCCCGCCGCTCATCGGCGCCCACACGCTCGCAGCGTTCCTGCTGCCCGTCGATGTGGTGGAGCGCAAGCTGGTGCCCAAAGAGGCGTTGTTGATGTCCAATGTGCTTGGATAGTCGAGGCCAGTGCCACCTATTGTACCTGGCGTACCGTTGCTATCGAGAGATCCGATTGGGAGACGACGCCAAGGGCTACCCAAGATGGCAGGGAGACCCTAGAGAGAAACAGTGCAGCAAGTTAAGGGAGCGGGACATCGAGAAGATGTACTTCGACGCGGTGGGGAGGCCTTTAAACCAACTCCTGAATCCATTCATCGCTCGCACAGGTTTTAAGCTAGACGAGTTGCCTGAATTCTTTTCGTCGCCAAGTGTCAAGTGGAGGCAAGGCTATGGCGGTGTGAAGTGGAGTAGGATCGCTGAGCTCACCAGCAAGTTGTATAACGCGATTGCTGATTCGGATGAAGTGGATCGGGTGATAGAGGCCGCCCGTTTGTTGAAACATAATGACGAGTCGACGTTTCTCATTGGTGACGGGAAGGGTTTGAAGCTACCACGGAGCTGCTGCATCAGTATCGGCGGGTCCAATGCCCACGTTTGACTTCGTCTCCCTTCGCCCCCACCGGCCAGGCCGGGTTATCCGAACACACCCTTCATCGTCGTAGGGGCGGACCGTCGTCCGCCCTTCTCCGTTTGCTTGTTCCACGCCCTTCCTACCGCGGACCAGGCGCTATGCCACGGGCACCCCTCACGCACCTGCCACCTCGCCTTCTCGCCGCCACCCCTCGGGCGAGCACGATGCTCCGTATCAGTGTAAACTCACTTCGACAGGAACTCCAAGCCATGGCCCAAAAGAGCGCAGCCGTCCACAGCGATCCCGAGATGTTGGGGGGCACCCCCGTCTTCATCGGGACCCGCGTGCCGGTCCAGTCCCTGTTCGACTACTTGGAAGGTGACGTGACTCTCGACGCGTTTCTCCGCCAGTTCCCCTCCGTTCGGCGCGAGCTGGCCGTAGCGGGACTGGAGGAGGCGCACGAGTCGTTGCTTGCAGGTGCGCCTCCTGCTTGACGAAGCCTGCAGACGAATCCCCTCATGAAACGGTGGCGATTCATTACGAATATGGCCATCGATACGACACGGAATCTTCTTCGTGGGCAGGCACCTCGAGATGTGCGAGAGCAAACTTTTCGAGAGTTGGCTTTGCGGTATGGCGACGAGAACTTCGATCAAAAGCTATCGAGATTTCTCTCAATTTCACCACCTTTTGTTCAACCATTGTGGCAGTATCACGAGTATCAGAGAGAGATCGCTGACGCCTTCACAAACGGGTACTTCTACCCTGCGCTAACTGGAGCGTGTTGCCTCGCGGAAGCGATACTCTCCACTCTTGTGGTTCGCCTCCGGCCATATTTTCGGAACACGCCCGTCTACAAAATGATTTACAACAAGGACTCGTTTCAGAACTGGGATCTAGCGCTTGAAGCACTGCAAGAGTGGGACGTTTTCGATTCCTCGCTGAACGGAAGCTTCAAACGACTCGAAGCGCTAAGGAACCACGCTGTCCACCTCGGCGGAAAAGCTATTTCTGCGCAGAACTCGTTAGATGGAGTGCGTCTCGTTTTCGATCTCATCGACCGACTGTTCGGACCACGCGACGACATTGTCTTTTGGGCGCCAGGGGAGATGTACGTCCGCTTGGGCAAGGAGTCCGATCCGTTCGTTGAGGAGTTTTATGTACCAAGCTGTCACTATGTTGGCTATAAGCACAGCATCGAGGGCCCCTTCCCTAACTGGCGAGTAGTTGATCCACACAAATACGAAGATCGCGTAATAAGCGACGAAGAGTTCCGAGCCTTGCGAGTCGCATTCCGAAAAGAGCAGCCTTAAGACCCATGCCCGCCTTCGACCTCGTCTCCGACTTCGCCCCAACCGGCGACCAGCCCCAGGCCATCGACAAGCTGGTCGAAGGGCTGGAGCGCGGCTTTCAGCGCCAGACGCTCCTCGGCGTCACCGGCTCCGGCAAGACCTTCACCATGGCCAACGTCATCGCCCGGCTCGGCCGACCCGCCCTCGTGCTCGCCCACAACAAGACCCTGGCGGCCCAGCTCTACAGCGAGTTCAAGGACTTCTTCCCCCGCAACGCCGTCGAGTACTTCGTCTCCTACTACGACTACTACCAGCCCGAGGCCTACGTCCCCCAGACCGACACCTACATCGAGAAGGACGCCGACATCAACGAGGAGATCGACAAGCTGCGCCACGCCGCCACCAAGGCCCTCCTGGAGCGGCGCGACGTCGTCATCGTGGCCTCGGTCTCCTGCATCTACGGCCTGGGCTCGCCCGAAGAGTACGCCTCGTTCGTCCTGACGCTGCGCCAGGGCGACCGCCACCCGCGCCAGCGCCTCCTCCGCCATCTCGTGGACATGCAGTACGAGCGAAATGATATGGACTTCACCCGCGGGCGCTTCCGCCTGCGCGGCGATACGCTGGAGATCCAGCCGGCCTATCAAGAGACGGCGCTGCGCATCGAGTTCTGGGGCGACGAGATCGAGCGCATGACCGAGCTCGACCCGCTTACGGGCGAGCTTCTGGGCCAGCGGGAGCAGGTCGCCATCTTTCCGGCGCGGCACTGGGTCACCTCTCAGGAGCGCCTCGCCCTGGCCATGGCCGACATCGAGGTCGAGCTGGTTGAACGCCTGGCGATGCTGCGGCGCGATGGCAAGGTGGTGGAGGCGGCGCGGCTGGAGTCGCGCACGAAGTACGACCTCGAGATGCTCCGCGAGGTGGGCTACTGCTCCGGCATCGAGAACTACTCGCGCCACCTCGACCGGCGGGCGGCGGGCACGCCCCCTTGGACGCTTCTCGACTACTTCCCGCGCGACTTCCTCATGTTCATCGACGAGTCGCACATGACCCTGCCCCAGGTGCGGGGCATGTACGGCGGCGACCTCTCGCGCAAACAGACGCTGGTCGACTTCGGCTTCCGCCTTCCCTCCGCGGTGGACAACCGTCCGCTCAACTATGAGGAGTTCTGGAATCGCCTCGGCCAGGTCACCTTCGTCTCGGCGACGCCGGCGCCGTACGAGCTAGAGGTGAGCGACCAGATCGTCGAGCAGCTCGTCCGGCCCACCGGCCTGGTGGACCCGGAGGTCGAGGTGCGCCCGACCCAGGGGCAGATCGACGACCTCATCCACGAGATACGCCTCCGGGTGGAACGCGGCGAGCGGGTCCTGGTCACCACGCTCACGAAGCGGATGGCCGAGGAACTGGCCGACTACCTGCGCGAGATCGGTGTGCGCACCCACTACCTCCACTCCGAGGTGGAAACGCTGGAGCGGGTAGAGATCCTGCGCGACCTCCGGCTGGGTGTCTACGACGTGGTCGTGGGCATCAACCTGCTGCGAGAGGGGCTCGACCTTCCGGAGGTGAGCCTGGTCGCCATCCTCGACGCCGACAAGGAAGGCTTCCTGCGCTCGATCTCAGCCTTGATCCAGAACATGGGCCGCGCCGCCCGGCACGTCGACGGGCGGGTCATCATGTACGCCGACACAATGACCGATTCGATGCGCCAGGCCATCGGAGAGACGGAACGACGTCGCAACATCCAGACCGCCTACAACGAGGAGCGCGGCATCGTGCCGCAAGGCATCCAGAAGGCCATCCGCGATCTCACTGACCGCCTGCGCGTCATCGCCGAGCCGAAGCCGAGCTACAACGTCGACGTACCCCTGTCGGGCCTCGGCAAAGATGAGCTGTTCGCCCTCATCCGCGACCTGGAGTCGCAGATGAAGCGGGCAGCGCAGGCCCTGGAATTCGAGCGCGCCGCCGCCCTGCGCGACCAGGTCATCGAGCTGCGCAAGACCATGGCCATGACGGAGGACGACCCCATCATGATGGCGGGGCGCCGGCTCGCGCGGCCCCAAGCCCCTTCCGCCTCAGGTGCATCGCGCCGCTGGCGCCGCAGCCCAGGGCGGTGAGGCGCGGCCCGTCGCGCCAAAGGCTTGCTACGGAGTCTCAGGTTGCCTAACGGGAGGCGGGTGCGTAGTATCAGTACGGAGGCAGCCATCAGAGCGTTTGCTAGATATGGGTATGTAGCTCGAAGAAGCAAGGGAACCATATTCGGCTTGTCAAGCAGGGCGCGGTCGGGCTAACCCTGCCACAACGAAGGGAGTTGCGTGTGGGCCTACTCACCGACGTGATCCGCAAGGCAGGACTAACGGTGGAGGAATTCCTGGAGCTACTGGGGGAGTGACGATGCCAAAGAAACTCCAGTTTGCCGTCATTCTGCATCCAGAGGAGGAGGGAGGATGGTGGGTTGAGGTGCCTTCCCTGCCAGGATGCGTCTCGCAGGGCGAGACGGCGAGGGAAGCTCTGTCCAACATCAAAGAAGCCATCGAACTAACTTTAGAGGACATGCTAGCCAATGACGAGTCCGTCCCAGCGGAGCGCCAAGAAGGCCATACTGTGACGGTTCAGCTTCCCGTTCCCGCAGTATAGCGCTCAAGCGACCACGAGAAGACCCGTCCGATACACAATGGTCCTCCAGTCAGACGAACGTGGCCGCGGATTCACCGTCCTTGTCCCCGCGCTGCCGGGCTGTGTGACTCAGGGCCGCACGAGGGATGAAGCCTTGGCCAATGCGCGAGAGGCAATCCTCGGCTTCGTGGAGGGCCTCGAAAAGGCAGGGGAGCCACTCCCGACGGAGGGCCCACCTGCGGAACTGGCCACTGTGATCATGTGAGCCAGGGTGCCACTAGCTAGAGGCAGGTCCAAGGCCCGCCTCCTTGGGTCACCACCAACATCAGTATGAGCCGCCGCTCGCGCCGTCGCGCCGCAAGGCGTACCCCCGGTAGGCCACGGCCCCTTCTCCCCGCGGTCGCCATCGTTCTAGCCCTGCTCCTGCTGACCGGCTTCGTCTTCGCCCGATCCGGACTGTTGCGTCGTGGGACGCCCGCCGCGCGGGAGGCGCTGCCGCCGCCTGAGGCAGTCGCCTCTGCCGTCCCTGTCGCGACGACGCCAACGCCCAGCGTCTCGGTCCAGACCCCGCTCGGCGAGGTCGCCTGGGGTAACAGAGCACGCCGCCAAGTTGCCCTCACTTTCGACTGCGGGCCTTGGACCACTGCCTCCACCCTCACGCCCATCCTGGACGCCCTCGAGAAAGACGGCCTCCGCCTCACCTTCTTCGTCACCGGCCAGTTCATCGACCAA
>DATDQG010000111.1:0-24287 GCA_035292365.1 Dehalococcoidia bacterium
CGCTTCAACATCAAAGTAGTAATTCTGTGCGTCTTTCACAAAGACCAAGATGTTGTCGTGCTTTGGCGGCCATTTCTTTGTGGTTCTTGCTCCATAGTCATATGCCCAGATAATCTCATTGAGAAAGCACTCACGGCCAAAAATATGGTCTAACAAGACCTTACAGTAATGAACCTCACGGTAGTCAATATGGAAGTAGAGGGACCCAGTTTGCTTCAGAACCCTCTTGAACTCAACGAGTCGTGGTTCAAGAAACTCTAAGTAGTCGTCATATACGTCAACGTAGCTAGACTGACTTATCTTGATTGTCTTGTAACGGTTTCCTTGGAAACCTGTGCGATCGCCATCCGTGTCCCGCACAGTCCTAATTCTATGCAAGGCTTGGCGCTTGCCTGTGTTGAACGGCGGATCAACATAGATAAGGTCCATGCACTCGTCAGGCAGTTCGCGAAGGATATCCAGATTGTCTGCAAGCTCGACCCGCCCAATTGTGCTGCCAAGCACGTCGGTCATTTGGCCTGCTCCGGTGCCACGCTCACTGCACGTCCCTCGCGGTAGTCTTGCCCCGCCTCCTCAATGCTCTTGAGGTACTCCGGACTGGTGGCCGCCACAAGATTCTCGACGAACCACTCGCGGTCCTCCTCGTC
Organism: Dehalococcoidia bacterium; assembly: GCA_035292365.1. Classification (GTDB taxonomy): domain Bacteria; phylum Chloroflexota; class Dehalococcoidia; order DATDQG01; family DATDQG01; genus DATDQG01. Next base: position 648 of record DATDQG010000111.1, read on the forward strand.
CATCTCTTGTAAAGCCTTCACCAGCTCCTCAAGAGAAACCCCGACCTTCAGCATCGACGCTTTTTCACCTGACATCGACGACCTCCAGGGCGCTCTTCCCTATCGAACGCGGCGATGGCGCTGCGAACCCATTATACCCACCAGTGCCAGCCAGACCTCACCCCTTACCCCGCCTCCGCCTCCCCCATCCGCCGCACCGCGGGCAGGGTCACTGCCGCCGCCATGGCGAACGCCGCCACGAGGACGCCGCCGAAGGCGATCGCCGTCTGCACGTTGAACGCCGTGGCGATGGCGCCGGCCTGGAGCCCGCCCAGCGGGATGAGGTTGTAGGTGAGGGCGAAGGTCCCCATGACCCGGCCGCGGAGGGCGTCGGGCACGGCCGCCTGGAGGGTCGTGTTGGTGGTGGTCATGTAGACCTGGTTGCACCAGCCCACGAAGGCCAGCAGCGCCAGCGACGGCAGGAACCACGGCGTCACCGCGAAGGCCACGAGACCCACGCCGAAGGCGAAGCCGCCCCAGAGCAGCAACCACCCCTTCCGCCGGTAGTCGCCCAGGGTCGCGACGGTGAAGGTGCCGGCCAGGGCGCCGATGCCGGAGACGGTGTTCATGAGACCGAGGCCCTCCGGCCCGACCTGGAGCACGTCCTTGGCGATGACGGGCAGCATGATGATGTACGAGATGCCGAAGACGCTGTTGAAGAAGGTCATGCCGATGAGCGAGGAGAAGAGGCTGTTGCCCAGGATGAAGCGCAGGCCCTGGGCGAGGTCGCCCAGCACCGCATTGGATGTCGGCTCTGGGCTGAAGCGTGGCAGGCGCAGCAGCAGGAGCACCGCCACCATCGCGGCCGACCCCAGCGTGGCGATGGCGAAGACCGGCGCCGTCGAGCCCAGGAAGCCGATGAGCACGCCGGCCAAGGCGGGCCCGACAATGCGGCTCGACTGCCAGACCACCGAGATGAGGGCGACGGCGTTCATGAGGTCACGCCGGTCGACCAGATGCGGCACGATGGCCGCCCGCGAGGGCTGGTCGAACGCGGTGATAGCGCCGGCAAGAAAAGCCAAGGCGAGCAGGTGCCAGGGCTCGATAAGCCGCAGCCACACCAAAAGAGCGGCGGCCGCCACGATAAGGCCAAGCCCTGCCTGCGTGAACAAGAGCAGCTGGCGCCGGTTCACCCGGTCCGCCACGACGCCGCCGAAGAGCGTCAGGGCGATCGTCGGCAGCGCCGAGGCGAGGCCCACGGTGCCGAGGTAGAGCGGCGAGCCGGTCAGGTCGTACGCCAGCCACTGCATGGCCACCTGCTGCATCTGGAAGCCGATGATGGAGAGCAGGAAGCCTATCCAGTAGAGGCGGTAGTTCCGGTGGCGGAGCGCCGTGAACACGCGCAGACCGCCCGGTGCGAGCGGCGCCGTGGCGGTGGTTTGGGTGCGCATCAGGACTCTATGGATCTCTGGCTACGGCAAACAGGTTGCCGCTCGTTAAAAGCGACGTGGCGACGACAGACGCTCATCTTTTGTGGGACGTAGGAGATTCTTCGCCTGCGGCTCAGAATGACAGTGCTCGGGAGCCTATTCGACGGTGACGGTCTTGGCGAGGTTGCGCGGCTGATCTACGTCGCAGCCGAGGCGCTCGGCGATGTGGTAGGCCAGCAACTGCATGGGGATGAGCGTCAGCAGCGGGTTGAGCAGGTCGCTGACCATGGGCACCTGCAGCACCTCGTCCACCTCCTCGGCCAGCGCGTCGTTGCCCAGGTCTGTCACGGCGATGACCTTGGCCAAGCGCGCCTTCACCTGCTCGATGTTGCTCAGCATCTTTTCGTAGGTGCGGTCCCGCAGCGCGATGGCGAGCACCGGCAGGTTCTCGTCCACAAGGGCGATGGGGCCATGCTTCATCTCGCCGGCGGGATAGCCCTCGGCGTGGATGTAAGAGAGCTCCTTGAGCTTCAGAGCGCCCTCCAGGGCCATCGGGTACTGGACACCCCGCGCCAGGTACAGGAAGTCGCGGTACCGGAAGTAGCGCCGGGCCAGCGCCTCGCATTGCGCGTCAAGGCCGGGGAGAACAGAGGCGACCAGGTTGGGCACGCCGGCCAAGTCCTCCAGAAGGCCTTGGAGACGGTTGTCTGAAAGCGCCCTCCGCTGTCGGGCGAGATACGTCGCGAGAAGGTAGAGGGCGGTGAGCTGTCCGGCCAGCGTCTTGGAGGCGGCGACGCAGATCTCGATGCCGCAGTGCGTCAGGAAGACACCGTCGGCAAGGCGCGTCGCCTGGCTGCCGACGGTATTGGTGATGACAACGACCGGCGCCCCTTTCTGGCGCGCCTCGTCCATGGCGGCAAGCGAATCGGCCGTCTCACCCGACTGGGTGACCGCAACAACGAGAGTACGCGGGCCGACAAGGGGATTGCGGTAGCGGAACTCCGAGGCGTTGTCCACCTCCGTCGGTATGCCGGCCAGCTCCTCGATCATAAATTTGCCGACAAGGCAGGAATGGAGGGCGGAACCCATCCCCATCAAAACCACTCTCTCGAGGGCTGCGATCTGCCCTTGGCTGAACGGCAGGTCGTCCAACAATATCTCGGGCGGGTCCAGGAGGGCGCGACCCCGGAAGGTATCCATGATGGCCTGGGGCTGCTCGAAGATCTCCTTGAGGAGGAAGTGCTTGTAGCCTCCCTTTGCCGCGGCCACCGGGTCAGTGGAGACGACGATGGGCCGCTTGTCTAGAGGACGTCCATCAAGATCGGTGTAGGCAGCGCCGCTCGGCGTCAACGTCACCACCTCGCGGTCGCTCAGGAAGACGACATCCTTCGTGTAGGGGAGGAGCGCGGGGAGGTCGCTGGCCGCCAGCATCTCGCCCCGGCCGTAGCCGATGAGCAGGCCGCCGGCGTTGCCGAGACGAACGCCGACGATGGTGCCGGGCTGCTGACGGCGGAGGGCGAGGAAGACGTTGGAACCGCGCAGGCGCGAGGCGGTGGCGCGCAGCGCCGCCGTCAGGCTCTCGCCATCATCGAGGCTCTCCTCGATGAGATGGCACAGCACCTCCGTGTCCGTTTGGGATACGAAGTGGTGCCCCTGGTCGAGGAGCGTCTTCTTCAGGTCGGCGTAGTTCTCGACGATGCCGTTGTGGATGACCACGACGTCGCCGTGGCAGTCCACATGCGGATGGGCGTTGACCTCGGATGGGAGGCCGTGCGTTGCCCAGCGGGTGTGGCCCAAGCCCGCGTTGCCGAAGGGCAGCGACCCCTCCATCTGCGTGATGAGGGCCTGCAGCTTGCCCGCCGCCTTACGGAGGCTGAGGGTGCCCTCCTCCGTAGCGACGGCGATGCCGGCGCTGTCGTAGCCGCGGTACTCGAGGCGCTGCAGCCCATCGATGAGTATGGGGGCCGCCTCGCGTTCACCCGTGTAACCGATGATGCCGCACATTGTTCCCCCTAAAGGCCGGCAGCCGTCAGGGCCACTGGATGCTCCCAGCGGGGACGGCGGACGCGATAATACGCGGTCGGGCCCGCCGCCGAGAGCCGCCAAGGCGGCGGCTGCGGCACGGCCTGGGTCTCGGCGTAGGAACGCGGAACGCCTCGCTCGAGGAGGCGCACGAGATCGCGAGGCGACTCCGCAGCCACCACCGGGACGCCGAGCGCCGCCTCGAGATCCGCGGGCCTGAGGTCGTCCAGGAAGCGGGCGCCCGCCGCATCGAGCATGAAGCGAGGCAGCGCCAGCACGTCGCCGAGGGGCTTGTTCGCCAGCGTCGCCAGAACGTCCTGCCCCGTCAGGAGGCCGGAAGCGCCCACGGTCGCACCAAAGTAGCGATTGACCACGGGCACGACCCGGCCCTCTATCCCCGTAAGCGCGCGCATCTCGCCGGCGAGGCGTTCCAGGACCGGTGCGATAAGGGTGCCGCAGACAATCGTGACCGCCAAGGGTTCGAGCCGCCTCTGGGCCCCTCGTCGCCAGCGGCGCCGCTCGAGCGCCCATTCGGCGAGTATCGAACGGACCATGCCGATGCCGTTGTGGAACTGCGGGAAGCCATCGTAGGCAGCCGCGGATGGCAGGGGCGCCCGCGATTTCAGGTACAGCTCGTCGGCGGCGTAGACAAGGCTCCGCCCGAACTCGGTGTGGAAGCGCCGCTGCCAGACGGCGATCTGCCGCGCCGCCTCGATCATCTCGGCGGGCGTCAGCGTTCGCCCTTCGGCACCGGGCCGCGCCAGATAGTGCTCGCTGAAGCCGACAGGCACGACCGAGACGGTCTGGACCGTCGGATAGAGAGCGCTGAGGTCGGCAATGGTTTGGTCCAGGGCGTCGCCGTCGTTGAGGCCAGGACAGAGGACGACCTGGGTGTGGACCTGGATCCCGAGGCCACCAAGCCGGCGGAGCTGCGTCAGGATGTCGGGCGCCTTGGCGTTCGCCAGCAGGCGGCGGCGCAAGGCGAGGTCGGTCGCGTGCACCGAGACATAGAGGGGGCTCAGCCGCTGCTCGGCCAGACGTTGCCAGTCTGCCGCGACGAGGTTCGTGAGCGTGACGAAGTTGCCGAAGAGGAAGGAGAGGCGGTAGTCGTCGTCCTTGATGTGCAGGCCGGAGCGCGACTGCTCTGGCACGCCATCGACGAAGCAGAAGAAGCAGCCGTTGTTGCAGACGCGCAGCTTCGTAAAGAGCGCCTCGGTGAACTCAAGCCCCAGCGTTGCCTCCGCGGGCTTCTCGACGCTGCAGCGATACGCCCGCCCTCCGCGCTCGACCTCGAGCACGAGACGCGCCTCGGCGCTGGCAAAACGATAGTCGATGACATCGCGAAGCGCACGGCCATTGACGGTCATGAGGCGGTCGCCGGCCCGGAGGCCAAGAGCAGCGGCCGGGCTATCTGGCTCTACGGCGGCGATGACGCCCCCGCGTGCGGAAGGCGGGGAAGGAGAGGCCCCTAGAAGCGAAAAAGGGGCATCGGCAGACGCCGCCCGAGCTAGTCGGGCCGCCACTGCTCCAGCCAGGAGATCACCTCGTAGATGGAGGCGTCGGGAGTGGAGGCGCCTGCGGTCACGCCGACCCTGAGGCCGGGACGGAACCAAACAGAGTCCAGTTCAGCAGCAGTCTCGATGTGATGCGTGGACACGCCGGCCTCTTGGCAGACTTCAGCCAGATGGCGCGTGTTGGCGCTCTGCCTACCGCCTACGACAATCACCGTCTCGACCTCCTGGGCGAGCAGGCGCGCGGCGGCTTGCTGGGTCGAGGTGGCATCGCAGAGCGTATTGACGACGCGAAGCTCCCAGAGGTTCTCAGCGGCAGCTTCGATCAAGCCCTTCACGAAGTCCTGGAAGTGGTGCAGGTTCTGCGTCGTCTGGGCGATGATACCGAGCCGTCGCGGAAAAGGGCCGGCGTCGACGACGTTCTGCCATTCGGTGGTGGCGAAGCCGCGGCCACCGGTGTAGCCGAGCACGCCCCGCACCTCCGGGTGGTCCGGCTGTCCAAACACAACGACAGTGAAGCCGGCTTCGCTCAGTTGACGCGCAGCCTTTTGCGCGCGCGTCACGATGGGACAGGTGGTGTCGACGACCTCATAGCCCCGCTTCGCCAGCTCGTCCCACACCGTGGGTCCCACGCCGTGAGCGGTGATGGCCACCGTGGACCGCTGGAGTTCGTCCAGGCCGGTCGCGTGATGGATCCCCCGGCGTTCCAGGTCTCGCACGACCACCGGGTTATGCACGATGGCGCCGAGGCTATCGATGGAGCCCTCCTTTGCGGCGGCCTCCTCCATGATCGCCACCGCCCGGCGCACGCCGAAGCAGAAGCCCATGTCGGTGGCTAGGACGATCTCCAGGGCTTTAGCGGGAGCCTGCACGCTCGGCTCGGTCATGGTTCCATCCTTTCGCGTAGGCGCCGTGGCGCTCCTCCGGGAGCATCGCCGCGATCCGCAGCATCAAGTCATCCGCCAGAGCCTGCAGCGCGGCGCTGGTGAGCCGGCCCTCCGGCCGTTCGGGCCTGTACGGTTCCCCGATCCGTAACACCATGCGGGGCCGTTTCAATGTGCCCAGCCATCCACGCACTGTTTCCGTTCCCATAATAGCCACCGGAAGCACCGGCACACCGGAGCGCACGGCCAAGGCCATCGTCCCAGGCAAGCCCCTGAGCAGGCGCCCCATGCGGCTGCGCGTCCCCTCCGGGAACAGCACTACCACATGGCCTTCAGCCAACAACCGCTGCGCCTCGGCCAGCGCCACCCGATCCGCGAAGCCCCGGCGAACGGAGAAAGTCCCGAAGGCCCGCAAGAACCAGCGTGCCGGCGACAGCCGATACAGCTCGGATTTTACCATAAAACGTAGGTAGCGCGGCACGCCAACGATCAGGAGCACCGGATCAACGTACGAGCAGTGGTTGACCGCCAGTATGAAGCCGCCAGTGGCCGGCACGTTGACCCGGCCGTGCACCTCCCAACGCGAGAGGAGACTCATCACGGGCCGGGCGGAGACCACGCAGAGGCGGTAGAGCAGGTTGGTCAAGAGTCTGACTGGCGGATGATCGCGATGATTTGTGTCACCACTTGCTCCACCGTGAAAGCATCGGTGTTGATGACATGAGCATCGCGCGCGGGGGCCAGCGGCGAGACGGCCCTCGCCGCGTCGAGGCTGGAACGTCGCGCCAGGCTGGCGCCAATCTCCGCCGCCTTACCGCTCTGGCGACTCCGTCGGCGCACTCGCTCTTCAAGCGATGCTTCCAGGTAGACCTTGACCGGCGCATCGGGTAGCACGACCGAGCCGATGTCTTGCCCTGCCATGATGACGTGTCCGGCCTTCGCCAGCGCACGCTGGAGTCCGCGGAGCTGCTCGCGCACCTCCGGCACGGAGGAAACCTGCGAGACCGCTGCATCGACCTGTGGCGAGCGCAGCTCCGCCTCGCTCAACTCGCGCTCTTGCACACAGACGCTCCAAGACGCCTTCGTCGTCGGACGCAGCGTGAGGCTGACTTCCTTGGCAGCGCGAGCGATGGCCAGCGGGTCCGCGAGGTCGGTCCCGGTCTGGAGGAGGCACCAGGTCAGGGCGCGGTACAGGATCCCTGTATCCAAGAAGCGATAGCCCAAGCGGCGGGCGAGGGCTCGGCCAACCGTCGTCTTGCCCGAGGCAGGCGGACCGTCTATCGCTATGGTCTCGTTGGGCTCGATCACTGCTGTCGGCGCTAGGGACCCAGCCGAAACGGCTGCTCGAGGAAGAGCCGGTCGCCCCAAGTATACAGAATGCGCCCTCCCAACGGCGCGCCGCCTCCTCGCTCTTCCTCCCACTGCACACGCAGCGCCACTCGCGCCGCGCCCCAGGATGGCAGCAAGGAGCCGAGAGCAAAGCTCCCGTTGCTCGTTTGATAGCTCCAGGCTGAGCCGCGATAGCGAAGGATGTAGGAGGGGAGCTCCGGAAGGGGCCGCCACTGATACGCGGCGAGACCATAGGCCATAAGCCGGTAGCCCGCGTCCTGGCGGTTCTGCGCACCGAGCACGACACCGATGAGCCGATGGCCTTGGCGGGTGACCGAGACGACCAGCGAGTCGCCGGCATTCTCGGTATGACCGGTCTTCACACCATCGATCCCTTGGAGCAGCCCCGGTTGATGCAACAGCAGGTTGCTGTTCGACAGCAGAAACGGCCGGTTACCCGTGACGGTGATGATGGTCGTGCCAACGATCCGCGCAAACACGGGGTCGCGCAGGGCCTCCCTCGTCAAAACGGCCATATCGTAGGCGCTCGAATAATGTTGGTCCTCATCAAGGCCATGCGGATTGACAAAGTGGATGTCGCGCAGGCCCAACCGCTGCGCACGCGCGTTCATCATGGCGACGAACGACTCGACCGTTCCGCCCACGTGACGGGCGATGGCCAAGGCGGCATCGTTACCCGAAGGCAGCAGAAGGCCATACAAGAGAGATTCCAGCGACAGGACGTCACCCGGCGCTAGGCCCATGCTAGAGCCCTCTACCATGTCCTCAAGGGTGATATGCACCTGGTCTTGTTGGCGCCCTTGCTCCAGGGCCACCAGCGCGGTCATGATCTTGGTCAGGCTGGCCGGGGCGCGGCGCGCGTTGGCGTTCCGCTCAAAGAGCACCAGCCCGGTCTCTCCATCCATAAGCAGCGCGGCCTCTCCCACATTCGGGGGAGGTAGCTGGCGGCTCAGCGCGCGCCACGACTCGCGCGTCCAGCGGAACGAGGCGCCGTCGCCCTCGGTGAAAGATGGGGGCCCGAACCCCGTGGAGAGCGCGGCAAACAGCAGGATGACACCGAGCCGCGGGCGCACCCAGGACCGCCGCGTCATCGGCGCAGGCGCCAGCCCACGTAGCCCAGGAGGCCGGCCGCCAGGATGAGACCGACGGACAGGGCCACGCCCGGCCCGCCCCCTGTCTCTCGTTCGACCGCCTGGGGAACAGGGCTTGGGTTCAGGGTGATAGGGCCGAAGCCGCTGAGCACTTCGGTGGTGATGTCATTCGCCGGCGTCGCTGACCCCGGCGCGCCCGACCCCACCGGCGTGCTCTGCGCCCCAAGGAGCGAGGGCGTCGCGGTGGCCGTGGCCGGCGACGGGACCGAGGTGGCGCTGGGAGCGCTTGTCGCTGTCGCGGTGAGGGTGGCGCTCGCCGTGACTGTTCGGGTGGGCGTCGGTGTCCTGGATGGCGTCGCCGTGTGAGTTGGCGTTGCCGTACGCGTCGCTGTCGCAGTCCGCGTCGGCGTCGCCGTGGCGGCTGGCGTCGACGTTGCCGTGGGCGAGGACGTTGGTGTCGGAGTCGGCGATGGCGGGACGGTGGCAGTGGGAATGACCGTGGGCGTCGCGGTTGGCGGGGGCAGGCTGACTACGGCGAGCGTGATGTCGTCGAACCAGGCGCGAGAAGTGTCTGACAGGCCTGCGAGACTAGCTTCTACCCGCGCACGACAACTGCGGTCATTGGCAAGGGCGTCGCGGGTTAGGAAGATGTAGTCACTGCTGACCGCGTCAAGAGTCGCCTGAAATGAGTTGAGCATGGCCAGATCGCAGTCCATAAACACCACTGCTAGCTCCACACGAGACGCGTCGTTCTTCCGCGCCCATCCTTCAAACCTGTAGACAGCGCCTCCCACGGGCGTCAAGGACTGCTGGAGCTTTGCCTGAACCATACCGCCAGCTTGCGCCGCGTTGTTTCCGGTCTTACCCGGGTTCACCAGGTTCCAGGACCCCCGAGCTTGTTGCCAAGGCGGAAATCCCGCTTCGAAACCACTGTTCTGCAGGAGATTTGCCTCCGCTTGCGCCGATCGGCCCAGCAGCGACGCCAGCAGCGCAACCACGACAACGGGCCAGTAGCGCGGTGGCATCGCTCGCGGCACGGCTCCCTTTCAGCGACCTCTGTCTGGGCTGCTCATCATCCTAGCCGCCTCAAGGACGCTGTCAAGTCCATATGCGGACTCATTGGGACTGCGACCCTGGTGTGTGCTAGTCTACTATGGTCAGAGCCCATGCAGCGACGCGCCTTTCTCCGGGTCTTCGCCCTCTTCGTCGCCGGCTTCACGGCTGCGCTGGGGGCGCTCAGTTATTGGCTTCTGGCTCGAGCCGGAGAGCTCGCCCAGAGGCTCGACAATCCTCGCCTCACCCTGGCCCGGTTCCAGCAGCCGCGCGGGCGCCTGCTGGACAGGCGCGGCGAACTCCTCGCGGTCAGCGAGCAGGCGACGGGTGGCTTTTATGTGCGCCGCTATCCGCAACCGTCGCTTGGCCCGCTCATCGGCTTGCTCTCCCCTCAGCTAGGTACGACCGGCCTGGAGCAGGCCGCCGACCAGTTCCTGCGGGGCGCGGCCCGCGAGTCTGGCGTTCCGACTGATGCCGACGATCTGGTGGCCCAGCTCTCGCCGAACCCGCCCGCCGTCACCGCCGATGTCGTGCTCACGATCGACGCCGACCTGCAAAGGGCCGCCGAGGCCGCCTTCGGCGACGGCGACGGGGCCGTCATCGTTCTGGACCCGCGGAGCGGCGCCATCCTCGCAGCGGTCTCACGGCCCACCTTCGACCCAAACCCGCTGGTGTATGCACCTGGCGATGTCGCCGGGGCGCGGCGCGCCGAGGCGGCGTGGCAGGAGCTGCAGTCCGATGGCCGTCAACCGTTGCTCTTCCGACCGCTCCAGGGACTGTACACCCCCGGCTCCACCTTCAAGACGGTTACGCTCGCGGCAGCCCTCGCCCGTCGCGTTATGACGCCGGCCAGCAGCTTCAGCTACTCGCTGAACCCGCCGAACCGGCAGCAGCCGCAGCCCTGGCACGCCAACCAGTTCGTCTCCTGCCACAACCACACCGCGCTGACGTTCGACCTGACACGAGCCTACGCGTACTCCTGTAACGTCGCTTTCAGCGAGGTAGGCCTGAAGATAGGCGCGCAGGCCTACCAGGAGGCGATGCGCGCCTTCGGACTCGGCGAGCAGCCGCCGCTGGAGGTGCCGGCCGAGGCGAGCTTACCCTCTCGGCGGCCTGACTTCTTCACCGGCGACGAGGCGACCTTCGCGCTCGCTTCCACGGCGATGGGACAGGGCGAACTCGCGGTGACGCCGCTACTGATGGCGCTCATCGTGGCCGCCATCGCCAACGACGGCGCCATGCCAGCGCCCTACCTGATGAGCGAGGCGCGCTCCTCCGAAGGAAGCATCCTGTGGCGGCACACTCCCTCGATATGGAAGCGGCCGCTGGACCGCGCCACCGCTGCCGCGGCCAAGGCGGTCCTGGTGGCATCCGTCGAAGAGGGATGGGCGCGGGCGGCCAAGGTGCCGGGCGTGTTGATGGGTGGCAAGACCGGCACCGCCGAGCTTGGCGGCGACGGCGAGCCGCACGCCTGGTTCATCGGCTTCGCGCCGGCCGAGAGCCCCCAGTTCGCCATCGCCGTCGTCAAAGAGCACGCCGGCTACGGCTCCGCGCAAGCAGCGCCCGTGGCGCGGGCGATCCTGGCGGCAGCCCTGGGGCGATAGAGCGTGGCTCAGAACGGCGGCGGTCGTGGCCCCGGGGCGCTCTTCGACGAGGCCTTCGGCGCCGTGGGTTGCACGATGGTCATGCTGGTGCTGTTCGCCTTCTTCATGCTGGCGCTGGTGATAAGCGGCTTCCTTACGGCCTTACGGCCTTACTCTTTCGTCGCCATCGTCATCCCGGTCGCGGTCTTCATGGGCTGGCGGGCCTACCGGCGCAGGCGCGGCCCGTAGTCCTCATTGCAGGGCGGGAGAGTACAGCGATGCATCCCGCCTCTCCGTCATCTGTGTGCGTTCCGCGGTGATTCGCCTGCTATGCCCGTGGGTCCGGGACATTGACCACCAGCGCATCGGTGGCGTTGCGGAACACGATGACCTCTGCGGGCTGATCGGGGTCGAGGTTCTCCTCGACGTGCACCGTCATGGGCGGCACGTAGATGAAGTCGCCCGGCTGCGCCTCTAGCGAGTGCTCCAGCTTGTCGCCAAACGCGAAGCGCAGGCGGCCCTTGAGCACGTAGATGCCGGACTCGGCCTCGCCGTGGTGGTGCGCGTCGGAGCACAGAGCGGGCCCCGTCTCCACGAAGCCTGCCCAGAGGCCCCGGCTGCCCACCGTGTCGGGAGAGATGGCTGCCTCGCGCCGCATGCCGGCGGTCTGCGCCGTGGCGATGGTCCGCTCGTTGGGTCGGATACGCTGCAGCATGAGAAGTCCTCCTACCTCAGTGTGGTTCCTGCTCTCATTTGAATGGGGTGAGAATAGCATCGTGGGCTTTCCCGCCCGCTCGCCCAGGTGTGTCTTGGGGACACCCCAAGCCCCGCCAGAGGGCTCTGCCCTCTGGGCTCCCGCCGAGGACGAGCTTTTTTCATCCCCCGCTGGCCGGCACGAGACCATGAGCGATCGACAGCACTTCGATGCCATCGGGCCCGTCGCCCACGGGGAAGGTGGCGATGACCTGACGCTGGACGATATCAACTACGCTTACGCTATCGCCGTCGATGTTTGCCGTGTAGAGCCAGCGCTTGTCCGGCGAGAGGGCCATCCCCACCGGCGAGGCGCCGACGGTCAGCGTGGTCACGACCTCCAGCGTGCGCGCCGAGACGATGGAGAGACGAGTGCTGCCAATGTGCGTAACATACACGGTCTCTCCGTCGGGCGACACCAGCACCCGAATGGGCTGCGGGCCCACGGGCGCGGTGGCGGTGACGCGCAGGGCTGGCAGATCGATCACCGTCAGGGTGCCGTCGCCGCGATTGGCGACGTAGGCGGTGCGACCATCGGGCGCGATACCAAGCCCCTCGGCGCCCTCGCCGGTGCTCAGCGTCGCCAGCACCTTGGGGTTGGGGAACTCGATGATGGTTGCCGTGCCCGAGGGCGGGTTCGTGGTCACCGCCAGTCGTCCGTCCGGCGTGAAGTGGACGATGTGCGGCCCGGGCCCTGTAGGCACGGTGAGACCGCCCTTCCGCAGGCCGAGGTCTATCGCATTGAGCTGGTTACTCGGTCCCTGCGTGATGTACGCCTCTCGCGTCCCAGGCCGCACGGCGATCCCGTGTGGCTGCGGGGCAGAGGGCAGCGTGGCGAGCACCGTGAGGCTCTGCGCGTCGATGATGCTGATGGTGCCCGTGGCGAAGTTGCTGGTCGCCAGCAGGCCGCCGTCGCCCGTCGCGGCGATCTCGTGCGGGTTCTGGCCGACGGGGACCCGCGCGACGATGCGGTGCGCGGGCTCCTCGACCACGGCGACGTCGTTCGAGCTCTGATGAACGACGAACAGTCGCCACGTGGACCCTGTCGCAGAGGACGTGGCCGTTGTCGTCGGCGCGGCTGGTGAAGGCGTCGCTGGTGGCGCTGCTTGCGCGCACGCGGCCAGCCAAACGAGAATAAAGGCGGGCCACAGGACGTTCACTCTGGCGGACTCCCCTCAACGTTGGCATGGCTGGCCCAGCGCCAGCGCGGCTCCTATGATACTCTAACGACTGGAGACGCGATGCGATACGACGAGCTCAGACAAACGCTGCAGGAGCTGCTGGCCTCCCGAGAGCGGCTGCGCATCCACGACGAGGGGCTGTCGCCGGCAGCCGTGCTGCTCCTGCTCTATCCCCGCGCCGACGAGTACCACGTGCTGTTGACCCAGCGCACCTCGCGCGTGGAGCACCACAAGGGTGAGGTCTCGCTCCCCGGCGGCGCCTGGGACCATGGGGAGACCCTAGCCGAGACCGCCCTGCGCGAAGCACGGGAGGAAGTCGGCCTGGAGCCCAGCCTCGTGGAGCTGCTCGGCACGCTGGACGACATCACGACCCGGTCCAACTTCGTCGTGACACCACATATCGGTATCACTCGTTCAACCGTAGAGTTCGCTCACAGCGAGCACGAAGTGGCGGCGCTGCTGGAGATCCCCGTTCGGGCCTTCTACGACCCGGCGGTGCACGTCGCGGCGGCCGACGTCGAGTTCGCCGGGCGCGTCGTCCCCGGCGGTCACTTCCGCTGGGGCGAGGCCATCGTCTTCGGCGTCACCTACCGCATCCTGCGCCAGTTCCTCGACCTCGTCGAGCCGCTCGACTTCTGGCGCTCTGCTGTTCGATAGGTCCCAGACCGCGCCCTATCGCCCCGCATCCAGGGCGTCCGCCACTGCTACCGCCATCCGCTCATAGCCCTGGTCCACCGGGTGGATGTCGCCTTCGAGGATGTGGGTCAAGATGCCGGCGTCCGAGCCGAAGTAGGGGTACACGTCCGCGAGCGGGACGTTGCTGGCGGTCGCCACCGCGCGGATATGCTCGTTCAACTGGCGCACCGCCTCCTCCGATTCCGTCTCGAACGGCAGCCCCGTCCCAAGGTTGTAGGGGTTGAAGTAGGTCAGCACGACGAGGACCGACCCCGGCTCTCGCGCCTCGTTGAGCCGCGTCACGATGCTCTCGAGCTTGCTCCGAAAGGCGTTCAGCGCGTTGGCGATGCCGCCCTTGCAGGCGCCGCCCTGGGGGTCGCTCTTGCAGCTTGGCTGCTTCAGCACCACGTTGATGTCGTTGGCGCCGATGTCGAGGGTGATGTAGCTGACCTTCGTTGCCGGGTTGCCATCGTTCTTGAGACGGTTGATGAGATCGAGCGCCTGCTGGAACTGGCCGCTGGTCGTGAGGCTGCCGGTGGTCTCGCCCGACACGCCTATGTTCGTGTAGCCGAAGGTCCGCCGCTGCACGGTCTCGAGATAGCGGTGGACGCGGCCCGCATACCCGGCAAGGGGTCCACTCGCCCCGACGTTGGCCGCGAGCGAGTCGCCGAGCGCGAGGTATTGCTCGTTACCCGAAGCGCTCTCCGCACGTCCTGACGGCAACGAGCGGCTCGGCTGCTTGCCCGGGGGCGTGATGGCGCCAGCGCCCCGGAGGACGATACGGCTGCCGCCGTTGTTCACTCCGGCCATGCTTACCTTCTCCGGCGTCACTTCGAGCTTATCAAAGCGTAGGTTGCCCTCGGCCGCGATAGCACGGTCGAGATCCACGATCTGATCGACGACCGGCGACGCCAGTTGGGCCGCCGCGCCGGGCAGCGTAAACGCCGCAATGCCGATCTCGACGACGGTGAGTCTGGGGCGCCCGGCCTCCAGGCCCACCATGACGGACCCACGGACCGGCAACGACACGCTCCCCTCCACGGTCGCGCTGAAATCGAGACGCCCACGACCAAGACGGACCCCGGCCTCACGCAGGCGCGACTCAGCGCCGAGAGGGACATGGAGCAGCGTGTTCAGCTCCGCCTCGGTCAGCTCGACGGCGAAGGGGCCGGGCGTGCCCAGGGCGCCGTTCAGTTTAGTCTCCAGCAGCTTGGCCTGGGCCGGATCGACGGCGGCGGCCGGCGTCTGAGTCGACACCGGGGGGCGCAGACCCGGGATGAGGCCAAACGCCGCCGCCACGTAGCCAGCGAACACGACGATGGCGACGAGCGACAGAACAAGCAGCCAACCGAGTAGCTTGAAGATGCGGCTCACTGTCACCCTCTCTCTCTGACCGCGTGAATCTGGCCCACGGGTCGGAACGTGCTGTGCGCTGCCACCACGACAGCCAAGTTGCGCCTACATTAGAGCACCGCGCCTGAGGTGTGCAACGTCTAAGCACCTGCATCTGACAGCAAATGACAGCAAAGGCTGCTTGATTGAGCGGAACGGCGCGGCACAATGATGGCGCAAATGCCGTGCGGCCCAGCGATAGGAGAGCGCACCATGAACGCCTTCTCACGAACGCAAGCACGCAGCGCCAGGGGTCCATCGCGCCCGCGACGCTTCCTGCGCTGCGGTCTCATCCTGCCACTGCTGGTACTGGCGCTCGGCTGTACGCAACAG
This sequence comes from Dehalococcoidia bacterium, assembly GCA_035292365.1. GTDB lineage: Bacteria > Chloroflexota > Dehalococcoidia > DATDQG01 > DATDQG01 > DATDQG01. The sequence continues at coordinate 15,885 of DATDQG010000111.1, forward strand.
CAGACGCCCGACCTGGAAGCGACCATCGTCGCGCAGTCCACGGTCCTGGCCAAACTGGCCGAGACGCCAACGCCTACCAACACCCCCCTGGCCACGTCGACGCCGCTGCCCACGGCTACCCCAACCCCAGAGCCAGAACCGACGGCCACGCCTGTGCCACCGCCGACGAACACCCCCGTCCCAAGGCCCCGGGCGACGGACACACCCGCCCCCACAGCCACCCCAGCCGTCGACCCGGCCCTCCGCGCCGCCATGCTCACGTTTCGCACCCGACTCGGCGAGATCCATGTAGCAGACGGCCAAGTCGCCGCGCAATACAACGACTGGCTCGGTACCCTGGGCGGCAAGCCGCCGGCCCAGATCGACGCCGAGTTTGGCTGGTACCGCAATCAAGCGGAGGCATTGTTCAGTCAGCTACAGTCTGTTGTGGCACCGGCGCCGATGGCAAACGTCAAGTCATCGTACCTCTCGGGGCTGAACGCCATGATGGAGTCCATGGTCCTCTTCCAAAGAGGAATCCGAGAGCGTAACGAGACGCTTCTCAACCAGGCCGACGCGAAGATCGCTATCCGAAACCAATTCGTCCGCCAGGCGCTGTCGGAGTTCAACAAGATCGCGGAGCGATACCAGCTCGGAGTCCCGTGCTTCAGATGGGAAGGCGCCTGTGCATAGGCGTCGACGGCGACGGGCTGCCGGCGTGCTATAGTCCCTTGCGACATGGGTAGAGTACTCGGCCTTCTCTTCTTGCTCGGCCTGGCGCTCGGCTGCGCGCGGCAGCCGAGGGCCCTTGAGGAGGCCGTCTCCGTGCAGTCGACGCTCGTCGCCCGCTTGGCCGCGACGCTAACCCCTACCAGCGTCGACACGCCGACGCCGGTGCCGACCCCTACACCACAACCCACGTTCGCGCCCCAGGCGACGTACACACCGCAGGCGACCTACACGCCCGCCCCGACCCACACAGCCATACCACCACCCCCAGCCGCTACGGCGACGCCGCGGCGGGTCCTCACCTCGCCGCCATCCTTCACCACCTCCACCCCACCGCTGAAGCCGCTCCCCACCGTGATTCCCCTCGCCGAGCAGGTGCGCAACACCGTCTGGTGGAGCACGCTCAGCCTGGTGATCGAGGAGGCCGGTGGCTACACCCAGGGCACCGGCATCGTGGTGCAAACCGACGCCGAGGGCTTCAGCATCCTCACCGCCTACCACGTCGTCGAAGACGTGCGCCCGGGGCAGCCCATCCTGATCGGCCCGTATGCCGATTGGACGCTGATCGCAAACGTGGTCGCTACGGCGCCAGACGTGGACCTGGCCATACTACGCGTCCAGTCCCCTGTCCGGCTCTTCGAGGCCGTGCCCTTGGGGGACTCCGACAGCGTCAGCATGGGCGATTCGGTCTACCTGTTCAGCTACCCCGGCTCCGGCCGCGGGAACCTGGTCGTCACCCAGGGCGTCGCCGTGGGGAGGTACCCGATCTCGCGTGGCGGCGGACAGTATCTGGGAACCAGCGCCCGCGCCAGCCCCGGCTCCAGCGGAGGCGTGGCAATCAACGGGCGAGGAGAGCTCGTCGGCATCGTCTCAGCGATCATCTTCAATCCGACCATCCTGCAGGAGCTGGGCTACCCGGAGCTGTCGCTGATCAGCCTGCTCGTATCCAGCAACGAAGCCCGCCCGCTGCTGGCACAGTGACGGGCGCATCGTAGCCTGTGGCCGGTAGGAGCTAGAGGAAAGGAAAGTCGTATGAGCAGATTGCCAGCCTTGACGCTGCTGCTGACCGGCCTTGCTCTCGCGTGCACCGCCCCCCAGGGGAACCTGGAGGCGACCGTGGTGGCGCAGGGGGAGCTGATCACACAGCTGCTCTCCATCACGGCCACCCCCACCCCCGAGCCGACGCTCACGCCCACACCCATCCCTACGCCAACGCCCTTGCCGACGAGCACGCCGCTACCCACCAGCACGCCCATACCACCCCCCAGAGCAACCGCCACGCCGGTGCCCACCACCACTCCCGACGCCCGCAGGGAACGACTCCTGACATTCCTGAACCGGTACCAGTCGGTCAGCAACCTGATGGGTGCCTCAGTGCTCGTTCATCAGCCACGCCTAGAACAGGGCGCCAACGTCATCGGGAGCGACTACCAGCGGGGATTCTTCCTGATGACGAGCGCCATCGACCTGATGGTCAAGGGCCTCGAACAAGTCCTACCGCTGTTGAAGAGCCTCCAGGCACCGGCTGAGGTTGCTCCGCACTTCCAGCGGTTCGTGCAGGGAGCGGACCTGTACTTCGACGGGCTGAAACGGATAAACTGGGGCCTGGTACAGAACGACGACGCGATTTTCCGCGCCGCGTTAACGGACTATCTGCGCGGGGCGGACCTCATGAGCGCCGCTCAGGAAGGCCTAAAGGCGACCGCGGCCCAGTACGGCATCACACTGAACGAAGACACCGGCGTCTGGCAGTAGCCAAAGCGACCTTGAGCCTGCCCTTGGCTTCAGTGACGGCGGCGCGCAATGAGACGCGCACGCGAGCACTGGGTGCACGTGGGCCGCTCGCAGGTCAGGGCAATCGGGTCACGGTCGAGCAGCGTGAGCGCCGTCACGATAATCTCTCGTCCACGACACAGCCAGGCAGGCGCCGGGCCGATGCGCCCCTGGTTGGCCGCCAAGAGCGGCTCCAAGCGATTGAACCCATCGCTGCAACCGAAGGACGCCTCCATGCGCCGACGGCGCATGCCCATAGGGGTGCGCATGACAGCGGCGACCGGCCCCGAAAGGTACGGCACCTCGGCCAGGCTCTCGGCGACGTGAACCGTCACGTTCGCCGTCTGGTCGACCCCCAGCAGCAGCACCCAGCCGCCCAACTCGGCGAGACGCTGGAAGGGGCGCATGGGCTCGTTCATCGGATGCTCGCTGGTGAGCTCTGACGCCAAAGGACCGATAGCCGCCACCGACATGAGCGGATGGTGGCTGCGGAGGGCCTCCGGCCTCCGGCGCAGGACCTCGGGAACGGGACCGACCTCTGGATCGGCGGGCGTCTCATCGGGCTCAAAGGGCTGCGCGTACCAGCGGTCGGTGATGGCCGCGCTCGATGTGGGAGTCGGTACCATCAGCGTGCCACGGGGACCTACAGCTGCCAACAGCGCGGCCGCAACCGCGCCGGCGCCGCCGGCGATCAAGCCGAGCGCGGGCAAGGAAACGTGGGCGACGACGGCTGCGCCCTCCTCCAGGCCAAGGCGGTGCAGCCCCGCTACGATCGCCGCTTCCGTCAGCGGCTGCAGCGCGCCCTGGTGCATCGCTACCACCAGAGGGACATCGCGAAGGCGTGAAGCGTTGCCGCGCTAACCATAGCCGCGACGAGCGATAAGAAGGCCGGCTACCAGCGCAATGCCCGCCAGGAGAGCGACGATGACCGCTCCGCCAAGCACAAACACCAGGGTATTGTCCTGGCCCGCGTCTGAAACGGCAGGCTGCGGAGCGCGAGCGGGAGGCAGCGTCGGGATAGTCTCGGGCTGCTGCGGCGCCACGGGCGACGCTACCGGTCGAGGCGCCAGGCCAACGCTCTCCCGCCAGGCGTTTTCCAGGCCATCTATGGTGAATCCGTACACCTGCAGAAGGCCATCCTCAAAACGCACACCGTCACGGAACTTGGTCAGGAAGCTGATGAACTTCTCGCGTCCATGCCGGTCGATCAGGTACTTCACGGTGCTCCACGACTGGCCGTAGAAGAGCGAGACCTCGCTCGCCTCGCCCGTCTGGCTGAAGATCTGCCGCAGCGTGAACACCTGGTTGCGGCGAATGGCGGTGGCGATGCCGGAGGAATAGTCCTGGCCCGGGCTCGACTGCATGTAGACCGCCAAGCCCTCGTTCAGCCAGGCGGGTATGCCCTCGTAGAGGAATGTGCGGCCTACAAAGTGGTGGAGGATAAGGTGGGTGAGCTCGTGTATGACGGTCTCTTCGTTCCCGGCCGTGTTAAGGACGAACAGCACCTCCCGCGAAAGCGCGATGCCCAGCGTGATGATCTCCGACTGGAACACCGCGCTGCGCACCGGCAGCGCCGGCACCATATCCTGCGGCGAGGCGTACAGCGAGACGCGCACCGCGCCGTTTTGCCTGAGCCCAAGCGTGCTGTCCAGCTTTGCCAGGTCCGCCTCGATGAGAGAGAGAATCGTCTGACCGACATCGTCGCCGCCGCGATACCAGTACACGGTGACGTCGTTGCGCGTGACGCTGCGCCAGGTGAAGCGGGAGTCCAGCAGCGTCAGCTCCTGGCGGCTGCTTTCCATCTGGTGGCCGGCCGAATCCTCCAGGACCCACCAGTAGGTGAGGACGACCGTCGGCGGAATGTATGCCTCGCGCCCGCCGCCTAGGTTGACGATGTGGCGAAGGTCGATCTCCGTGCCCGGTGTAAACGTTGGCAACGCTAGCTGGCTGGCACGCGTGTCGGACCGCTGGTACACCAGGCTCACTTTCTGAATCGGCGCTGCGGACCTCGCCTGCAGCCTGAACACGAGCTCCTGCGGGAAGCGGTTCTCCGCGGAGGATGAGAGGACCGAGATGTCGCTCTGCGCCAGCGCCGGTGCTGCACCGAGTGGCAGTGTTAGGAGGACGAGCAGAAGCCCGAGCCGGTACTTCATGGCACTGTCACCGAGGCGCGCAGGGTCCGCTCCAAGAACTCGTCCAGCTCGCCGTCGAGCACCGCCAGGACGTCGCTGGTCTCATGGCCGGTGCGCAGGTCCTTCGCGAGCTTGTACGGATGAAGCACATAGGAGCGCCGTTGTGTGCCCCAGGACGCGGGCACGTGATCGCCCTTGAGTCGGGCCTGCTCCTCAGCGCGCCGCTGCAACTCGCGCTCCAGGAGACGCGCCTGCAGGATATGCATCGCCAACTCTCGGTTGCGGGCCAGAGACCGTTCGTTCTGACAGGACACGACAAGCCCGGAGGGCAGGTGCGTGATACGGACGGCCGTAGCGTTCTTCTGCACGTTCTGGCCACCAGGGCCGCTGGCGCGAAAGGTATCGATTTGCAGGTCGTCGGCGTTGATCTCCACTTCAACCTCCGCCTCCGGCTTGGGGAGCACCTCCACAAGGGCGAAGGAAGTGTGTCGCGCGTGGGAGGCGTCGAACGGCGATTGACGCACGAGGCGGTGCGTCCCCCGCTCCCCCTTGAGATAGCCATAGGCATATGGCCCATCGATCTCCAGAGTCACGGTCTTGACGCCCGCCTCTTCGCCAGCCGTTAGCTCGAAGATCTGCGCCGCAAAGCCGCGGCGCTCCGCCCAGCGGAGATACATGCGAAGCAACATCTGCGTCCAGTCCTGCGCGTCAGTGCCGCCGGTGCCAGCGTGAAGAGCGACCAGCGCCCCCTTGGCATCGTGCTCGCCGCTCAGAAGCAGCGTTACCTCGCGACTCCTGAGGTCGCGTTCGAGGGCGGCCAGCTCCTGATCGAGGGCAGCGCTCATCTCCTCCTCTTCCTCCTCCTCCTGCGCGAGAGCGGTCAACTCGGTCAGCTCCCGCAGTCGCCGCTCGAGCCCGCGCCACGTGTCGACGGTCTGCCGCAGACTGTCCAGGCGGCGAAGGAGCTGCTGCGCCGACGACGGGTCTTCCCAGAGCTCCGGCGCGGCGGCAGCCTCATCGAGTCGCGCGACTTCGGCTTCTAGGCGGGCCAGGTCAAAGACGCTCCAGGAGATCGCTCAGGCTCTCCTGGAATGCGGCAAGTCGCTCGGTAAACCCTGCGAGGCCGGGCATGGCTAGCTCAGACGACCCGCCAGGGCGAGGGTCGCGCCCAGGTCTAAGGATATGCTTGGACTCATCGTCGTTTTCAAATAGGCGGTATGAAGGTAATGCCCTTTCGCGCCCGCTGGCTTTGCCTTGTTCACAGCGTCGATGGCGGCGCTCAGGTTGTCAAGTAGGCGCTCGGGCGAAAACGAGGCCTTGCCAAGCGGCATGTGGAGACAGGCGGTACGGTCGAGGCGAAACTCGACCCGCCCCTTGCGCGCCTCACCGATGGCCCGCAGCAGGTCCTCTGCATTGACCACCGTGCCCGAGCGCGGGTTTGGCATGAGCCCGCGCGGCCCCAGGATACGACCGAGGCGCCCGACGCGCCCCATCATCTCCGGCGTGGCGAGGGTGACATCAAAGTCAAGCCAGCCACCCTCGATGCGCTGGATCAGGTCGTCCCCGCCGATGACATCAGCCCCAGCCTCGCCAGCCAAGCGCGCCCCTTCCCCCTGGGCGAAGACGGCGATACGTACCCGCTTGCCCAGACCATGGGGCAAGAGCACCACACTCCGCACCTGCTGGTCCGCGTGCCGTGGGTCAAGGCCGGTCTTGAGGTGCAACTCGAGCGTCTCGTCGAAGCCGGCGGTCGCCAGCTCCTTGGCCAAGGCAACAGCCTCGGCTGGCTCATAGGCCTTTTCCTCCACTTTTTGCACGAGGGACTCGTATCGTTTGCCGCGGTGAGCCATTATTCCACCACCTCCAGACCCATGCTGCGCGCCGTCCCTTCGATCATCCGCACCGCTGCCTCGACAGACGGGGCGTTCAGGTCCGGCATCTTCAGGTTCGCGATCTCTTGCAGTTGCTGTCGGGTGACGCGTCCCACTTTCGTCCGGTTCGGCACTCCGCTCCCCTTCTCGACACCCGCAGCCTTACGGAGCAGGTCCGAAGCCGGCGGCGTTCGGAGCGCGAAGGTGAAGGAACGGTCCTCAAAGATGGTAATCTCAACGGGCACAATCGCTCCTATTTGAGAGGCGCTGCGTTCGTTGTACTCTTTGACGAAGGCCATAATATTGATGCCGTGCGGCCCCAGAGCGGTGCCCACCGGCGGCGCAGGCGTCGCCTTGCCCGCTGGGATCTGCAGACGCAACAGTGCCCGAATGCGTTTGGCCACGAGAAGATAACGCTCCTAACCCTATAGTTTCTCGATTTGGAGCAGGTCTAGCTCCACAGGCGTCTCACGACCGAAGAACGAGACGAGCACGGAGACCTTCCCCTTCTCCTGGTACACCTCGTCTACGGTCCCCACAAAGTCCACGAATGGCCCGTCGATGATGCGCACGGCCTGCCCCTTGCTGAAGCCGGCCCGAACACGCGGCGTCTCCGACTCCATGCGGCGCAGGATGCGGCGCACCTCGTCTTCCACTAACGGCAGGGGCTCCAGACGGCCCTGCTCTCCCTGGGCGCTGATGAACCCCGTCACCCCCTGCGTGTTGCGCACCGCCGACCATGCGTCGTCCGTCATGCGCATCATCACGAGGATGTAGCCCGGGAACACCTTACGGGTTACCGTCCGGCGCTGCCCACCATGCACCTCCACCTCATCTTCCGTTGGCACGATGATGCGGAAGATCTGGTCCTGCAGGCCCTGGGTCGCCACCCGCATGTCCAGGTTCTTCTTCACCTTCGTCTCGTACCCGGAATACGTGTGAATGACGTACCAGTTCGCCTCAGGGTCCGGCTTCGCCAGTAGGTCCTCAATGGAGACGGCGGGCGCTTCCTCTTCGGTGGTCGCGGTCGCTGCCACAGGTGGGGGCGGCGCCTCCTCGATGCGTCGCCGACGCGAGCGTGTCGCCATCCTATCCTCCCAACAGTCGGCTCATCAGGCCTGAGAAAATGAGGTCCACGGCGCCAAGCAGAAGCCCCATCGCCAACGATACCGCGATGACCAGGATGGTGAGACGGGTCGCTTCCTGGCGGGTTGGCCAGGTGACCTTGCGCAGCTCACCGACGATGTCTCGCGGCACCGGCATGCGCAGCAGCCGCGATGAGGGTGGGGCCATCGCTGGCCGCGGCGGCGCTGGCCTAACCACGTCGGGCCGTCGCATCGCCATATTCCCTAACGGACCTCACGGTGCGCTTGATGCGCGCGGCACCGCGGACAGAACTTCCGCAACTCCAGCCTTCCGGTGTCGTTGCGGCGGTTCTTCTCGCTGGTGTACGTGCGCTCCCGGCAGACCGTGCAGGCCAGGTGGATGACGATCCGGTTTCCGCCCTTTTTCGCCATAAGCCCTATCCGGTGACCTGGGTAATGACGCCGGCGCCCACCGTGTGACCACCCTCGCGAATGGCGAACCGCAGCCCTTCCTCCATCGCCACCGGGTAGATCAACTGCACATCTAGGTTCACGTTGTCCCCCGGCATCACCATCTCTACCCCCGCCGGCAACGTGATGCTCCCCGTCACATCCGTCGTCCGGATGTAGAACTGCGGCCGATACCCGTTGAAGAACGGCGTGTGCCGCCCGCCCTCCTCCTTCGACAGGATGTACACCTCGCCCTTGAACTTCGTGTGCGGCTTGATGGAGCCAGGCTTGGCGAGCACCTGCCCGCGCTCCACGTCCGTCTTTTCCACGCCGCGCAGCAGCACACCCACGTTGTCGCCCGCCACGCCCTCATCGAGGAGCTTC
>DATDQG010000112.1:0-2423 GCA_035292365.1 Dehalococcoidia bacterium
GCGATCGCCGCCGCTGGTTGGTCAGCGTGTCCCTCGACGCTCCGACTCGGCTACGCTCTTGGCCACCGCCATAAAGGCATTTACGACCGTAGGTCGAAGGTCCCTCGTGCCCAGTCTCCCAGCTGAATCAGGTTTCTGCCAGCTCCACCTGTCAATAGCTCCGAGTTTGCGCACGAAGCCTTGATCTGCGCGCCTGCGCTCGTACGCGAGGAACTGCGGGCGAGTCGCGCGACAGGCCATCGGTCGTTAGCGCCCAGCCTCCCGTGCGACGACCGGGCTACCATTGACCCGCCCGTGACGACCATCAGCCTTCCCGATTTTTCGCAGCTCCACCTGTCAATAGGCGGGAGTTTGCGTACGAAGGGGTGTGGACCTGCGAGGAAATCGCCGCGCTACTCGACTGAGGTCTTTACCCGCATCGCCCGTCCGGCAACAATGGCCGCGAATGAGGAGCGCCAGGATGACGGCGGGCAACAGGCTGCAACCGAGGCTGGTGTTGCTGTGCGGCTTGCCTGCATCGGGCAAGACGACGCTCGCGCGCGAGCTTGCGGACGCCTACGGCGCGGTGCGGCTCAACCCGGATGAGTGGGAGTCGGCGTTGGACGTTGATCCGTTCGACGAGGGCTTCCAAGCCAGGCTCGAAGCGGAATTCTGGGAACTTGCGCAGCGGCTCCTCGTGCTGGGAACCTCGGTTGTGCTCGAATGGGGTTTCTGGGCTCGCTCGGAGCGGGACGAGAAGCGCGAGGCCGCACGAACGCTCGGCGTAGCGGTCGAACTCCGTTTCCTCGATGCGCCCTACGATGAGTTGGTGAGGCGCGTCGTGGCTCGTGACGCCGCCGGCGGCATCGCCATCACCGAGAGTCACATGGAGCGGTATCGAGGCATCTTCCAGCTGCCGACAGACGATGAGCTGGCCCTGTATGACGCCCCTCTAAGAGAATCAAACTGAGACACTACCCCCGCGCCGCTACCATAGACTCTCCCGTGACGACCCCCAGTTCTCCAGATTTCTGCCAGCTCCACCTGTCAATAGCTCCGAGTTTGCGCACGAAGACCTCATCGAGACCGAGCCCGGCGTCAAGACGATCACCCCCGCCGAGGCATGGGCCAAGTCGACATGCGCCTGATCCCGCACCAGAATCCTCCGCGCATCGAGGAACGCCTGCGCGCTCACCTCGACCGCCGCGGCTTCACCGATGTGACCACGACCATCCATCGCGGTCAACATCCTTACTGGACGCCGATCGGCGAGCCGATCGTGGACGCTGCGGATCGGGCGCACGAGGGGATCTTCGATGAGCCACGTCTCCGCTGGTTCAGCATGGGCGGCACGGCTCCGATGCACCAGGTCTGTGCCCCGCATCGGCTGCCGATGGTGAGCCTCGGTGCCGGCGACGCGGAAGTCCGGGCCCAAGCACCGAACGAGAGCTACAGCCTCGACCTCATGCGTCGGGCGGCAAAGGTGACGGGTCGGTTCCTGCGGGAGTTCGCGGCGATCGAGTCCTGACGGCGACCCTCCGCGACGCCTGACGGCCCACCTCGGCGAGGCGCCAGGCTACCTCCGCTGGAGGTCGGCGGTCCGCCGTCGGCCCCGGTGCCTGTTTAGGGCATTCGGCCGTCACGAAAGAATGGGCCCCGGCTTGGAAGCCGGGGCCCAGAAGCTCACCTCTCGCCGGTTCTCACCTCTCGCCGGTTCCCCCACGGCAGAGGCCCCAAGTCCCTGGCGATCCCTTTGGAAGCTCGTAGTACTTCCAGGAGTCTGCCGCAGTCTGAACCTGCGAGACGTTCTGTCCCCCTGCCGAGTCGAAGTCATTCAGCCCGCTGGCGGCGCAGGCGGAATTCGCGTGATCCAGCGCGCCGGTGGTGTTGATGTTGTCGATCTGATTGGGCGGCCCCTTCACCTCACCTGCGAGCACCGTGCTGGCGCCGACGGCGAAGACAAGCAGGGTCGCGACCAGGGCGCTGAGCAATCGACGAGACATCGGCATACCTCCCGTTGCGCACTTGGGTCGGTCTCGCCATTGGCGACGGCACGTGTCGAAGGCGACCGGTGCCGTGAGACCCGTGTTCCGGGATTGGCCGCAATCCCCTGCCACCCGTGCGGTGCGCGGAGCATAGGTCGGCCTTGCCTTGTTGTACAGGCGGCGGCTCGCGGAAGCGGTGCTTCGGCGCACCGTCCGCCTCCTGTGGTTGACCTGGGCTACACGACAATCGGGGTGCTTGACCTTGACGGTGGACTCGCTGCCGCCTGTTCCACTCGCTAGTCGAGGATGAGTGGACTCGGCGGCTAGCTGTGATTCCCATGGAGGTTGTTGAGTAGCGCCTCCATGGGAGTGATGCCGCCGAGGGCGGTGTGAGTACGCTCGACGTTGTAGTAACTGGTCCAGCCTGGCAGCGCGTCGAGGCGCTCCTGGTTGGTGCGG
>DATDQG010000113.1:0-12391 GCA_035292365.1 Dehalococcoidia bacterium
CTCGCCGATCTCGGCCAGGAGGCCTTTGAACAGCTCGCGGTCCTCCGCCTTGCGGATGGTGTCGAGCGGGGTGCCCAGCAATCGCACGCCGAAGCGCTCGAGGACGCCGGCGTCGGCGAGGGCGACGGCGAGGTTGAGGCCGGTCTGGCCGCCCAGGGTGGGCAGAAGGCCGTCGGGGCGCTCGCGGGCGATGATGCGCTCCAGCACCTCCACGGTGAGCGGCTCGATGTAGACGATGTCGGCGATGCCCTCGTCGGTCATGATGGTGGCGGGGTTGGAGTTGACGAGAACGGTGGTGACGCCCTCCTCGCGGAGGGCTTTGCACGCCTGCGTGCCGGCATAGTCGAACTCGGCCGCCTGGCCGATGACGATGGGCCCGGAGCCGATGACGAGGACCTTCGTGGGCTTGGTCATATCTTGCTCAGGTAGATGATAGCGCCAGCGGAGGTGGTGAGCACGAATTCGGCGTCGGCTTCCACGACACGCTTGCTCGCGTCGCCAGGGTGGGCCACCCGTGGGGCATCTCCACGATAGGCGTTCAGCTTCTTGAGCAGCTCAGCCAGAGCTGGGTGAATCCGGTCTTTTAGCTGGTTCAGGTCGGAGTCGAAGTTTGACCCTTTGGCCCTGGGTTCAACTACCTGAATCATCGCGTGCAGCGCCAACGTCGCGTCTTTGACACAGTTCTCCCAGTCGGGCTCAGGCCGCTTGTTTCGATGGCCTAGGGCCTTTTCAAATAGCTCGTTCACGCTCTGGTGACGCTCGTCTCCCAGCAGGCCACGCGCTTCTTGTATAACTTGGTCGGTATGAGCCTCCCCACGACGCTCAAGACGGCCCACGCGCATCTCCCAGCCGATGCTGTAGCGGCGAAATAAGGCGTTTAGTGCATCTTGAAACTTACGAGGCTCCGTCACGTGGCCGTACAAAGCCTCGCATAAGTCAAGCACTTCATACCAGGCAACTTGTCTAGCTGCTTTGAATGGCTCGCCAACCTGCCTCGATAATTCCGCAAGTTGCCGCTCGGCGGATGATAAAGGCCTCACATCTAGCAGGTCTCCAAGCAGTCGTTCTGCTTGTGTACGAGTGCTTGGGACATCCTCGAATCTTCCCAGGTTCATAGCTAGCGCCGCAACAGTCTCCGTCAGAAAGATCTGTTGCAACTGCTTGGTGACTTGCGCTATGCCAGCCCTGACTTCTGGCGACAGATATTCGAACTCGAATGGCCCTTCCGGTGGCTGGCGGTAGCCATGACGCTCTGAGAAAGAGGCGGTCACCTCACCCTCCCGCCTGATGCAGGGCGACGCTTGGGATACGCTGGAAGTGCTGGTCGAGGGTGTACACTGCGCAGTCGTTCTCGATGGCGAGGGCGGCAATGAGAACATCCACGACGGGGAGCGGGGTACCGCGCTGGCGCAGCTGAAAAGAGAGCTCCCCGAGGCGTAACCACGTCTCTTCCGTCTCCAGGATGAAAGAAAGCGCGATCAGGCGGTCACGCAACCGTTCAAACTCGTCTGAAGTTCGTGCACCTTGGAGGAGCTCCCCAAGCACCGGACCTACCATGGCCACACGCCCTTGTTCAAGCAGGCGGTCGATTTCTTGGTGTTCAGGGGAGCCGCGCATTCTCAGGAACTGTATCCAGATAGACGTGTCGGCGATGACCATGTGCTTCAGCGTGGCTCCATATGGCGGAGCTCGTACCAGTCGTCAATCAAGTCGATTGTCCCGGCCATGGCACGTAACTCCTCGATACGCTTGCGTCGGATGTATTCATCCAAGGCCTTGGTCACCGCTTTGCTCAGGCTCTTCTCGCCCGTGACCTTAATGACGTCGTCAATGAGTTTCTTATCGAGCTCGAGGGTCGTTCGCATCGCTTTGCCTCTCCAGAGCATCGGCTAACTCGAGGTCTCGTCGCATTTCTTCTAGCTCCAACTCCTCAAGTTCGTCGAGGTTGTCGACTAGATCAAGCTTTCCAGCGATCGCTCTGAGTTCCTCAACTCGCTTGTGCCGCACATACTCCTGCAAGGCCATACTGATCGCCTTGCTCTTGCTGTGCTCGCCGGTCAAGGCGATGACCTCTTCCAGAAGCTTCGGATCAATAGTTAGCGTGGTACGCATCACATGTTCGCATCAGAATGGCGCATCACTATTATATGCGATTCGTCGGCGTCAGCCAATCTCCAGGGCGCTGAGGGCGTCGCGTGAGCCGGCGACCACGAGCTGGTCCCCTTCTTCGAGGGGCGTATCGGGTGGTGGGTCGGAGAGCAGCAGGCCGTCGGCCTTGATGACCGCGAGGACGCTGACGCTCAGCGTGCCGCGAGCGCGCAGCTGTTCCAGCGTGCTGCCGATCAGAGCGCTGCCCGCTCGCACGAGGAGCTCCTCCACCTGGAGCTCACCGTGGCGGCGCTGAAGGAGCGTGTCGAAGTAGTCGGTGACGAGTGGACGCAGGGCGAGCATGGCCATACGCCGGCCGCCCATCTCGTAGGGCGAGACGACCTCGTGCGCGCCGGCGCGGCGCAGCTTCTCCGCGGCGCCTTCCTGGTTGGCGCGGGCGATGATCTGCAGGTCGGGCTGGAGGACGCGTGCTGAGAGGACGATATAGATGTTGTCCTCGTCGCGCGAGGTGACGGCGAAGAGGGCCTTTGCGCGAGGGATGCCCGCGTGCTGCAGGACCTCGTCCCGGGCGGCGTCGCCCTGCACGAAGAGGCAGCCGTCGGCCTGTGCCCGGGCGATGGCCTCGTCGTCGCTGTCGATGACCACGACGGGCCTGCCGGCGCCGTGGGTCTCCTCCGCCACCCGTCGTCCGACCCTGCCGTAGCCGCAGACGATGTAGTGATCGCCCAGCCGGGCTATCTTCTGTTCCATCCTCCGCCTCCGATAGCCTTCGTCGAAATGGCCTTCTATGACGTACTGGATGAATGACGTGAGGGCATATATCGCGCTGCCGACACCAAGGAGTATAAGCGCCATCGTGAAGGCCTCGCCCACGGCGCTGAGCGGGCGCACTTCCCGGTAGCCGACAGTCGTGACCGTGATGATGGTCATGTAGAGCGCCTCGCGGAAGGACCAGCCCATGAGCATGTAGCCGCCTACGCCGGTCGCCAGCACCAACAGCGCCAGAGAGAGGAACTGACGCAGGCGGGGGAGCCCGCGCACCGTCTCCCAGAGGGCGCGCAGCCGGTCCATTAGACGCGTTCGAGCAGTGCAGCGGCCAGCGGCGCCACAGCGAGGGCCGGCAAGAAGTTGGCGGTGCGCAGTTGTCGTAGCTCGAGGAGGCCCAGCCCCAGCGCGACGATGATCAACCCGCCGACAGCGCTCATCTCGCGGACCATGGCATCGCTGAGGAGCGGGCGGAGGGCCTCGGCGGCGAGAGTCAGGCTGCCCTGATAGATCAGCACGGTTGCCGCCGACAAAAGCACGCCGAAGCCCAGGCTGGCGGCGAGGACCACGGAAGAGACGCCATCCAGCGCGGACTTGGTGGCCAGGAGGCTGAAGTCGCCGCTGAGGCCGTCCTGAAAGGAGCCAAGGATCGTCATGGGGCCTACGCAGTAGAGGAGGCTGGCGGCGAGAAAGCCGCGGACCAAGTTGTCCTCGCTAGACCCGCCGAAGCGCTCTTGGACCCGTGCGCCGAGCCGCGCCAGCGCCGCCTCGATGTCGAGCCATTCCCCGATGAGGCCGCCAACCAGCAGGCTTGCGAGCATCAGGACGGCGTTCTCGGTCCGGAGTGCGAGGCCGAGCCCGATGACGACCACGGTGAGGCCGACGGCCGACTGGGTCATGGACCGCAGGCGCTCGGGCAGCCGCGCGCCGAGGGCGAGGCCGATACCGGAGCCGGCTAGCACGGCGGCTACGTTGATGAGGGTGCCGGTCATCCTTCGACAGGCTCAGGATGAGAGGAAAGGAACCGTCGGCCGGCCGTTTCTTGGTGCGCCCGCCATTCCTCCGCGGTGAGCGCGTACACCGCGTGGTCCACGCAATGGTCGTGGAGCCATTCGGCCTCTGGGAGGACGCCCTCGAAGCGGAAGCCGAGGCGCTCCGGAATGGCGCCACTGCGGTGATTGTCGGTGGCGGCGTGGACCTCGACACGAGTAAGGCCGAGATCGTCGAAAGCGTAGTGGATAAGCGCTCGGCAGGCCAAGGTGACGAGGCCCCGCCCCTGCCACTCCTCGCCGAGCCAGTAGCCGAGGCTCGCCGAACGGGCCTGCCAGTTGACCGTGTGGAGGTCAGCGACGCCGGCAAGCCACTCGCCGACCCAGATGCCGGTGACGAGGCCGTTCTGGGTGACAAAGCGCCTCAAGCCGTGGCGGATGAAGGCGCGGGCGTCCTTCTCCCGATAGACCTCAGACACCCAAGAGAGCCAACGGTACAGATGGGCGTGGTTTCGCTGCACGAGCGCCGTCAGCTCCGGCGCGTGGCGCAGCTCGATGAGGGCGAGCGCCGCTTCAGCCGTGAGCGGGTGGGAGAGAAAGGGAGGCATGGTAAGCGTGAGAACCGCATGTCTAATTGCGCGACATTCTAGCATAGCGCGCCTATCGGCCTGCTATAATCCCACTATGCTGCTGGCCGTCGACGTGGGCAACACAAACATCACGCTCGGCCTCTTCGAGGACGAGGAGCTGCGCGCCACGTGGCGCCTCACCACGCACCCCTTGCGGACCGCGGACGAGTACGGGGTGCTCCTCCGCCAGCTCTTTGAGGCGCGGGGCCTGGATGCGACAGCGGTCATGCACGCCGTCGTCTGTTCGGTCGTGCCGCCCCTCGAGGAGGTCTTCGAAGAGGTCGTGCAACGCTACTGGCGGATCAAGCCCCTCATCGTCGCCACCGGCATCAAGACGGGCGTGCGAATCCGCGTCGACAATCCCCGCGAAGTCGGCGCCGACCGCGTCGCCAACACGGTCGCCGGCTTCCGTCTGTACGGCGGGCCGCTGATCGTCGTCGACTTCGGCACCGCCACGACCTTCGACGTGATCACGCAGGAGGGCGACTACATCGGCGGCGCCATCGCGCCCGGCCTTGGCATCGCCGCCGATGCCCTCTTCACTCATGCCGCCAAACTCTTTCGTGTCGAGATCGTACGCCCGCGCCAGGCGATCGGCCATAACACCGTGAGTACGCTTCAATCCGGCCTCTTTTATGGGTATGTTGGGCTCGTCGAGGGGCTGATCAAGCGTTTGCAGGCGGAGATGGAAGGGCCGGCCAAGGTGGTCGCCACCGGCGGCCTGGCCGACTCGCTTGCCCGCGAGATCACAGCCATAGACCTGGTGAACCCCGACCTCACGCTGATCGGCCTCCGCCTTCTCCATGAGTTGAACCAGCCAGACAGCGCCTAAGAGGAGCTGACTATGGACGTGCTCAAGCAGAAGACCATCGTTCTCGGCGTCACCGGCAGCATCGCCGCGTACAAGGCCGCGGACCTTACCAGCAAGCTGGTGCAGGCGGGCGCGCTGGTGGACGTGGTCCTCACGAAGGAGGCCGCCGCCTTCGTCACGCCGCTGACCTTCCGAAGCCTTACCCATCGCCCCGCGGCGGTGGACCTGTTCGACCCCAACTCCGAGCAGGCGATCGAGCACGTCGCCCTGGCACAGCGGGCCGACGCTGTGCTCGTCGCTCCGGCGACGGCCAACGCGATCGCTCGTTTCGCGAACGGCCTCGCCGACGACCTGCTGGCCTGCATCGTCCTGGCCACGACGGCGCCCTTGCTCATCGCGCCGGCGATGGAGCACCACATGTTCCAGCATCCGGCGACGCAGGCCAACCTGGACACGCTGCGCCGACGCGGCGCAACGGTGATCGGCCCAGCCTCGGGGCGGCTCGCCTCGGGCGAGGTGGGCTGGGGTCGCATGCTGGAGGTGCCGGAGCTGATCGGCCACCTGCGCGCGGTGCTGGGCCGTAACGGCGACTTGGCCGGTCGCCGGATCGTGGTCAGCGCCGGCGGCACGCAGGAGCCGCTCGACCCGGTGCGCGTGCTGACGAACCGCTCCACCGGCAAGCAGGGCTACGCGCTCGCCGAGGCCGCGCGCGACCGAGGCGCCTCAGTGGTCCTCATTACGGCGCCGACAGCCCTGCCCGACCCAGTGGCGATGAGCGTCGTACACTGCGACACGGCGCTGCAGATGTTCGACGCGGTCACGAACGCGGTGCAGGGCTGCGACGCCATCATCATGGCCGCGGCTGTGGCCGATTACCGGCCGACTGAGGCGTTCGATCAGAAGATCAAGAAGGAACAGAGCCCGGAGCTCATGCTCTCGCTGGTGAAGAACCCGGACATCATCGCCTCGACCAACGGCCCGTTCATCAAGGTGGCCTTCGCCGCCGAGAGCGAGGACCTCATCCTGCACGCGCGGGACAAGCTGGTCCGCAAGAACGTGGACCTGGTCATCGCCAACGACATCAGCGCCACCGACGCCGGCTTCGCGGTCGACACGAACCGCGTGGTCATCCTGCACCGCGACGGGAGCATGGAGGACCGGCCGCTGATGCTGAAGTCGGAAGTGGCCGACGAAGTGCTGGACCGGGTGGTGGCGCTGCTCAACAAGGTGGGCTAGCGCCCTGCCCGGTCGTCAGTCGCTCTTGCCGCCCTCCCAGTGACCCTTGCGCTGTGTGCTGGCGCGGAAGCGCTGCAGCGTCTGCCAGTTCTTGAGCGCGATGCGCCAGGTGGGCATATCGTAGGGCCGGTCGGTCATGCCGCGGACCTTCTCCATGACCTGGTCCATAAGCGGGGGGCCGTGGCCGAAACAGGCGAAGGCGGCCTCGAGGTCACGCAGACCGCGCAGCGACTCGTCGAGCTGGCGGCGCTTCGCGCGGTCCCAGGTCAGCGGACGGCTCAGGCGGTCCACGTTGTTCAGGGCGGAGTCGCCCAGGAAGATCACCTGCGGGTCGGCGAGGAGCGGGCTGATGCTGCCGGGCGTGTGCCCGGGCGTGTGGATGATGCGCAGGCCGCCCAAGCAATCGAGGGTTTCGCCGTCCTCCACCGCCATTTGGACTTCGATGTCGTGGAAGACGATCTCGGGCCGGCGTCCGCCGCCGCTTCTGGCGAGGATCCAGCGGTACCAGCTTGGGGGCGGCTCGCCCTCCCCGCCCTTCCGCAGGAGGAGCTTTCCATCCGGTGTCGGCTCGGTCTCCGAGCGATGGGCGACGACCTTGGCGCCGGTCAGCTCGCGCAGCTCCCAGGCGCTGCCGGAGTGGTCGAAGTGATGATGAGTGACGATGATCCACCCGAGGTCACGGGGGCTGCGGCCCAGCTTCCGTATGTATGAGACGATGGCGTCCCCATTGCCGGGGATGCCGGCATCGATGACGGCCATCTGGTCGCCGGTGAGGAGCACCACGTTACTCCCCGTAACGTCTTCGACGCGGTGCACTCCTGGCGCGATCTCCATGCTATGTCTCCTTGGAGGTTATGCCTTCAGCAACCCACGATGGCGCAGCGCGCGCTCCAGCGACGGCTGCATCTTCATCTCGCGGAACTCGCTGATCGCGAAGTCGAGGTGCTCGAGCGCCTCGGAGCGAAGGGCGGCGGCCAGCGTTGCACCGCGTAGGGGCGAGGTTTCCTCGCCCTCGGCGGCCCCATCCCCAACCACCCTAGGGCGCGGGGACCGCGCCCCTACGTCGTTGTCAGGTTGAGACGGAGAGGTTCGTAGGTCGAGAGGGTTGGGCTTGGCGGACTCTTCTAGCAGCAGCTCGGCGAGCTGGAGGCGCGTGAGCGCGATTTCGGGGCGGAAGCGGAGCTTGGCGCACGCTTCAATCGCCTCACGATAGTAGTCGCGTGCGTGCCGGGGGTGCCCTAGTAGAGCCGCAGCCGCGCCTAGAAGGCGTGCTGGACAGACGTTCGTATCACGCGTTGACCAGCTGAAGGAACGCACGTTTTCGAGCAGGCGAGCGAGGACTTTTGCGGCCTCGGTCTCGCGCAGCAGCACGGCGGCCTGCAGTAGGTTCAGGAGATTCGCTGTAGAAAGCTGATTGTTCTCAGGATTGATATTTCGGTCTCGCATTAGATTGCCGAGCACGTCTCCGGCCTCGGCTAAACGCCCGAGTTGGGCGAGAAGCCATACTGTTTGTGACTCGCTCGCTGCTGAAGGCTCGACGCCAGCTGTCTCGATTGCTGCTCCCCGACGAGCGAGCACCTCCTCGCCACGGCCCATGCAAAAGAGAGCATAGTTGGCGGGTATTGCGTTTACTCGCCCAGCCACAGGTGCGCCCAACTCGTCGGCACGCTCTACGAGCTGCTGGGAGACGCGCACAGCACGTTCGAGATCGCCTTCCAGCGTTGCGATTATTGCTTCGGACGTGAACGGTCGGAGGGCCAACTGCGCCTCCTGCGTTCGCGTCGCGAGCTCGCTCAGCTGCCTGAAGAGGTCCTCTGCATGGTTGCGCTCTCCGTGTTGAAGGAAAGCACACGCAGCCCCAAACAGAACTCCGCCGAGAGTTGGCCCAGTCACGCCATCTCTCGGCGCCTGAGCGAACTCATTGGCTAGCTCGAAGGCTAGCGCCTCTCGGCGCGGCGGGCGAGGGTTGCCCAGGATGCTGAGGGCCGTGAAGAAGAGGAGTTCAGGGTCATTGAGCTCCCGGGCAGCATCGAGAGATGGGACCCTCATCGCCCAGGCCTCAGCGTGGCGACCTTGCGACATCAGAACGCCAGCCATGGCCACGTCGGCTCGCACGCGGTCCGCCGTCCCCGGCGCAGCATTGCGGCCAGCTCGCTCAACCCACCGGCGACGAACGGCGGCGCCCCACATGATCGAAGCGCCATAGCGCTGTATTCCATCAAGCGCGACCTGGCAAGCCCGCGAGGCGCGGCGTTGATCACCAAGTGTCTCCGCTAGGCTGAATGCCTCCTCCGCAAGCTCCTCACAGACTCGCTGCGGCTCTCCAGCTGGCATCAAGGCCTCACCGAGCGCGAGAAGCAGATCGCATCGCTTAGCGTTGTCGTCTGGGTCAAGTACCTCCTGTACTGCAAGCGCTCGCTCTAACAGCCTGACCGCCTCGCCGTAGTCGAAGACGGACATTGCTCGCTGCGAAGCCTTCTCCCCATACTGGACCGCTTTGGTCAAGTCAGCCTTGTCGGTCGAGTTCGCGAAGTGTTCGGCCAGTTCCGCCGCGTGGTCCTCGCGTCGCGCGCCGTACTCGGCTTCGAGGGCGCGGGCAATCTCCTGATGCAGACGAAGGCGGCGCGGGGCGATCATCTCTTCGTAGAGCGTCTGACGGAAGAAAGCGTGAGCGAAGCGGTAGCTGACCGCTCCCAGCCTCGAGCGCTCCTCCAGCACACCGACGCGAATCGCCTCCTCGAGTCCGCTTAGCACCGCTTCCTCTGATGCGTTTGCAACGACGTGGAGCGTCTGGAGATTGAAGTCGCGGCCGATGACTGCAGCGACTGAGAGAAGTCGGTTGCATTCTGCGCTGAGGCGCGACAAACGCTTGCCGATAACGTCGCGCAGCCCCTCTGGCACGCCGGCTTCGGGCTGGTTGGGATCGGCTAGGGCGTAGCGACCGCCCTCGCGAACAACGACGCCCTCCTCGACCAGGTAGCGCAGGAGCTCCTGGATGAAGAGCGGGTTGCCTTCTGTCTGGCGGTAGTACATCTCGGCGCGCGCCCAGGGGACCTCCTGACCGCGGATGTTACTGATCATCCGCTGCACTTCATCGATCGTTAGTCCGCGTAGGCGAATCCGATTGAAGCTCGTGGCTCGACTCAGCTCGGCGAGCGTTGAAGACAGCGGGTGAGCACGGTCGACCTCAACGTCTCTGTAGGTGCCAACGACGTACAAGCGCGCGCCCTGCAGGTTACGGGCCACGTGCAGCAGCAGATCGAGCGTGCCGCGGTCGGCCCAGTGCAGGTCCTCCACCACGAGGAGCAGGGGCTGCACTTGCGACGCGTTGCGGAGAAACGAGGTAACCGATTGGAAGAGCCGCCAGCGGTCGTCCTCGGGATCGCCCGGCGAGCGCAATTCGACGTTCACGCGGTCGCGTATATCGGAGACGATGCGGGCGACATCAGCGGCGCCGGTGCCGAGGTCGGACTTGAGCGCGTCGGGCTCGCGAGTGAGGACGTAGGAGCGCATCGCCTCGACGAAGGCGAGGTAGGGTAGCGAGAGCGAGCCTTCCTCGTAGCAGTGGCCGACGAGCGTGCGTCCGCCTCTTAGCGAGACGTAGGTGGCAAGCTGGTCGACGAGCGCCGTCTTGCCGATGCCGGGCTCGCCCACCACCATAGCCAGCGCCCCTTGGCCCGACATGGCCCCATCGAAGGCGGATTGGAGCTGGCGCAGCTCGGCCTCGCGCCCAACGAAGGTGCGTCGGTAGAGGGGGTTGTCAGTGTGGGTTTCAGCGGTGCGGTTGGCGTTTGGCCCTTCGACAGGCTCAGGACGAACGGTTAAATCGAGCAACGCGAGGGCTTGGCGCACGTTAGCAGCGGAGGTGGGGCGTCTGTTTGGGTCCTTTTCAAGGAGGCGGAGGATGAGGGTCTCGAGGCCTTTGGGTAGGTCGGGGTGGTGCCAGGAAGGGGAGACGGGCGGGGTGTTGAGGTGCTGGCCGATAATGGCGATGTTGTCGTCGCCGACGAAGGGCGGGCGGCCGGTGACCATCTCGTAGAGCATGCAGCCCACGGAGTAGAGGTCCGAGCGCGCCTCAACCGTACCACCCATCGCTTGCTCCGGAGGCATGTAGGAGACCGTGCCGACCATCATGCCTGCCTGGGTTAGGCGGCTGCGGTCTATCGCAACGGCGAGGCCGAAGTCTCCCAATTTGGCCGTTCCGTCCTGGGTCAGCCAGACGTTCCCCGGCTTGATGTCGCGGTGGATGATGCCCTTGGTATGAGCGTGCTCCAGCGCCTGGCAGAGCTGGTCGGTTATACGGATGGCGGTGTCGAGGGGGAGCTGGTGCTTCTCCGCTTTCTCGATGAGGTCTCCCACGTCGCCGCCAGGCATAAGGGGAAGGACGAGGTAGGGCTGGCCTTCTTCCTGGCCGATGTCGAAGATGGTGACGATGTGGGGATGGTCGCCTAGTCGTCCCATAGCCTGGGCCTCGCGGCTGATGCGGGCGCGGGCCGCCTCATCGAGCCCTTCGGTCTTGATGAGGGCAAAAGCGATGTCGCGGTCGAGGCGGGTGTCGTGAGCGAGGTAGACCTTCTTCTTCCCGCCTTCGCCTAGGAAGCGGCGCACGGTGTAGCGGCCGTTGGCGAAGGAGGTGGGATGGGGCGGAGCAGACGGCGTCGAGTCTGCTACAGGACTCGAGACGGTTGTCCCTAGAGCCCTTTGAGCAGCTACCAAGAAGCCGCTAGCATCGGGATTGTCGGGATCGAACGTTAGTATGTCCTCCGCCCGTTGGCGAACCAACTCCCATTCGCGTCGGTCTGCAGCCTCCTCCGCTTGATCTAAGAGGCGCTCGATGCGTCGCTGAATCCGCTCACTTGCCATGCGAGCCTGCTTTCATGGAAGCTACCCCTCCAGCCCCAGCCAACGCGAGGCGTTGCCGCGGAGGATGGCGCGCTTCTCGTCGTCGGTGAAGGGAAGGCCGAGGACGTGCTCGATATCGGGCCGCGGGTCTCGGAAGCACCAGTCGCTGCCGAAGGCGATCCGGTCGGTGCCGAGGCGGCGGAAGAGGTTGACGAGCTCCTGGTCGTCGAGGTCGCTTGAGTCGGGTGAGGGGGAGACCACGCCGCAGCAGTCGAAGTTGATGTTGGGGCGCTCTTGGGCGAGGGCAATGGCGGCATCGCGGCCCTCGCGACCGCCGCAGTGGGCGAGGACGGCGTGGAGGTTGGGAAAGGCGGCGGCGACCTCGGCGAAGAGCTTCGGGTGGGCGTACTCGCCGCTGATGTCGCCAAAGGGGCCCATGTGGGTGAGGACCATCATGCCCAGCCGCTCGGCGGCGGCGTAGGCGGGCCAGAGGCGGCGGTCGTTGACGGCGATGTGCTGCACCGGCGGGTGGAGCTTGATGCCGCGTGCGCCCTCGCGATGGCGCGCTTCGACCTCGGCCTCCATCTGGTCGCCGAGCACTGGGTCGACGCCGATGAAGGGAATGAGCTGGGGGTGCTCGCGCGACGCCTCGCAGGACCACTGGTTGCGGCGCTGCAGGCGGTCGGCCAGGTCGGCGCGGATGCGCTCTTCGGCCTCGGGGGTCAGGTCTCCTTGCCAACGCCGGCGGGCCGCTTGGGCCATATCCCAGACCGGGGTGAAGTTGAGCATGACGGCGGCGTCGATGTTGGCCTCGGCCATGAAGGGGATGGCCTCCTCGGGCGTGCCGGTGTAGCCGACGCGCGCGCGGCCGCCCATGGCGTTGATGGCGGCCTGGGGCGTGGCGTACATGTGGAAGTGGATGTCGATGGCGGGGTAGTCAGGCATGACAGGGCTCCTTACGCTGGTCTTCCCACCCGCCCGCCCTGGAAGGCCTAGGAATACCTAGAACC
>DATDQG010000114.1:0-3019 GCA_035292365.1 Dehalococcoidia bacterium
GGAACAATCCTGCCGATTCAATCCTATCCCCCCGAACTGGCATCGACCCGGCTGGAGATGCGTCTGAGCGAGCTTATTAATCGTATAGCCTTGGTATTAAACGAAGCATCGAGTCAGCAACCTGCTTCTCGGGCGGCTGCCCAGCAAATATCTCGCACGGTATTCATCATCCATGGCCGCGACGAAGTCAACATGCTTCGACTTGAAAGACTTCTCACTGACCATTGGCAGATTGATGTTAGGGTCTTACGAGAACAGCCAGGCAGAGGACGTACGCTGATCGAAAAGTTTGAGGAAGAGGCGCAGACAGCTGCTTTCTCAATCGCTCTATTGACTCCGGACGACCTCATTGAAGCGCCCGATGGTCGATACAGCCAAGCGCGTCCTAATGTAGTGTTTGAGCTCGGCTGGTTCTGTGGCAGATTGGGTAGGGCGCAAACGTGCATCTTATTTAAACGGGGCACAAAGCTCCATTCTGACTTGGAAGGAATTAGTCGAATCGAGTTCTCAGATTCCGTCGAGGAAAAAGTGTTAGATATTGAACGGGAGCTCAAAGCAGCAGGCTTGATTTTCTAGCCCCCTGGCCGGTTGTCGCAGGACTTCGGCAGGCCATATCTACGCCGCAGGGTCTTACGTGCACGCTGTCTGTCTCCTCTCCCGTCGACGCGAGGGTGTAGGCACAGTTTTGTGCTTTGAGGTCTCCCTTGTTATTGTTTCTGTTACGGAGGGGGTGGAATGGCTGATCACGTGCTCGCGGAGGATGCGGCTCCATGAGGGGCCTAACGGCTTGTGTCCTCGTCGCGGTGCTCGCTCTCGCCTGCGCACCGTCGCCCCTCCTCGTCGGCGTGGGGCCGGCGCAGATGACGGTGAGCCCCAACGGCGACGGGCTGGACGACGAGGCGTTCGTCTCCTACGGACTCACGCGGGAGGCCCGGCTGTCGGCCTGGCTTGAGGACGCCGCCGGACAGCGCTACCTGCTCCGGAGCGACGAGCTCCGCTCCAAGGGCGACTACAGCCTCCGGCTCAAGGGCTCGCACCAACCGGACCCGGACCTCGCCACCGAGCGTATCCTGCCGAATGGCACCTACGCGGTCGTGGTTCAAGCCGGCGACGGCCAGCGCCAGGAGGAGCAGCGCACGACGCTCATCATCCAGGACGCCGATACCGCCGCCCCTGAGCTGCGAGATGTCGTCCTGCAACGGTCGGTCATCTCGCCCAACGGCGACGCTGTGGATGACGACACGTTCCTCTCGTACCGTCTCACCAAGCCTGCCCTGGTCTCCATCACCATCACCAGCGCCGATGGTCGCACCTATCCGCTGACGCGGGAGGAGGCCAAGAACGCGGTTGAGCACTCCTTCCGCTGGGAGGGCACCACGCAGAGCCAGGTCCTCCCCAACGGCGCGTACGTCATCCAGGTCCTCGCCAAAGACCGCGCCGGCAACGTCATCGAAAGCCGGCTCCCGGTGCAGCTCGTGGAAGGCGGCACGCCAAAGCTCGAGATCGTGGAGTCGCGCATCACGCCGAAAGCCGTGCCGAAGGGCGGCCTGCTTCAGGTCGAGATACGTGTCCGCAACACTGGCGACGTCGTGATCCATACCTCGTGCCCGGCGCCCGGCGCCGCCTACACGACGGACACGAACTACATGGGCATTAGAGGCGACGACGGTCAGGTCTGCTTCGAGCGTGCCGGCGTCTGGCGGGTCGGCATCGGCTGGGACCAGGCAGACCGCCCGCTGCCGGCGCGCTGGAGCCTCGGGCGTGATCTCGCGCCGGGCGAGGAGACGACCATCACCGGCACCATCCAGGTCAACATCGACCGGGTGCAGGTGGTGCGCTTCTGGGCGGGGGTGGAGCAAGGGGGCGTCGGCTTCCCGGGTGGCCAGGTCGGCATCACCCAGGTGACGGTCAGCTACTGATGGCCCGTCCGGCGGTCGCTTCGTCGTCAGGCCCGGCGGAGGGCCCGCTCTCTCCCTTCGCAACGCCGACGGCGTCGTGCGACCTGTCGGTCGTCATCGTCTCCTACAATACGATGGCGCTCCTCGCCACCTGCCTGCGCTCTGTCGAGCGCGCCCTGGGCGATGCCGCGCTTCCCCGTGGCGCCGAGGTGTGGGTCGTGGACAACGCCTCTCCTGACCACAGCGCCGCGATGGTTGCGGCGGAGTTCCCGTCGGTGCGCCTCATCGCCAATGAGAGCAACCGCGGCTTCTCGGCGGCCAACAACCAGGCGCTGCGCCACGCGGGCGGGCGCCACTTGCTCCTGCTCAACCCCGACACCGAGCTCCTCGGCGATGCGCTGCCCGTGCTGATGACCTACCTGGAGGAGCGCCCCGAGGTCGCCATGGCGACGGGGCGCTTGGTGAACCCGGACGGCTCGCACCAGCACAGTGCCTTCCGCTTTCCGGGCCTTTGGCAAGCTTTTCTGGACCTCTTTCCGCTGCACCCGCGCTTGATCGAGTCGCGGCTCAACGGGCGCTATCCGCAGGAGGCCTACGCCGCTCCCTTCGAGATCGACCACCCGCTCGGTGCCTGCATGCTCGTGCGGCGCGAGGCGGTGGCGCAGGTTGGCTCTCTCAGCGAGGACTATTTCCTCTATTGCGAAGAGATCGACTGGTGCTGGCGGCTCAAGGCGGCCGGCTGGCGCATCGTCTGTGTGCCCGAAGCGCGGGTCCTCCACCACGCCGGCGCGGCCACGCGCCAGCAGCGGGCGGCGTCATTCGTGCGGCTCTATCGCAGTCGGTTCACGCTGTACGACCGCATTCACCCGCTGTGGCGACGGCTCGCCTTTCGGGGCATCGTCGCGCTGGGCATGCTCAAAGAGCTCCTGAAGTCGGCGGTGTCGGCAACGCAGGATGAAGAGAGATCCGCGTGGCGCGCCGCCTGTTGGGAGGTGCTGGGCTTGGCCTGGCGGCGCTCCCGGGGCGCACGTTGAAGTAGAGCTGCCGCCCTCACGGTCATTGAGTAGATAGTTCGATGCAAGGTTAGGATTGTGAAAGACGGCGATTTGTCTTTGCGAGCC
>DATDQG010000115.1:0-5022 GCA_035292365.1 Dehalococcoidia bacterium
GACCAGCATCCCTTCGATCCGAACCTCCGCAGCGAGAAACTCGCGCGACAGCCAGGCGCTTGCCAGGACATGGTCGGTGACCACGGGTATGCGAAACCGGCTCTCACCGTCCGCCAGGGCGGCGTAGAGGATCACCTGGTCGGCGGCGAAGCGGTCGAGGGTCGCGCCGCTGACGAGGTCCTGGAGGAGCTGGCGGGCCACGAATGCGCCGATCGCCTCTGAGCTGCGACCGGGCGCGCCAGCGCGATCGGCGCCGATGCGGCTGCCGCCTGTAAGATCGACAAAGGCGGCGAGGCCAGCGCCACGCTGCAGAGCGGTGGCGTCCTCCACGGTTTCGAGCTGCGCATCGTAGCCGTTTTCGAGCAGGAGCTTGCGAAGAGCCGCCGTCATCCGCTGGCTCACGGCCTGCTCGTGTAGATGAGAGGAGAGGGCAATACCCCATATGCGCTCAACATCGCCGCGATCCTCCAGGATCAGAGGCCGCAAAGGCCCTAGGGAAGGTCTCGTTACCAGCTTCAGGATGCCGCCGCCGGTGGGCACGTAACCGGGCCTGATCATCTCGATGGCGGCGTCGATGCCCATACGCTCGAGCATTGGCAGGAGGACGTGGCGGAGGTGGAAGTAGGACGGCGCCCGGTCTTGAAAGAGGCCGCCTTGGGCCTGCGCCTCCTTCGCTACCGGCGCGAAGGCGAGGATCGGCAGCACGGCGGAGGCGAGCATCGTCGTCGAGCCGGCCGAACCGATGTCCCACTGGTGAGTCGCGGCCTCGCTGTAGCGCCCGGGATGGAAGGTCAGCTCCGACGAGCCCACGCTACAGCCCTCGAGCACGCCGTTCACAAGTTCGCCTATAGCCTGGACGGCTCTCATGTGCTGGCGGCGCAACCCCGGCCGGCGGCGGCGGAGGCGTGCGTTGACGAGGTGCACGCTCTGGGACGTGAGGGCGGCCAGCGCAACCGCCTGACGGACGATCGTGCCGCTGCCAGAGTAAAGCGAACCGTCTATTTCGATCACAAGCGCTGTCTCAGCCCTCACAGGGCAGCGCGAGGCCATCCCCGGCCGATAGCTCTACGTGCGTGCCGATCACCAGAGATGCCTGGGGGTTGTCCGATGTTTCTCAATGTCCTGCCCAAGCCTAGATACCGCGGCCGTCGAGCCTGAGCCAGCGCTGAGCGGCTCTACGCGCGTTCAGGCGCTTTTCGATGCGGCTCGCCGAGGCTTCTTTGAACGTTCGCCAGTGCGAAGCGGTGAAGGCCGTGCAGGTAGGGGCGTTTGAGTTCCAAAGGCCAGGTGCAGCGCCCCGGCGGCGATCTCCAGCGGACCGAACTCGGCCGCCAACTCCTCCACGAGGAGGGCGTACGGCTGGCCGGCTCCACTGGCAAGCGTCCCGCGGAGAGAAGTGAGGAATTCCTTCTGCGGCGGGCGGCTATGTCTTCTGGCGTTGGCAGGCGCAATGGCTTCAGCTTCTTGCGTATCTGGCGCTCGATGACGCGCAGAAGCCTTGTCTCGCGCGGCGTGACGAGGGTTAGTGCCTCGCCCTTGCGTCCCATGCGGCCTGTTCGGCCTATCCGATGAACGTAGGCGTCGGAATCGTCAGGTATGTCGTAGTTGATGACGTGTGTCACGTCGGGGATGTCGAGGCCCCGAGCCGCAACGTCGGTAGCGACGAGGAGGCTGATACGGCCTTCACGGAAGGCGCGAAGGACACGCTCGCGCTGCGACTGGCTCATGTCACCGTGAATGGCATCGGCGTCATGGCCGCGGGCTTGAAGCGTGGAGGCGAGGTCCGATGCTTCTCGCCGAGTTCGACAGAAGATGAGGGCGGAGCGAGGGGCCTGGAAGTCGAGAATGCGGGTCAGTGCGTCCGGCTTGGCGCTCTGTGGCGTCTCATAGTAGACCTGACGCGTCTGCGGTACGGTTCGGGCCTCGTGCGCTATGGCGGCACGCTGTGCGTCTCGCATATAGCGGCGCGCGAGTGTTTCGATCCGTGCCGGGATCGTCGCGGAGAAGAGCGCGGTCTGCCGCTCCTTAGGCGTTTCATCCAGGATTGACTCGATGTCCTCGATGAACCCCATGTCGAGCATCTCATCGGCCTCATCGAGCACGACGATCTGGACGGCCTGCAACTTCAGGCTGCCGCGGCGAATGAGATCCAACACGCGGCCCGGCGTGGCAACCACGAGTTGCGCGCCGGCGCTCAAGCCGCGCAGCTGGTGTTGGTAGTCCTGGCCGCCGTAGATAGGCAGTACACTCACGCCACGATAGCGCCCAATCGCGTACGAGGCTTCAGCGACCTGCAGAGCGAGCTCTCTTGTTGGCGTGAGGACCAGCGCCTGCACGGCCCGCCTGGCCGGATCTACCCGCTCGATGATCGGGATGGCGAACGCCGCGGTCTTGCCGGTGCCTGTCTGCGCCTGGGCGACGACATCGACGCCACTCAAGAGCAGGGGTATCGTCAGCGCCTGGATTGGAGTTGTCTGCTCGAATCCGAGGGCGTCGATCGCCTTCAGGGTTTCAGGCCTTAAGCCGAGCACACGAAAGGATGCGTCCACGAGAGCCTCCGCGAACCTGAATGCAGGCTCCGATCTCCTGCAGGCTAATACGGGCGCCAGACCTCAGAAAGGGACAGAGGGCCTGAATTTAGGGACAGAAGAGTCCCTTTCTAGGGCGGTCCACACGGCGACGACCCCTATCGTCCATAAGGACCAAGCCGGGGAACCCCGCCGTGAGGTTGTGGATCTCCTGGGCGCCGTCTTGGGTCGGCGCGGTCCGAGGTTGAGGACTGAGCTGACACGAAGTGGCGATCCTGTTCCTAAAGAGCCAAGCTCCCATTCGCGCTTCGAATCCGGTCCGTCGCCCGCTAGCGCGCGGGCACGAGGATACCGCGGCCGTGGAGGCGTCCGCGCTCGAGGTCGTCCATGGCATCGTTGACGGCGTCGAGCGGGTAGCGCTGGGTACGGAGCGCCACTCGACCTTGCGCCGTCAGGGTCATGAGCTCGACGAGATCGTTGTAGGTGCCGACAAGGTTGCCGAGGAAGTTGATCTCGGTCGAGATGATGTCGATCGCTGGCACCTGGAGCACCCCTCCGTAGCCGATGACGTAGTACGTCCCGGCGCGGCGCAGCATGGCGATTCCGTCTTCTAAGGCTCCGCCCTCGCCGACGAAGTCGATCACCGCTTCGCAGCCGGCGCCGCTGGTGAGCTCGCGAACCTTCGCCACTTGCGAGCCGTCTGCGAGGACTGTGTGATCCGCACCGCAATCGCGGGCCAACTGCAGGGCGGCCTCGGAGCGGTCGACGACGATCACGGTCGCTGCGGTGAGCGCCTTGAGTGACTGGATGCCGATGTGACCGAGGCCGCCAGCGCCAATGACGACGGCGTTGGTTCCCGGGTGGAGAATGGCGACCGCCTTCTTGACGGCGTGGTAGGCAGTCAGCCCGGCATCGGCGAGCGCGGCGACTTCCTCAGGCTGGACACCCGGATCGAGCTTGACGACGGAGCGCGCGCCCGTCTTGAGTAGCTCGGCGAAGCCTCCATCGGTGTCGATCCCGGGGAATGCGCCGCGGACGCAGTGCATGTCATCCCCAGCCCGGCAGGCTCTGCATAAGCCGCAGGTGATCAGCGGGTGGACGATGACCGTGTCGCCTACTGCGACATGGTCGACGGCCGACCCAATGGCCTCTACCCACCCCGCGTTCTCATGGCCGAGGATATACGGGAGGGGCACATTACTCTTCTTGCTCCACTGGCCTTCAACGATGTGCAGGTCGGTGCGGCACAGCCCCGCGCCGCCGATCCGCACGATCACGTCGAGCGGCCCGGTGACAACCGGGTCAGCAACATCCTCAACCAACGGACGCTGGCCGTAGGCGTGCAGCCGGACAGCCTTCACGGCCGTTAGCCCTTCTGAATTAGAGTGTAGCGAACGGTCTGGACGCGAATGAGTCCGTTGCGGAACACGAACGTGTCGATGCCGTCTTCAACCCGTGTGCGCGCAGACTCTGCCTTCCACTCCAACAGTAGGATGTCGCCTTCGTAGATCTGCGTAGGCAACTCCCACACGGCGTTCGGCACATCGGCGAGCAACTTTGTAAAGGCCTGCCGTATCCCATTCTTGCCTCTCAGCACCCCGGCAGGCGTGATGAACACCGCATCGTCGGTGTAGTCGGACACGATCCCGTCCAAGTCGCCAGCGCCCAGCGCCTGCGCATGGTGGGCGAAGACCTCCTGGGGCGTACGTTCGGCCATGTTCGGCCTCCTCTCGAGAGCGGATGAGTTTTGCAGAATCTATGCCCCATCCAATCCGAAGACAAGGGCCAAGAGTCCCCCGCAGGCGGAAGGCCCTGCCTCCCGAGCAGGGAACTGCTGGCGCGCCTGCTATCCGCGGGCGCCGCTACCGAGAACCTTTGTGTCACGCGTGTAACCAGACATAACGGCTTCTCGGTCGGAAGAGGCTTTCTGGAGGCGTTACAATCAGCTAGCCTCCCTTTCCACCGTGCGAGGCGAGGAGAACTAATGCCGCTAAGCTTTACCCACCGCAAGGCCCACGAAGTCCCGCCGCCGGCAGGAGGTGGGCGAGTCAATCGAGACCTCGAGTCTATCATCAACGAACTAACGAGGCTGGCAACCGGCATGGTCCTGGAAATCGAAACGGGTGACGAGAAGGCAATCCGAGCGACGAAGGCTCTGATTACCAGGGCGGGCCAGCAGTTGGGCACGCCCATGCGCCACTGGCACGCTGGAACCAAAGTCTTCGCCCAGCCGACGAATCGGCGGATGCGCAAACAGCGATCAGAAAGAGCTAACCTCGGCGACCACCGGGAGTCCTGAAACCCCGGCTAAGTAAAGCCAGGCGGTCGACGCACACCACTTTCTGATCGTGTTACCAGACATAATGGCTGACCGACATCGGGACGCCCGATTCTTCACAATCTTTCGCAAATCTTCATGAAGGCGTCGGTGCGGCAGCCTTACGATTCCGGAGGCGGGGTGAAACTACTCGGATGGACGGGCTTCGCTCTCACT
>DATDQG010000116.1:0-12422 GCA_035292365.1 Dehalococcoidia bacterium
AGGAGAAGCTTCGCGGCGCTTAGCGGGTGGGTCGGGGATATATCCACGGGCGCTGGTTATCCCACCCGCCCGCCCAAAGGTACTTGGGAATACCCAAACCCTAGCCGAAGGGGCTCTGCCCCCTCGGCACTCCCCTGGGGGTTGGCGGTAGGGTTAGGTCTATGCTACAGGAGATGCTTCGCGGCGCTTAGCATGCGGGTCGAGGGCTGTATCTACAGGCGTCGTTTGTCCCACCCCTCCGCCCATACGTACTTGGGAATACCCAAACCCTAGCCGAGGTCGCCGCGGCGACCTCGGCACTCCCCCAAGGTTGGCGGGCTACGTCTATTCTACAGGAGACGTAACGCCACGGCGCTAATTCTCAGTTCCGATGTATAATGCAATGTATAACGAGCCCGGAGGCAGCGATGGCGAAGATGATCCGAAAGCAGGTGTACATCGAGCCGGAGCAGGAGGTTATGCTGAAGCGGCGGTCGCGGGAGCTGGGCGTATCTGAGGCGGAGCTGATCAGGCGCGGGATCGAGGAGGTGGCGCGAGCCCGAGTTTCACTCTTCGATCCGAAGTCATGGGAGGAAGCTCTGGAGTTCATGAAAGCACGCGCCAAGATTGAGGTCCCTCAGACCGGAAGAACCTGGACTCGCGACGAGCTGTATGAGGAGCGGCTTGAGCGTTTTTCTCGTTGATACCAACGTCCTCGTTTACGCCCACGATCCTCGAGACCGCCGAAAACAGGATCTCGCTCGGGAAGTCATGGCGCGGGTTGTTTCAGGCCGTACCGGTGTGTTGAGCGTGCAATGCCTCACTGAGTTTTATAGAACCGTGAGATTCAGACTGCCTGAACCGCTAGATCCGGCTGCGGCGCTTGCTCAGGTTGAGCGCTTTGCCGACGCATTCCTGGTTCTCGACTTGACCCCGATTGTAGTCCTGGAAGGGTGCCGTGCTAGTGGCACGTACGGCCTCTCTATCTGGGACGCGCTTATCTGGGCAGCGGCCAGGCTCAATCAGGTTCCTTACATTCTGACTGAGGACACCCAACACGAGCGTGTCCTGGAGGGCGTGCGCTATCTCAATCCGTTCGTGCCCCAGTTTGAACCGGGCATATTGGCCGCCAGGCGCTAGCCGGGATACTGAAGCGGCATCGCCACAGCGGGCTGCGGGTTCCTGGCCGCCTCGCCTCCGCCGCGGATCACTGGGCGATGAGGACGAGCCAGTAGGGGACGAAGGGGTCGGCGCCACGTGTGGTGACTTTGATCTGGAGGCGCCCCTCGTAGCGGCCCTCGCCGGGCGAGATCTCGGCGGTGCCGCTTAGGATGGCATCGCCGACGGGTGTCATCCCGATCTCGACGAGCGAGTCTGTTGGCGAGGTCGGGAGTGGTGCCGGGATGAGGCCGCACAGGACAAGGGGCTCGGCGTCGGGCGTGTCCTCAGCGAGGGGGCGCGCGCGGACGGCGATAGCGGCGGGGGCGCGGTCCTCGGGATAGGCGAAGGCGACAGTGGTGCCTTGGCCCATCTGGGCGCCGGACACGACGGCGCGTCCGACCTCGACGCCTGAGGCGCAGGCGTTGGCCGTGATGGGGGTCGGGGTGGCCGCGGGAGAGCGGCAGGCAAGGAACACGACCGCCAGGAGCAGGGCTGACGATACGCTGTGGAGCGGCATGCTCAAAGCCGAAGGCGCGGACAGCCGTCCGCCCCTTCGAGGGGACCAATACGTCGCCGATGTCCTTGGCGGATGTGGAGGGCTGGAGCCCTCCGCTACGGCAGCGTTGGGCAGGTCAGGCCTCCCGTTTGCGGATCTCGGCTAGGACGGCGTCGTCCTCTGTGAGATCCCAGGTGAAGGAGGGCGAGAGCTCGCGCTTGTACCAAGCGTAGCTGCTAGCCATGCCGGAGACGGTGTCGTACTTCGCCTTGTAGTCGAGGTCGCGGATGGCCTTGTCGACGCTGTAGACGACGCAGCGACGCGTCTGGTAGGGGAAGGAGCGCATCATGGGCGTCAGGTCGTCGGGGACGCTGACGATGGGCGGTTGCACGCCGACGGCGTCGGCCATCGCCTGGAACCAGCCGCGGAGGCTGGCGTAGTCGGGCCCGACGCCGTTGTAGGCCTGGCCATGGGAGCGTGGGTTGTCGAGGCACTGGGCGAAGAGCTGGGCGATGTCCTCCACGTGCACGAGGTGCGCCAGTGGGATTCCACGCGTCGGTAGGAGGAGCGGCCGTCCGTGCTCGATCCGGTAGAAGTAGCTCGGCTCGCGTCCGAGCGTGTTGGTGCCCGGCCCATACACGTACGCCGGGCGGATCACCGAGAACGGCATCCCGGTGCGGGCGCTCCATTCGGCCAGGAGCCGTTCCGCCTGGATCTTGTTCCAGCCGTAGGCGCCGCCTCGTTCATCGGGCATCAGGGCGTCGTCCTCGCGGATGGGATAGATGAGGCTGCCGAAGTAGACAGCGGTGCTGCTGGTGAAGATGTAGTGTCTTGCCCGGTCGCCGAGCGCGTCCAGGGCTCCCTGCACCTGGAGCGCAGTGTAGCCGGAGGTGTCGAAGACCGCGTCGAAGGAGCGTCCGGCCAGGGCCGCTTGCATGCTGGCATGGTCGTCGCGGTCGGCCGTGAAGCGGACCACTTCGCGCGGCAGGTCGGCCTCCGTGCGGCCCCGGTTGAGGACAGCGACCTCATGGCCGCGACGAAGCAGCTCTTTGAGCAGGACGAGGCCGATGAACCGGGTTCCGCCAAGGATCAGCGTCTTCATAGTGCACTCTCCCTCCCGTTGTCCCTTTTCGGGAAAGCTGTGAACGAGCGACTTGTGTGCTTACCGAATACGTCGGTTCACGTTGATCGTGTGGACGTTGCTGTTCGGGACTAAGACTACGCCTTATCGCTGCTCAGCGC
The DNA here is from genome assembly GCA_035292365.1 of Dehalococcoidia bacterium. Taxonomy (GTDB): domain Bacteria; phylum Chloroflexota; class Dehalococcoidia; order DATDQG01; family DATDQG01; genus DATDQG01. The sequence continues at coordinate 2,879 of DATDQG010000116.1, forward strand.
CACGGACGGCTCGACACGGCACGGTGCGCACGGTGGTCTTTGCGGCTTACGGAAGCCTTCAACAACAGCAACTCGTGGTTGACTGCGAGACGTGAGCATCGGATATGAAGCGTATGGCCAATGGTGGCTCAATCCTTTGACCGTTTAACCAACTTAACCCAACAAAAAGGGCCGTTTGCCTTCTTGCAGGTAAGGAAACGGCATGGTAGGATGCTGCCCGGTGGTACTGGTTCCGATTTGCCCGCGAAGACCCCTATATCCTGGGCTCCGGTGACCGGACCAAGACCAACTCTGAGGGAAAGGAGGTTACCGGTGAGCTACCAGGATAGGACCCTAACTTGCGTAGAGTGCGGCGAGCCATTCACGTTTACCGCGGGCGAACAAGAGTTCTACGCACAGAAAGGCTTCGCAAACGAGCCAAAGCGATGCGCGACCCACCGAGCAGCGCGTCGGAACGGCGCGGGCTTTACCAGCGGCGCCAGCGACTATGAGCGGCCACAGCGACAGCTCTACGCCGCCGTTTGCGCGCGATGCGGCAAGGAGACCGAGGTGCCGTTCCAGCCGCGGGGCGATCGGCCCGTGTATTGTCGCGATTGCTTCCAGCTCGTGGGCGCGCGCACCCAGCGTTACTAGAAAACGAACACGAGAAATAGAACAGGTCGGAGCACCTCCGGCCTGTTCTATTTCTCCTTGCACTGACACCATCAGTTAAGGGTGAGCGTGCGCCATGGCGGATGACGAGCGGGCCGCCCTCATCGCGGCGATGCGCTGGCAGATCAAGGACGAGCGGGTGCTGGACGCGATGCGCCGCGTGCCACGTGAGGAGTTCGTGCCTCCCGAGCTGCGCAGCAGTGCGTATGAGAACGAGCCGCTGCCGATCGGGTCGGGCCAGACCATTTCCCAGCCCTTGATTGTCGCCATGATGACCGAGGCGCTTCAGCTACAGGGAGGGGAAAAGGTTCTGGAGGTGGGCACGGGCAGCGGCTATCAGGCCGCTGTCCTGTCGCTGTTGGCGGGGACGGTCATCTCGGTGGAGCGCCTGCCCGAGCTGGCCGCGTCTGCGCGCCAGCGTCTCCAACGCCTCGGCTACGCAAACGTGACGGTGTTCGATGCCGACCCGTTCGTGCTGGGCTGGCCGGCCGAGGCCCCTTACGGAGCCATTGTCGTGACGGCCGGTGTGCCGCGGTTGCCCGAGAGCTTGGTGGGCCAGCTTGCGGAGGGAGGGCGGTTGGTGCTGCCCATCGGGTCTGAGTGGAGCCAGGACCTTCAGCGTATCACAGCGCTGCCGAGAGGAGGGCTCCGGTTCGAGAGCCTGGGGCCATGTCGGTTTGTCCCGCTGATCGGGACCGAGGCTTGGCCCGAGCGGGACATTCCGTGGCCCTGAGAAGCCGTCTAGCGGCGCGCTCAAACGCTTCACGCTTTCGTTAGCTAGGACAGGTGCTTCGGCAGAGAAGGCGCTCGCTGGCCTCTGGAGAGGCGCCCTGGCCGATGCTTGACAAGCCTATAGGCTGCGCGTATAGTCGCCCCTGGCAACGAGGGCTGTTGCGAGCTCAGGACAGGGAGAAGCAAGCGGTGCAGACCGGATACTGCGATGAGGTCCTCCACTGCTACAGTCTCTCGAAGTCGCTAAAGGCGTAGCTCGGCCCAAAGGCCGGGCTTGTTTTCTTTCCGCGCCCGGGTGGGCGCATTCGCAGGATTCAGTACAAGGAGGAGTGCTATGCCCCAGGTGCGTCGGATGGGAGTCCCGCAGCCAACCCCTGAGACCAAGCCGTTCTGGGATGCCGCCAAGCGGGGCGAGCTGTGGATCAAGCGCTGCAAGGACTGCGGCCAGCACCACTATTACCCGCGTGTGGTCTGCCCGAACTGCTTCTCGCGGAACGTGGAGTGGGTGAAGAGCAGCGGCAAGGGTAGCCTGTACACCTACAACATCAACGTGCGCACGGCGCCGGGCTGGGAGAACAACCCCAACTACATCATCGCGCTCGTGACCCTGGAAGAGGGGCCGCGCATCATGTCCAACCTGGTCAACATCCCCTTCGACCAGGACCCGGTGAAGATGGCCCAGCACATCCAGGTGGGCATGCCCGTCGAAGTTACGTTCGAGGAGCTCTCCGAGGAGATCTCGGTACCGCGCTTCAAGCCGGCCGGCAGCTAATCCCCCGGGCGTCGTACTTCGCACGAAGGAGCTTGTTATGCCTTGGGATATGCGTGACCTACGCCGGCAGGTAGCGATCATCGGCGCGGCCGAATCCGACCAGTTAGGCATCGTGCCCGACAAGTCCGCCGTCCAGTTGCACGTCGAGGCGGCCTGGAACGCCATGGAGGATGCGGGCGTCAAAAAGGATGAGATTGACGCCGTCTTCAACGCCGGCAATACGTTGGGCATGGCCGAGTACATGGGGATCACGCCGAAGCTGACCGACAGCACCGCAGTTGGCGGTTCTTCGTTCGTCATCCACCTGGGCCATGCCGTGGCCGCCATCGCGAGCGGCTACGTCGAGATGGCCCTGGTCACCCACGGCGAGAGCGGCCGCTCCCGCGTTGGCGCCGGTGGCTTTGGTGGTGGTGGCGATCAGTGGTACGGCTGGCAGGGCTCGGCCGGACCGCCTGCCTCCTATTCGATGGCCTGCATGCGGCACATGGCCCAATACGGCACCACCCACGATGACCTGGCAGAGATCGCCGTGGCGACCCGCAAGTGGGCCCAACTCAACCCGAGGGCGCTCATGCGGGACCCGATGAGCTTCGAGGACTACCACAACTCCCGCTGGATCTCCTATCCGTTCCATCTGCTGGACTGCTGTCTGGTCACGGATGGCGGCGGCGCCTACATCGTGACGTCGCTGGAGCGGGCGAGGAACTATAAGAAGAAGCCCATCGCGGTGCTCGGCTTCGGCGAGTCCCACACCCACGGGAACATCGCCCAGATGCCGGACCTGACCTGGACGGCGGCCCGCAATTCGGGCCCGCGCGCCATGCAGATGGCCGGGGTGGACCACAAGGATCTCGACGTGGTCAACCTCTACGACTCCTTCACCTACACCGTGGGCGTGACGCTGGAGTCGCTGGGCTTCTGCGGGCCGGGCGAGTTCGGGCAGTTCGTCAAAGGGCAGCGGACGGCGCCCGGCGGCGACTTCCCGCTGAACACGAATGGCGGCGGCCTCTCCTACACGCACACCGGCATGTATGGCATGTTCGCCACTCTCGAGATCGTCCGGCAGCTCCGGGGCGAGTGCGGCGACCGACAGGTGAAAGATGCCAAGATCGGCCTTGTCAACGGCACCGGCGGCTCCCTTTCCTCCACCGGCACCGCCATCATGACCAACCAGGTGTAGAAGGGACCGCAAGAAGTACAATCTACGAAGGAGAGCGGAGCGGAGGGCGCAGCCCTCCGCGCTCTCCTTCACTGAGCGATAAGGGACCTGGCCTCACGCGGCACGCAGGGCCCAAGCCGAGGATGGAGGCGACAAACATGGCGCGTGACTTCCGTAATCTCTCTCGACAAGTAGCGATCATCGGCGTGGCAGAGCCCGACCAGATGGGCATCGTGCCGGACAAGAGCCCAATCCAGTTGCACGCTGAGGCTGCGTGGAACGCCATGGAAGATGCCGGCGTGAAGAAAGAGGAGATCGACGCGGTGTTCACCGCCGGCCTTGGCACGCTGCAGCAGGCGGAGTACTTCGGCATCTTTCCTCGCTACACGGATGGGACGTCCGTGGGCGGCTCCTCTTTTGTTATCCACGTGGGCCACGCCGCGATGGCAATCGCCAACGGGCTCTGCGAGATGGCGCTCATCACTCACGGGGCCAGCGGCCGTTCGCGTGTGGGTGGCGCCGGTGGTGGGCCCGGTGGCGAGGGTGCCGCGCTGTGGACCGGCTGGCAGGGCGTTGTGGGACAGCCATCGCAGTACTCGCTCGCCGCGAGGCGCCACATGTACCAGTATGGGACCAGCAATGACGATCTGGCGGAGATCGCGGTGGCGACGCGCAAGTGGGCGCAGCTCAATCCGATGGCCCTCATGCGCGATCCGATGACCTTCGAGGACTACCACAACTCCCGCTGGATCTCGTACCCCTTCCACCTGCTCGACTGCTGTCTGGTCACCGACGCGGGCGGAGCCGTGCTCCTCACGTCCGCCGAGCGGGCACAGAACTACAAGAAGAAGCCGGTCTACGTCCTGGGTTTCGGCGAGTCGCATACCCATGCAGGAATCAACGCGATGCCCGACCTGACCTGGACGGCGGCCCGCGTCTCGGGGCCGCGCGCGTTCGCGATGGCGGGGGTCGAGCACAAGGACTTCGATTTCGTCGAGCTGTACGACTCCTTCACCTACACGGTGGGGGTCACGCTGGAGTCGCTGGGCTTTTGCGGGCCGGGAGAGTTCGGGCAGTTCGTGAAGGGGCAGCGGACGGCTCCGGGCGGCGCCTTCCCGATGAACACGAACGGCGGGGGCCTCTCGTATACCCACCCTGGCATGTATGGCATCTTCACCATCATCGAGGCGGTACGGCAGCTTCGTGGCGAGGCGGGCGAACGCCAGGTGCCCAACGCGAAGATCGGTCTCATTCACGGCACCGGTGGCACGTATTCCTCCACTGGCACGGCCGTTCTGACGAATCAATAGGGTTTGTGCGGGGGGGCGCAAGCTCAGGCGCTCTTCCCGGTCAGGCAAGGAGGCAAGCATGCCACGTGACTTTCGGAACCTTTCTCGCCAGGTCGCCATCATCGGCGCGGCGGAGTGCGACGAGATCGGCGTCGTGCCCAACAAGTCCTCGATGCAGTTGCTCATCGAGGCGGCCTGGAATGCCTTGGACGATGCCGGCGTCAGCAAGGACGAGGTGGATGGGCTCCTCTCGACGACCAGCACGCTCCAGATCGCCGAGTACATGGGCATCAAAGAGCCCAAGTTCACCGACACGACGTCGGTCGGCGGCTCGTCGTATCTCATCCAGGTTGGCCACGCCGCTGCGGCGATCGCCAGCGGTCTCTGCGAGATGGCCGTGGTCTTCCACGGGGCGAGCGGCCGGTCGCGGGTGGGCCAGGCCGCCGGCGGCGAAGGCGGTGGTGGTCCCAGCGACCAGTTCTACGGCTGGCATGGCGCGATAGGCGCGCCGTCTGCCTATTCTCTGGCCGCCAATCGGCATATGCACCAGTACGGCACCACGCATGACGACCTCGCCGAGATCGCCGTCGCCACCCGCAAGTGGGCGCAGCTCAATCCGAAGGCGATGATGCAGGACCCGATGACCTTCGAGGACTACCACAACTCGCGCTGGGTCGCGTATCCCTTCCATCTGCTCGACTGCTGCCTTGTCACCGACGCCGCCGGGGCCGTGGTGGTGACATCGGCGGAACGGGCGAGGAACTACAAGAAGAAGCCGATCTACGTCCTCGGCTTCGGCGAGTCGCACACCCATGGCAACATGGGTCAGATGCCCGACCTCACCTGGACCTGCGCTCGCTTCTCGAGCCAGCGCGCGCGAGAAATGTCCGGGGTCGATCTCAAGGACCTCGACGTCGTGAACCTGTACGACTCCTTCACGTACACCGTGGGTGTGACGCTGGAGTCCATCGGTTTCTGTGCGCCGGGCGAGTTCGGCCAGTTCGTCAAGGGGCAGCGGACGGCGCCGGGCGGCGACTTCCCGCTGAACACGAACGGTGGCGGCCTCTCCTACACGCATCCCGGCGCCTATGGCATGTTCGCGCAGATCGAGGTCGTGCGTCAGTTACGGGGCGAGTGCGGCGCTCGGCAGGTGCCCAACGCCAAGCTGGGCCTGGCCCACGGCACCGGCGGCTCTCTCTCCTCCGGCGGCACCCTGATCCTCAGCAATACGTAAGCGCTTCGGTCGATGCGTAGGAGAAGAGCGCCCTCGTCCGGGACCTGGGATCCTCTTCTCCATATCAAGCGGCGCCATTAGGGCTAGGGGAGAGTAAGGTCTTCTCCCGTTTGAATCGCGGAGGATTCCATGGCCCAACAACAGGTCCAGTACCGTAAGCCGATCCCTATCGCCTCGCTGGAGACGGAGTTCTTCTGGGATAAGGTGCGCCAGCACGAGCTGTGGATACAGCGCTGCAAGGACTGCCGGCACGTCTACTTCTACCCGCGGCCCTTCTGCCCGAAGTGCCTCTCGATGAACGTGGAGTGGTTCCAGACCGCCGGCAAGGGCTTCCTCTACAGCTACATGATCAACCACCGTCCGCCGCCGGGCTTCGAGGAGGACGCGCCGTACGCCATCGCCATCGTGCAGCTCGACGAAGGGCCGCGCATGATGACGAACATTGTCGGCATCGAGAACACGCCCGAAAAGTTGGTCCTCGACATGCGGCTCGAGGTCACGTTCGACGACGTGCTGCCCGACGTGACAATTCCGAAGTGGAGGCCGGCCTGATCCTAGCGCGCACGGTCCTTCTCCCGGCGCGCGAATCGCCGCCGGGGTATTGATGTCATCCCAAAGACGGAGAAGCGTGGAGGGCTGAAGCCCTCCGCTACAAAGGAGAGGAGGCCCTCATGCCAACATCGCTACGCTACGGAGCCGCCGTGATCGGCGCGGCCGAGACCACGGAGCTCGGCGTCATCCCAGACAAGTCGGAGCTACAGCTCCACGTCGAGTCGGCGATGAACGCCCTCGCGGACTGCGGCATCAGCAAGGACGAGATCGACGGCATCGCCAGCACCATGTCGCCGACGGCGCTCTCGCACTATCTGGGCATCGTGCCGAAGTGGGTGGACGGCACGTCGGTCGGCGGCACGTCCTACCTGCTCCACGTCCGCCACGCCGCAGCGGCCCTCGCACTTGGGCTGTGTAACAATGTCCTCATCACGCATGGTCAGAGCGGACGGAGCCGTGCCGGCGCGCCGAGGCGTCGTCCCGGCGCAGGGGGTGGTGGCGCTGCGCCCGACAACTCGCTTTCGGCTCAGTTCGAAGCGCCCTACGGCCCCGCGGGCCCCACGACGCTCTTCGGGATGGGGGTGCTCCGCTACATGAAGGAGACGGGCACGAGCTACGAGCAGCTTGCCTCGGTATCGGTAGCGCAACGCAAGTGGTCGAACAAGGTGCCGCGCGCCATGATGCGCGATCTTGTCAACGTCGAGGACGTCCTCAACGCGCGCATGGTCTGCTATCCCTTCACGCTGCTCATGTGCTGTCTCGTGACCGACGGCGGCGGCGCGCTGATCCTGACCAGCATGGACCGGGCCAAGAACTACCGCAAGAAGCCGGTCTACATCCTGGGCACCGGCGAGTCGGTGGAGACGCCGATGGTGAGCCAGATGTACGACATGACCACCTCGGCGGCCTTCCGCACCTCGGGGCGTAAGGCCCTCGAGGAGTCTGGGATCAAGCACGGGGACGTAGACCACATGATGGTCTACGACGCCTTCGCGCATCTGCCGATCTATGCCCTGGAGGACATCGGCTTCGTCGGCCGCGGCGAGGGCGGCGCCTTCATCGAGGCGGGCAACACCTCGCCGGGAGGCAAGCTGCCGATGAACACCAACGGCGGCGGCCTCTCCTATACGCACACGGGCATGTACGGCATGTTCGCGCTGCAGGAGTCGGTCCGCCAGGTGCGCGGCGAGGCCCCGCACCAGGTGCCGGACGTCAAGATCTCGTTCTGCCAGGGCGTCGGCGGTATGCACGCAGCCGCTGGCACCATTATCTTCACGAACGAGGAGCCGCATTCATAGCAAGGCGGCTGTAGATAGTGTGATGGGGAGGGACGGTTCGAGAACCGTCCCTCCGTCTTTGAGGCGCGCCCTGGCGTGATAGAATCGTCTGGAGAGAGTGGCCTGGAGGCGATCAATGAAGAAAGTCAGCGAGATGACAGAGGCTGAGCTGAAGGAGCTGATCATCGCGGCGATGGACGAGGCGCTGCTGGGGTTTTTCGGGGACCCGGATGAGGGGCTGCAGCTGAGCGCGGAGTTGGAGAAGCAGCTGCGTAAGTCCATGAAGCGTGTCGAGCGAGGCGAGCGCGGGTATAGCCTGGAGGAGGTCAAAGAGCGCCTCCACCGGCGAGTTCAGGATGGCGTATAGCGTCGAATTGCTGCCGGAAGCAGAACCTGGAGCGCCTTGATCCTGTTCTTGAGCGACGCATTCACCAGAAGTTGGAGTGGTTCGCGAAGCACGTGGACGAAGTGCCAGCGGAACCGCTGACAGGCCGGTATCGCGGCCTATACAGACTCCGAATCGGCTCATATCGGGCTATCTATAGCCTGCAACGCGACCGACACGCCATTGTGGTTCACGCCGTGAGGCACCGACGCGAAGCGTATCGGTAGGGGCGGCTTCGAAGAATGGCTGCGCTATTTGCACCCCTCACGCACATTAGGTATAACCATCGCATGCAACTGTGGGGCGGGCGGTTCAGCGAGGAGCCGGACCAGACAGCGGCGGCCTTTACGCTCTCCCTCGCTTTCGACCGGCGGCTCTGGCCATACGACATCCAGGGCAGCGTCGCCCACGTCAAGATGCTCGCGCAGCAGGGCATCATCGGCCTCGGCGATGAGGAGGCCATCATCAACGGCCTCGAGACCATCCGGCAGGAACTCGAAGAGGAGCGATTCCCGTTTCGTGACGAGTACGAGGATATCCACCTCAACATCGAGGCTCGCCTCAACGAGCTGATCGGTGAGACCGCTGGGAAGGTCCACACTGCTCGCTCTCGTAACGACCAGGTCGCGGTCGACATCCGACTGTTCGCCCGTGACGCATTTCAGCGCACTCTGAGGTCCATCTACGACCTACAAGGCAGCCTTCTGGTCCAGGCAGAGGCGCACCTCACCACCATCCTTCCTGGTTACACGCATCTGCAGCGGGCGCAGCCTGTCGTGCTGGCGCATCACCTCCTCGCCTACGTTGCGATGCTCGAACGCGATGCGGGCCGGCTGCACGATGCCCTTGAGCGCGCCGACGAGCTGCCCTTGGGATCGGGCGCCTTGGCCGGCGTGCCGTACCCCATCGATCGCGCTTTCGTGGCGCGTCAGTTGGGCTTCTCGCGCATCAGCGATAACTCGCTGGACGCGGTCTCGGACAGGGATTTCCTGGTGGAGTATGAGGCGGCTGCCGCGCTCATCATGGTCCATTGCTCGCGCCTCGCGGAGGAGATCGTGCTCTGGTCCAGCGCGGAGTTCGGCTTTGTGGACCTTCCGGAGGCCTTCGCCAGCGGCAGCAGCATCATGCCGCAGAAGAAAAATCCGGACACGGCCGAGCTCGTCCGCGGCAAGGTGGGCCGCGTCGTTGGCCATCTGGTTTCGCTGCTGACCACACTGAAGGGACTACCCCTCGCGTACAACCGCGACTTGCAGGAGGACAAAGAGAGCTTCTTCGACACCGTGGACACGACCGTGGCCTCGCTGGGCGTGCTGGCGGCGCTGGTGCGCGGCCTGCGTTTTCGCGGCGAGCGCATGCGGAGGGCTGCCGAGGACGGCTTCCTCCTGGCTACCGACCTGGCGGACTATCTCGTGGCCCGCGGGCTGCCCTTCCGAGAGGCCCACCAGCAGGTCGGGAAGCTTGTGCGATATGCGCAGGAGCACGGTAAGACCTTC
>DATDQG010000117.1:0-10452 GCA_035292365.1 Dehalococcoidia bacterium
CGCCCGGTGCGTAAGCTCGTGAGCAAGGAACGCCAGGGGGCCAAGGTGAGCAAGCGGTACGATGGGCCACGCACGCCGTACCAACGCCGCGTAGCTTCAGGCGTCCTGCGTGGGCAAGCTCAGGCAAGGATCGACAAGCAGTTGCAAGCCCTCAATCCAGCCGAGCTCCAGCGACGGATTGACCAACTCCTGCGCCAATTGTGGCAGCAGGCAGACCGGTGGAAAGGAGGCAGCCTCGTCAGCGTTGGGTAGCACTACTTATGACGCATCGCTCATCGTTCGGTAACACTTACTTTTGACGCATCACGTCGATCACCAAGGTCCGAATTCCTAGTAGAACTTGGGTGTTTGGCCATCCTGCTCGAGCGGTGTGAGTAAATCTTCATGACAGGCCATTTTGCAGTCCTCATAATCTGGAATAGGCCTCATTACAGCCAAGGGCAGGTTGAAACTAATGACGTAGCCGCTCTCTTCAGACGCATGCCGATTCGGGATAAAAACAGGCACACGCCTGACAGGAGCACACCACCCATGGCACACGGTACTATCAAGAATCTCATCAGCGATCGGGGCTTCGGCTTCATTCTTCCCGAGGGGGCGTCCGTCGGAGCCAAGGATCTCTTTTTCCACCACTCCGACGTCCTAGGGACCAGCATCGAGCACCTGCAGGTCGGGCAGCTTGTGGAGTACGACCTTGGAACGGACGAGCGCCGTGGGACGCCAAAAGCCGCCAACGTTCGGGCCAGTCTAGCTGCGAACGCCTAGAGACCAACCAGCTGCTATTCAAAGGAGGTTCAGCATGAGAACAGAAGTGCATGAGAAAGCGGTTCAGCAAGAGCCGGTGAATCTGGAGCACACAGAAGTAATGGAGCGCGATCCTTATGCGGGCAAGCGAGATATTGCCTATAAGGTGACGCAGGCCATCTACCTCATCTTCGGCGTCACCGTGGGCCTTGTTGCCATCCGGTTCATCCTCAGGGTGTTGGGGGCCAGCCCGAATGCCGACTTCGCAGGGCTCATCTACAACATCACAGCCGCCTTAGTCCAGCCATTCGTCGGCCTATTTGGGATAACGGAAGCCGACGGGGCGGTTTTCGAGCCACAATCGATCGTCGCCATGATCGTCTACGCACTGGTTGGCTGGCTGATCGGTAGGCTCGCCTTGATCCTCTGGGGTGAGACGAGGACCGCTCGCGTGCGTACGACCACCCACGAGAAAACGAGCCTAGACGGTTAGGTTGAAACTTTCGGCCTGGTGGGATCCTAACTGGGATCATGGTCGGGGTTTTGTCGCAGCCTGGTCGGCTCGCCTGTCGACCAGCGCTGTGGCACACCAAGAATAAGCCTAAGGCGGAAGCATGTTACGACTATTGTTTGGGGCCCTGGTTGGCGCAGCTCTGGCCTACTTTCTGGATCCCAAGGCGGGTCGACGGCGCCGCGAGGGCGCAATGGCCCGGCTGCGTTCAGACGGTCTAGCGGGGGCGAGAGGCGAATTCGATCGAATTAAGGAGCGCGCGAGAAGTGGTCAGCAATCACCGATGAGGAGCTAGAAGGAGCACGAGGCAATATGGATGCCCTGATCGGGATAATCCGCGCCAAGACTGGTGAAACCGTTGAAATCGTAAGGGAACAGCTGCATCGCCCTAGCGGCGCTGAACCAGTCGCCGTTGCTCGATAGCTTGATGTCACAAGGAGGACAACAATGAACCTGGAACCTGGTGGCCTGATCGCGTGGTTGATGGTAGGTCTGGTGGCTGGTTGGCTCGCCGGCCAGTTCATGAAGGGCGGTGGGTACGGGCTGGTCGGTGACATTGTCATCGGCATCGTCGGCGCCTTTGTTGGCGGTCTGCTCTTCACCCTCCTGCTCCCTGGGAGTAGCGCTGGCCTCCTCGGAAGCATCGTCGTCGCATTCATCGGGGCGGTGGTGCTGATTGCAGCCATTCGAGCGCTGCCTGGCCGCTCGCCCATATAGACCGCTCAGAAATCTCAGAGATCAAGAAGGAGGAAGTCAAAATGGCTCAGAATAGTCCAGTGGTTGTTCAGACTGGGGGTGGCTCGGCAACGGGGGCTATGCTCGTCGCGCTCGCGGTGGCGGCAGTGCTGATCGTCGCACTCCTGTGGTGGAGGCCGTGGAACGTTTCAACACCGACTCTGCCACCGGTACCGATAGACATCACTCTGCCGCAGGTACCGACGGACATCAATATTCGCGGTGATATCAACGTGAACCCTCCGAGTTACACCGCTCCTTAGCCGAATTTATGAAGGTCCTAGCTGCCAACCGTTGGCAGCTAGGACCCCGGCGTCGTACTGTTGTGGCGGAGGAGTTGGGGGCCGGCTTGGAGCAAGCCAGCGCTATGCAAGAGCGATAGCTGCGTTTCCTCGACTCACCACGACCATGGCACGATCTTTCGTCTTTTTCGCCCCGATGTTTTCTAGAAGCGCTACAGCGGAAGGAGAAGCAAGTGGTCCGAGCGGCCAAAATCAGAACGGGGCTTGGACGGTCCGCGTTTCGTCGCCATGGCGGTTCCTTGCCAACATGGCTGTCTGCGTGGGCCCTGTTGCTTTGGATAGGGATTGTTGACGCTGGGTTGCTCGTAAGAGAAAAAGTGGACGCATCTTATGGCACCAAGTACGGAGTCTATACGCCGGTGGTCCCCCAAGTCCTCCGGTACCTCGATGAATGGGACACACTGCGGGACCCGCTCGTGACGTTACCCAACGGCGCACAAGCTAAGGCCAGCAATGTGTATGGCATTGAGGTTGGCGGTGTGCGGTACTACTACCAGCTTACGCGCGGTAGTAGCTTCGATCCGTTGCGCCTTGGCAGACTCAGCGGCTACAAGACGATCGCGACCATCGATGTTGGCACCCCATGGGAGGTGCTTATCTATGTGGAGGGAAACACCAATGGGGCTGACGATCATGCCAGCGCGGCGAAGAGGGACTAAACATGATAAAAGAGGTATTGGTCTGGCTCGGCGTCTTGGTTGGAATGTTCTATGCTGTGGCGTCTGCGGCCATTGGTCTGATCACACCGTAGAGACGCCCTTATGGTCCGATGCGGGTTCAGAGCTTAGCAGTCGAGCCGATTTGGGTTGAAGCTTTAGCTAGTTGGGCTAGCCCGCCGCCCAAACCGGCTCACCAATAGAATAGCTGATAAACGAATGCAAAACTACAGCTGCTTTCATGGAGGACTAGGCATGTCCGCCTGAAGGGCCTGCCCCCGGTTCGTAAGTGGGGCAGATGAAGCGCTATGTTGGACGGGCTGAAAGAGCAGCCTGGGTTCTTCCCACCCTTGCCTGCCGGCAGGCAGGCCAACGCCGCCATCCTTCCCTTCGACAGGCTCAGGATGAGTGCATCTAGTCAAGGAGTCTTTTCGGTGGAGGCATGGCAAAAACGCGAGCGTAGAGGAGCGGCTTACCCTTCAACTCCAATAGAATCAGCATCCCGCTACCTGCTTGCCTCGCATCGCGGCCAGGGCGCAATACGCCGGCCGCGGTGTCCAGTCTGGGCGCAGCACGGCGAAGGCCGACTTGGCGAAGTCGGGCGTCAGGAAGTTGAGGTTCCACACGAACATGGCGCCCACATATCGCTTCGCGGCGGCGATCTCGAAGGCTTTGCGCAGCCAGGCCGCCTGCTCGGCCTCCGTGTTGTCGCGGGCGTATTCGTAGCCGGTAGGGGGATTGGGGTCGGACGCCCAGCCGGACTCGGTCAACCAAAGCGGCTTGCCCGCGTCGCCAAACTCCACCATCACCTCGCGGTAGCCCTCGATGGTGCCGAGGAAGAACCAGCTCCGGTGACCCTTCGCGCCGAAGCCGGCGGTTGGGTCCGCGTAGGTGCGCCAGGCCGCGTCGGGCGGGTTGTTGTAGCCGCTTGGGTGGGCGCCGATGGCGTCTGAGTAGTCCTTGAGGCCGGCCTGGTACATCAGGCGCAGGTAGCGGACATCGTCGTAGGCGTTGTCGCCGTCGTCGACGCCCGTCGGCGTGGGAGCGCCGGAGATGATCATGGTCCCCGGATCGGCGGCCTTGATGGCCTGGTAGCTCAGCCGGAGCATGTCGACGTACTGCGCTGCGTGGAGTCGGCCACGACCGCCCCACTCGTACCACAAGTTCTGCTCGTTCCATATCTCGTAGGCGTGGACCTTGCCCTTGTAGCGGGCCGCCATCGAGCCCAGGAAGGCGGCGAACTCGTGCGGGTCTGCCGGCGGCCCTGGCACCGAGAAGTCGCTATCGACGGGTCGGGCCCAGCGCGGAGCGGTAACGACGCTGAAGAGCAGCTTCACGCCATGAGCGTACGCGGCGTCAGCCACGGTGTCCGTGAGGAGCCAGTTGACGTTGCCGGGCTCACGTTCGATGTTCTCCCAGCGCACCTGCACCTTTGCCCACTGGAAGCCCGCCGCTGCCAACACGGTCAAGGCGCGCTCCAGGTTGTTGCCCGGCTCGACCTGCATGCCGTAGCCCATGGTGTCGGGCACGGGACGACTTGGGGAAGATCCGTTGGTCAGGCAAGCGGTCGTGAGGAGGACGAGGCCGGCGGCCAGGAACAGCCGGCGCTCACCGAGCATGAGTCGTCTCTGTAAGCGCGTTCCGCCACCGTGCCTTCAGCGCCTCGATGAGCGGGGCACCCTGTGTTCGTCGGTCGTCGCGGCTGAGGAGCCATTGGCCGCCGTGCGTCTGACGGGCGTACATGATGATGCGGCGATAGAGGTCGCGGTCGGGCGGGAGGAAGCGGGCCTCGCCGCCGTGCTCGAGGGTGAAGTACGGCCCGGCGTTCGCGGCTTGGCGCGCGCGCAAGTCGGCCATGCCGTTGTATGCAGGCCCTTGGTCGGCAAACAGCGCGGGGTCGAGGGACAGGGAAAGGGCGTGTAGGTGGGCGTGGGGGACGCTCTGGCCGAAGACGCCGTTCTCCCAGAAGGTGAGGGCGCCGTAGTGACCCTGGACGAAGTCGCCGAGGCGGGCTTTCAACGCCTCGAACTCCTCGTCGAGGGCGGGCGGGAGGGCGGCCAAGTGCGGGTAATGGAGGCGTGGGATGAGCAGGAGGTGGGCCTCGGCGAGCGGAGCGTGGTCGGCGATGATGAAGAAGTCGCTTCCCTCGTGGAGGAAGGTGTCCTGGATGAGGTTGCGATTGCAGAAGGGGCAAGCGGCGTCGGGCTCAGGCGTGTTCTGGTCGGGCATAGTCCCTCACCCTAACCCTCTCCCAGTGGGAGAGGAGGTCTTAGCGATAGACCTCGCGACGATGCCCGACACGCATAATCCGTACCGCTTCTGCCTCGTCGTCGACCTCGTAGATGACGCGCCAGGTGCCTATGCGTATTCGCCAGTCGCTCTTCGAGCTGACCATCTTGCGAGAGCCGGGAGGTCTGGGGTCCGCGGCAAGGGCTCTGATAACGGCAATGATGCGCTCGAAGTCCCCAGGAGGTAATCGCCGCAGGTCTCGTTCAGCGGCACGCTCTGTGTAGACCTCATGCATCCGGGGAGTATTCGGCGAGGAAATCGTCGAGCCGCCTGAATTTGAGCGGCTTCCGTCTCATCTGGTCAAGGATCTTCAGGTCCTCCACATCCTCCAGCCGCTCCAGCATCTCCCGATATGCCTCAATGTCGAGAATGACAGCAGAGGGCTCGCCGTTCTCCAGGACCAGCTGTGGCTTTCTTCTCGACCTAGTTTTCATGGTCGTTCCTCTAACAGTCGGACAAAGGTTGGTCTCTTGGTGACAAGAATACGACACCCGACCCGTTGCGAGTAGTGCCACGTTGGCAACGGAGGTTGCCTTCGTGGTCCCCTCCCTAACTCTCCCCACAAGGGCCTTGGTGGGAGAGGATTAGGGTGAGGGAGGCTTTCCGGCTGTAGGTCTAGATGTCGAGGTTGCGGACGGCCTTGGCGTATTCCTGGATGAAGGCGCGGCGAGGCTGGACCTCATCGCCCATGAGTGTCTCGAAGAGGTCGGTGATCATGACGCGCCGGGTCTCCTCGAGGTCCACCTGCAACAGCGTGCGGGTGGCGGGGTCCATGGTGGTGGACCAGAGCTGCTCTGGGGTCATCTCGCCCAAGCCCTTGTAACGCTGCACCTCGACGTTGCGGTTCTCGCGGCCGACCTTGAGCTGCTGGGTGAAGGCCTCGCGCTGCGCCTCGCTGTATGCCCAGTGCTCCTCGCGTCCCGCAGAGACGCGGTAGAGCGGCGGCTGGGCGATGTAGAGGTAGTCCCCTTCGATGATGGCGGGAAGGCAGGTGAAGAAGAAGGTGAGGAGCAAGGTGCGAATGTGGGCACCGTCCACGTCAGCGTCCGCCATGATGACGATGCGGTGGTAGCGCAGCTTGCTCATGTCGACCTGGTCGCCCATGCCGACGCCGAGGGCAGTGACGATGGCGCGGATCTCCTCGTGGCCGAGTATCCTGTCGGCGCGGGCTTTGATGACGTTCAGGATCTTGCCGCGCAAGGGGAGGATGGCCTGGAAGCGGCGGTCGCGTCCCTGCTTGGCGGAGCCGCCGGCCGAGGGGCCTTCGACGAGGAAAAGCTCGCTGCGGCGCGGGTCGCGTTCGGAGCAGTCGGCCAGCTTGCCGGGGAGGGCGGCGGACTCGAGGGCGCCTTTGCGCAGCACGAGCTCGCGGGCGCGGCGGGCGGCCTCGCGGGCACGGGCGGCGGTCACGACTTTTTCGAGGATACGCTTAGTCTCGGCGGGATGCTCCTCCAAGTACTGGACGAGTCCTTCCGCTACAACGCCTTCGACGATGCCCTTGACCTCTGCGTTGCCCAGGCGCGCCTTAGTCTGCCCTTCGAACTGGGGCTCGGCGAGCATGACGCTGAGGGCTGCGGTCAAGCCTTCGCGGACATCCTCGCCCGAGAGGTTGGTGTCGTCCTCCTTGAGGAGCTTGCCCTTGCGCGCGAAGTCGTTGAAGACGCGGGTGAAGGCGGAGCGGAAACCGGTGAGATGGGAGCCGCCATCAGGCGTGGGGATGCCGTTCGCGTAGCAGAAGCAGACCTCGTTGTAGGTGTCGTTGTACTGCAGGGCCACGTCCACGGCGACGCCGTTCACGGTGCGGCGGATGACGATAGGTGGATGGAGGGTCTGCTTGTTCCGGTTCAGGTGGCGCACAAAGGAGCTGAGGCCGCCCTCGAAGTAGAAGGTGAGCTCGCGCTCGGTGGCCTCCTCAAGGAGGGTGATCTCCAGGCCCGGGACGAGATAGGCGACCTCTCGCGCTCGGTCCAAGAGGAGTTCGAAGTCGAAGGTGGTGTCATCGAAGATGAGGGGGTCCGGTTTGAAGCTGGTAATCGTGCCGGTGGTGTTCGATTCGCCGATGATCTCCAGCTCGCCAACCGGCAGTCCGCGGCTGAAGCGCTGGCGGTAGCGTTTTCCATCGCGCCATACCTCGACCTCCATCCACTCCGAGAGCGCGTTTACCACGGAGGCGCCGACGCCGTGAAGCCCTCCAGAGACCTTGTAGCCGGCGCCGCCGAACTTCGCCCCGGCGTGCAGCACAGTCATCACCGTTTCTAGACCGCTCTTGCCGGTGCGTTCGTGCTCGTCCACAGGGATACCGCGACCGTTATCGCTGATGGTGATGGAGCCGTCGTGACGCAGGATGAGGTCGATGTGGGTGCAGAAGCCGGCGAGGGCCTCGTCGGTGCTGTTGTCGAGGATCTCGCGAGGCAGGTGATGAAGCCCACGCGGGTCGGTGCTGCCGATGTACATGCTGGGGCGGCGACGGACCGCCTCTAGGCCTTCGAGCACCTGTATGTCGCGGGCGGTGTAGCTCTGACCCTCGTCAGGGACGGGGGCGCCGTTGTTGGGAGCGGTGGTGCGGGAGCGGCCGGTCATATTCGCGCGGGCGCGAGGGCCGCGACGCGGCTCTTATAGAAGCCCATAACGCCGGCGGTAAGGCCGCTGAGCAGGTAGAGGTGCGTCGGAATCGCGATCAAGGCGCCCCAGGGCTGGTTCAAGAAGTTGCCGGGCAGGCGGGCCCAGAACAGGGGGAGGCCGACGGAGATGACCTGCAGGGCGGCGAAGATGCCGAGGCACGGCCAGAACTGTCGCCACACGAGCGATATGCTTTGCCGTAAGGCAGCGATCGCGCCGAGGCCTCCCACAAAAATTGCGGCGTCCACAAAGAAAAACAGCAGGGCAACCCAGAGGCCGAAGGCGGGGAGCAGGTTCATGGCGGAGCGCTCGGAGACGGCTAGCAGGATGGCGCCGACGCTTGTCGTGAGGCCCAGAACGATCAGGAGCGCACCGGCAAGGGCCCGTGTTCGCTGCGGCAGGTGCTCGAAGCTTCGAGCTGTGAGCCTGCTATCCTCGCCCCGAATCGGGCCAGCCAGTAGCTGTAGATAGAGACTAGCAAGCAGCAGGCCGAGGGCGCCGAGCGCCAGCACGGCGATGAGCAACATGGGCCAGGAGGTGAGCTCAATTCTCAGGAGTAGCCAAGGGCTGAACATCGGCAGGCTGCTGAGGCTCGGCGCCCGCGCCAGGCTCGGCAAGTGGAATGAAAGTAGGGCCATAAGGTTGAGCCCCAGGGGGTCGAAGCCGACGATGGGGGCTGGACCGGCACTGGGCGCCTCTAACACGCTCGACAGCGGCGCCGCCGCGGTTATCCGAGGGCCCGTCCAGTAGAGGAAGTCCGCAATGACGGGGATGAGCAGCAGGCCCAAACGACGGTGGACTACGGTGAACCCGCTAGCGAGCGCATCAATAATGCCGATCGGCTTAGCGGCTACCATCACTCTTAGTATAGCAGAAATACGGACTGTGGTCACACGGACGGGCGGTATAGCCCGTTGGCGAGGATGTACTGCCGCACCGGCTCCGGGACCCAATAGCGGATGGACCGTCCCTGCGCCACGCGTTGGCGAACCGTGGTGCCGCTGATCTCGATCAAAGGCACATCCAGGCGTTGGATGTGCGCGCCGGCGCCGGGCAGCGCCGTCTCAAGCTCAGCCCAGGGCTCATCGGCGGCGGGTCGGGTGAGCGCGACCAGGGTGCAGAGCGAGAGCACGCGCGCCGGCTCGTGCCAGCGCGGCAGCTCGCGGAGGGCGTCCCAGCCGATCAGGAAGAAGACCTGCACGTCGGGCCCGTGGAGGTGGTGCAGCTCCTCCAGGGTATCAGTGGTGTAGGAGGGGCCCGACCGCTCCATCTCCAACGTACAGACCTCGAAGGCGGGGTAATCGGCGACGGCGAGGCGCAGCATGGCGAGGCGGTGATGCGCCGGCGTCGCCTCTCGCCCGCGCAGCCAAGGGTCTCTCGCCGGCAGCAGCAACAGCCGCTCGAGGCCGAGCTGCTCGCGGGCCTCTTCCGCGACGAGCAGATGGCCCAGGTGCACCGGGTCGAAGGTGCCGCCGAAGACGCCGAGGGTCAGTCCGCCCATTCCATCTCAAGCGCGCCGATGCGCACTCTGTCACCCGCCCTTGCGCCCGCCTTGCGCAAGGCGCGTCCGAGGCCGATCCGCTTCAACTGGCGTCGCAGGATGTCGAGCGCTTCCTCTCGGCCCACGTCCCATTGGGCGGCGAGCCGCTCCGAGGGGGCATGCTGTACGACGAAGACCGAGTCCTCGCGCGTGATAAGCGGTGGTTTGAGGGGCTCCGGCGTCAGGACCACCTCGGCTGGCGGCGCGGGCAGCGCGGCGAGCATCGTGGCCGCCTCGCGGAGCACTGGGGCCACTCCCTCACCCGTGGCCGCGCTGATGGGATAAGCCGGGCGTCCCAGACCGCTGCAGAAGGCTTCGAGCGACCCGCGGCGTGCCTGGGCCTCCGGGAGGTCCATCTTGTTGAGGGCGATGAGCTGCGGTCTGGCAGCCAGGGCGGGGTCGTAGGCCGCCAGCTCGGCGTCGATCTGCCGGACGGCGCCCTCTGGGTCGTCGCCCGACGCGTCCACGATGTGGATGAGGAGGCGTGTGCGCTGGATGTGCCGCAGGAACTCGTGACCCAGGCCACGCCCGAGGTGGGCCCCCTCGATAAGGCCGGGGATGTCGGCCAGGACGAACGACGCCTCGCCGACCTCGGCGACACCGAGGTTCGGCTCGGTGGTGGTGAAGGGATAGGCGCCGATCTTCGGTCGTGCCGCCGTGGCGACGGCGAGGAGCGTCGACTTGCCGGCGTTGGGCAGCCCCACGAGGCCGACGTCGGCGAGCAGCTTCAGGTCGAGCACGAGCCGGAGCCGTTCGCCGAGCTCGCCCTTTTGCGAGACCCAGGGGGCTTGGCGGACGGCGGTGGCGAACCGGGCGTTGCCCCAGCCGCCGCGGCCGCCCTGGGCGACGATGAGGCTCTGGCCGGCTTTGGTGACCTCGCCGCGGAGGGTCAGCGAGTCGTCCGCCTCCTTGCGCCAGACGACCGTGCCGAGCGGGACCGGCAGGACGAGGTCGGCGCCGTTGCGGCCGTGTCGCTTGGCGCCGGAGCCGTGGCCGCCGGCGGGGGCGCGCAGGCGCCGCTGTCGCTGAAAGGAGGCGAGCGTCGTGAGGCCGGCC
>DATDQG010000118.1:0-6832 GCA_035292365.1 Dehalococcoidia bacterium
ACTGCGAGGCGTACTCGCCCGCATGCTCCAACACCAGGCGCACCGCCCGCTCCCTGATCTCCACTGGATACCTCCCCGGTCGTGTCATTGCTCCATCCTCTCACAGCTTGGAGCCTCCACTTTTCCCGGGGCGGTTCACACTGTCATTCGCGTCATCGTGCCTCGCTCGTTTTGGGTAACAGTATTTATGAGGCATCGACTTCCGCTCGGTAACACTTAGAATGAGGCAGATCGTCGTCTTGACAGACTATATACCCTCGCTTAGCATGGGTTCATCCCGCGAGCAGCGGGGCATGAGGTGACTTCAGGCGCCGCCGACGACTAGCCCTAGGGAGGCCCCAGCGCGCGAGGGGGCAAGACCTGGGGTAGGGCGTCGGTGTTTTTACTTTGGAGGGCGACATGGAGCAGTGGGCTACCGTAATACTGGCCGCCGGGCAGGGTGCGCGCATGAAGTCGGCTCTGCCGAAGGTGCTCCATCCCGTCGCCGGACGCGCCATCCTTTCCTATGTTGCCCAGGCCGTCAGCGAGGCCGGCGTCGGGCCGATCGTGCTCGTCCTCCCGCCCAACAGCGAGATATTCCGCCATACAATAGGCGCTGAAGTGCCATATGCTGTCCAGTCGCAGCCGCGCGGAACGGGAGACGCCCTCCGCTGCGCGCGGCCTCAGCTCGACCGCTACAGCTCGGTCCTCGTCGTCAGTGGCGACACGCCCCTCCTCTCCGGCGCCACCCTGCGGCGCTTGGTCGCCCACCACCGGGCTACCGACGCCACGATCAGTTTGCTCACCACCCATCCCGCTGAGCCGCGCGGCCTCGGCCGCGTCATTCGAGACGGCGAGGGCCGCGTGCAGGCGGTCATTGAGGAGGCGGGCGCTGACGCGGCGCAGCGAGCCATCCGCGAGACGAACGCTGGGGCATACTGCTTCGACGCCGCCTGGCTTTGGTCTCACCTCGAAGCTCTCGAGGCAAGCCCGCAGGGCGAAGTCTATCTGACGGACCTGATCGGGCAGGCCGCTGCCGAGGGCCGGCGCGTCGAAGGACTCTCGGTGGATGACGCGAGCGAGGCGCTCGGTGTAAACGACCGCATCCAGCTCGCCCAGGCCGAGGCAGTGTTGCGTGACCGCATCCGCCGACGCTGGATGAGCGAGGGCGTCACGTTGATCGATCCGGCCAGCACGTACATCGACGATGCGGTGGTCATCGGACGTGATACCGTGATCCATCCTAACACGCATGTGCTGGGCAACAGCCAGATAGGCGACAACTGCATTCTTGGGCCGAATAGTATCATCGTTGATTCCACCATAGCAGAGAACTGTCTGGTTCAGGCCTCGGTCGTTGAGGACGCCACGCTGGAACCCGACGTCACCGTCGGCCCTTTCAGCCACCTGCGGCCCCAGGCGTACCTGGAGCGGCGCGTTCACATAGGCAATTTCGCCGAGATCAAGAACAGCCGCGTTGGCGCCGACACGCAGATGGGACATTTCTCGTACGTGGGCGACGCGGTGCTGGGACGTGAGGTCAACGTCGGCGCCGGGACGATTACCTGCAATTTCGACGGCGTCGAAAAACATCAGACAACGGTGGGGGATGAGGTGTTCCTCGGCAGCGACACGCTCCTCATTGCCCCGGTCAGTGTGGGGGACCGCGCCGCCACCGGTGCGGGCGCAGTGGTTACCGAGGATGTGCCGCCTGACACCTTGGCTGTCGGCGTGCCCGCCCGCCACCGCCCGCGGCTCCGGGCCTAGGCTGCGAAACGAGGGAGGTGATTGGTCTTCCGTGGACCTGCCTGCTAGTATTATCGGCCTCGGGTCGCTCTTGACGGGAACACTCGGGGCCATCCTGGCCGCGGCGGAAACCGCCTTCGCGCTTCAATCGCGCGCACGCGCCCAGCGCTGGGAGGAAGAGAACGTCCCCGGCGCGCGCACACTCCGCCACCTCTTGGCGAACGATGCCCCACCCCTCGCGGCGCTTCGTACCCTGCTCCTCCTGACTTCGCTAGCCCTGGGCACGCTTTTCGCGTACACGGTCTGGGGCGCAAGAGGAATGTTTGGGGGAATGGTAGCTCTGGCGGTGGTGCTCCCTACGCTCGAAGTGGCGACTCGGGCCGTCGCCCTCCACAACCCAGACCGCGCCGCCCTCGCTCTGGCTCGGCCGGCGCGCCTTTTGCTTGCCCTGGCTCACTTCCCGGTCGCGCTGTTGCTCCTGCTCGCCGCGCCCTTGCGATCGGCCCTTCTCAGCGTCGTGAGAAGGGCGGCTGTCACCGTGCTGCCTTCTCCTGACCAGCCGGAGCAGAGCGAGGAGGAGCGAGAAGAACGCGAGGAGATGCAGGAGGACCTCCGCGATGAGATGGAGGAGTTGGGACCCGAACAGGTGCAGATGATCCGCGGCGTGCTGGACATGGGCGATCTCACCGTTCGCTCGGTGATGGTGCCCCGCATCGACATGGTCGCCTTGGAGGTCGGCACTCCGTTATCCGAGGCGGCAGACCTCGTCATCGAGCGCGGCTTTAGCCGCATCCCCGTGTATGAGGGGAGCCTTGACCGGATTACTGGCATCCTTTACGCCAAGGAGCTGCTGCGCGCGCTCCACCGCAACGATGTCGAGAGCCTCAGGGCCCTCTTGCGGCCCGCCTCGTTCGTGCCAGACTCGAAGCCCATCGCCGAGCTCCTACGCGATTTCCGCCAGAGTCGCGTCCATTTGGCCATTGTGGTGGATGAGTACGGTGGCACGGCGGGCCTTGTGACCATCGAGGACGTCCTGGAGGAGATCGTCGGCGAGATCCACGACGAGTTTGAGACCGGGCGGGAGGAGCCCGAAACCGAGAGGCAGGCCGACGGTAGCTATGTGGTTGATGCCCGCGTGACGCTGAACGATCTTGCCGGCCTCATGGACACGGAGCTGGAGGAAGAGGAAGTGCTCACTGTCGGAGGTCTCTTAGCGGGCCGCCTCGGGCGCATCCCGGTCGTCGGCGACGTAGTCGATGTGGACAGCTTCCGCCTCACCGTGTTAAGCATGCGGGGTCGCCGGCCGCATCGGGTCAAAGTCGCCTCCCAGTCCGTTCAGGAGGCGCCCGAGCCCCAGACGTAAATTGGTCGCAATGGATGGGAGCGTATGACGGATAATCACGGTGCCCGGGGCGCCGTCGTGCAGGAGATCGGACTCCTAGGCTATCCCCTCGGCCACTCAGTCTCACCGGTATTCCAGCAAGCTGCGCTGGACTACTTGGGACTGCCAATCCGTTACCACTCCTGGCAGACGCCGCCGGACTCGCTACGGGGCCTTGTGGAAAGGCTGCGGCGAGACCCCCAGTTGATCGGCATGAATGTCACTGTCCCCTACAAGGAGATGATAGTGCCGTTCCTCGATGAGCTAGAGCCGCTGGCGACCCGCATTGGTGCCGTGAACACGGTCTACAAGCGCGCCGGCCGCCTCGTGGGGGCGAACACCGACGCCGCCGGCTTTTTGCGCTCCTTGCGCGAGGAGGCGGGATTCGAGACGCGAGACGCGGTAGCCACACTTCTCGGTGCGGGTGGCGCCGCCCGAGCCGTCGCCACCGCGCTCCTGGAATCGGGCGTTGCTATCCTGCGCATCGCCAACCGGACCAGGGCGCGCGCTGTGGCGCTCGCCGAAGACCTGCGGACTTGGAGCTGCGCTTCTATCGTCGTCTGTTCCTGGGAGCCGCTCGGCCTCGGACAGGCGATCGCGGGTTCGTATCTGCTGATCAATGCCACGAGTATGGGCCTCCACGGCTCGTCTACTGCGGGCGAGAGCCCGATGCCGGGCCGGCTGCTCAACCCAGGCCTGCTCGTCTGCGACCTCGTGTACAAGCCGCCTGAGACGCCCTTGCTGGCTGAGGCCCGCTCGGCCGGTGCGCGCACGCTTGGCGGTCTGGGCATGCTAGTGGAGCAGGGGGCGCTAGCCTTCGAGCGCTGGACCGGGTACGAGGCGCCGCGACAAATCATGCGAGCGGCGGCAGAGCGGGCGCTCGCCGTCACAGTCTGACTCCCTACCCTCACGATCCGCGCGCCTCGTGTATAATTCGCAATAGGCCAACTTGTCGGCCTGTATTTTGGTGTCCGGAGTCAGCCGCCATGAACGAGCCCCCGCGCTTCGATACGTTGCCGACCGTCTCCGAGGCGGTGGCCGAGACGATAATCAACGAGATGCACGAATGGCTGCGCCTGCAGCGCCAGGCGCAGTGGGAGAGCATCGATCGCGATCTCGACCAACTCGAGGACAGCAACAGCGAACTGGCGCGGGCGGTCCGTCATCTGACGGAGGATGCGCTCGAATGGGAGCCGGTGACCGAGAAACTCTCTCACTCGGAATGGCGCACCTTGGAGAGCCGTATCCTGTACAATCACATCCTCATACTGCGGGTCCTCAATGAGGCGAGGCGCGAGGAGCGCGGGTAGCAAACGACGCCTCACGCGATGTCTACCCAGGAGCGGGCACGAAAGACTCGCCGGTTGCTGATCGATATCGCGCAGCGGCGCCAGCGGCCAGGTTCGGGCAGCAGCGTCGCATTTCTCCGCGGCAGGAGCGCGCGGTTGCAGTGGCCTGACCTGTCGAAGGTGCTCGACCCGCTGCCCTGGGCTGTGGCTGGGGCTGTCGCGACGCGCGCGTACATGCCGGAACGGGTCACGCTGGACTTGGATGTCGTGGTGCTCGCGAAGGATGCCTCGGAGATCGGGAGCCGCTTGAGCGAAGCCGGCTACAAACTTGACGCACCACGCGCCGTCGGCGGCTCCAGATGGTTGTCACCTCAGGGTACCCAGGTTGACATCATCGAAGGCCGCGAGCCTTGGTGGCCCGAGGCCCTTGCGCAGGCGACAAACAACCTCGACCTCCAGGGCTTGCCGGTATTGCCACTCCCGTATCTCGTTCTCATGAAGTTGCAGGCGAGTCGAGTGCAGGATGTGGCCGACGTAACTCGGATGCTCGGCCAAGTCTCGGACGAGGCGCTGGAGGCCGTACGCGCCGTCGTTGCCCGTCATGGACCTGAGCTTGCAGAAGACTTGGAGAGCCTCATCGCCTTGGGGCGTCTGGAACTGCAAGAACCATCCTAGGAGAACGCATGCTCACGAACCTCCGTTTTCTCACCGCGGGCGAGTCGCATGGCGAGGGGCTCGTTGCGGTTCTCGAAGGCATCCCCGCGGGACTTGCGCTCTCTGAGGAGTACATCCGGCGCGACCTCGCCCGTCGCCAAGGCGGCTATGGTCGCGGCGCCCGCCAGCAGATCGAGACCGACTGGGCCCACATCTATTCGGGAATACGCCACGGCCACACGCTCGGCAGCCCCATCGGCTTTTTCATTGAGAACCGCGATTGGCGTACAGGCGGTGACCCTGCCGGGACGCCTTGGGTTGATGTGATGAACATCGCACCGACGGAGATCGGCTTCGACCGCATCACGAGACTGCGGCCGGGCCACGCCGATACGCCGGGCATCGCCAAGTACATGCAGGCCGACGCCCGCAATATCTTGGAGCGCTCCAGCGCGCGGGAGAGCGCCGCCCGCGTTGCCGTGGGCGCCATCGCCCGGCGCTTCCTCGAGGAGTTCGGCGTGGAGATTCATAGTCACGTCATCTGCATCGGCGCTGTGCATGCCAGTCCCCAGGAGCCGGTCGACTGGGACCATGTCGAGGAGTCGCCCGTGCGTTGCGCCGACCCCGCAGCGACACAGGGGATGATCGCCGCGATCGACGCGGCCCGTGCGGCCGGCGATAGCGTCGGCGGCATCGTCGAGGTCGTCGCAACCGGCGCCCCCATCGGCCTGGGGACCCACATCCAGTGGGACCGCAAGCTGAGCACGCGCCTCGCTGCAGCCGTGATGAGCATGAACGCGGTGAAGGGCGTGTCCTTCGGCGCTGGCTTCGACCAGGCCGACATGCGAGGGTCTCAGGTGCACGACGTCATCAAGCCAATAGACGAGTGGGAGCGTGGCCGCGATGGCGGCTGGCTGCGCGCTTGGCCGCGGCGGACCAACAACTCGGGTGGTCTAGAGGGCGGCATGACCACGGGCGAGCCGCTCGTCGTGCAGGCCGTCGTGAAGCCGATCGCGACCATCATCAACCCGTTGCCCTCCGTCGACTTGAGAACGGGCGAGCTTGTGCAGGCCCACTACGAACGGAGCGACATAACCTTTGTGCCGACCTGCGGCGTCATTGGTGAGGCCATGGTTGCCATCGTCCTAGCGGACGCCTTTCTGGAGAAGTTTGGCGGCGACCACATTGACGAGTCCAAGCGCAACTGGCGCGCCTATCTCGAGACGACCGGGCCGCGCGACGAAGCCGGGTAGAGCAGTGCCGGTGAGGTTCCATCACTCCTTTGCTGACGGCCTCGAGGGTTGGACGCTCGAAAACGCGCAGGCGGAGCCGGCCCCCTGGCTCGGCAGGCAGGCGCTGATGCTCCGGTCGGGGTTCGTTTTAGCGCCCGTGGAGATGGCACCTCCGTACGCGCTCAAGGCGAAGGTGAGCAATGGGCCGGGGGAATGCTACGTGGGGTTCTGCTTTCATCTAGCCGATGCTGAGAACTACGAGACCATCTATGTTGCGCCGCAGGCTGGCGATCGCCCAACCGGGGTTCAGTATGACCCGGTGATCAATGGGTCGAACACCTGGCAGATCTTCGGCGACGCGGACGGCCTAGCGGCAGGACCCTTGCGGCCGCCTCTCCGGAGCGAGCATTGGCACACGCTTGCCTTGGAGGTGTGGGCCGACATCGCGCAGGTCCATATGGACGACGATCCCTCGCCCAAGGCCGTCTTTCCGCTCCGGTCCGGGCTGCGTTGGGGTGGTGTCGGCCTCTGGGGCTACCTGCCGTCGTATG
>DATDQG010000119.1:0-16483 GCA_035292365.1 Dehalococcoidia bacterium
AGCTGAAGCGTGCGCTCGGGCGCCGCCGCGTACCGGGGTGCGCTGTACGCGAGCACGTACGCGCTGCGGAGCCGGTTGGAGACCGCCTCATACGCCTGGCCGAGCTCCGCAGGGCTCGGCGACGTCAAGCTGCTGCCTCCCGTCTGGTCGGCCATGCTCTGTAGGATGTTGCTTGGTGCGGCGCCGACGCCGATCGTGAAGACGACGACGCCCTGGGTCTTGGCCAGCTGGATCCCTTCCTCGAGGCGCCTGGCGCTCTGCGTGTCCTCGCCATCGGAAAGGAGGACCACGACCTTGCGACGTAAGGATGCCTTTGAGACCTCTTCGACGCCGATGTACAGGGCGTCGTAAAGCTTGGTGTTGCCAATAGCCACGAGCCCGCTGATAGAGCGGCGCAGCAGCTCTCGGTCCGTCGTGAACGCCTGCACCTGGCGGACCTGGCTGCCGAACGAGAGCACGGTGACTTGGTCCTCGGGCGTCAGCCGGTTGACGAACTCCACGGCTGCCGCCTTGGCGCGCTCCAGAGGCTGTCCCTGCATGCTGCCACTGACGTCGATCACGAGGGCGACAGCGAGATTGAGCCCGGCCTCAACGAACGGCGTCAGCGTCACGCTGCCGACCGCGTTCCCCTGCTCCTGCACTTGGAGCTCGCCCGCGTTGACGCCCGATATGGGCAATCCGGCCGCATCGGCCAAGTCGACGATGGCGCTCACCTTGGGGTAGGCGGACGCATCGACCTGCTGGATCACGACCCTCGCCGGCTGCTGAGCGAGCGCGACAGACGCCGACGACAGACAGAGCGCCAGGCTGAGGGCCGCAGCGACGAGCCGCGTGAGAAAGATCATCAGATTGGGGAAGCCCGCATCAAGGAGGCGCGGCGCGCCGGCACTGGGAGGGTCTCTGGTGGTGAATGGCCGTTACCTCTGGGCGGAAGCGGACCGAGCGCCTACTGGCTCGTTTTCCCGCTCATCGGAGCGCCAGCGAGACATGAACCGGGCGACACGGCCCAGCCGCGGCGGCCGGCGTGCGCCCGAGATGGCGTACAGGAGGTCGAAGATGCGCTGGGTCGCGGGCGAGCCAGGCACGCTCTGCACCAAGGGTATCCCGATCTGGGCCGCCTGCACAACAGCGGGGTCGGTAGGGATCTCCCACATCACCGGCAGGCCCAGGCCCTCTTCGATGGCCTCTCTCTTGAGAGCGTGTTCCATCGTCGCCTGGTTTACGATGACCTTGGCCTTGTCGTTGAACAGTGGGGTCTCCCTTGCCGCCGCCAAGACGGTGCGAGCGGTAATGAGCGCCTGCATATCGGGTATGACCGTGAACAGGACCAGGGTTGCAGCACCGAGGGCCTGCTGCGCCGCAGGCGTCATCGGGGCAGGGCAGTCGACGTACATATGGTCGAAGGCGAGGCTGAGCTCCTCAATGAGTCGCAAGACCTCCTCGGGCTCGGGAGCCTCTTCAGTGCCGCTCTCAACGCGAATGATGGTGAGCGGCCCATAGGAATAGACGAGATGGTTCTCGAGGAGGTCGGCCAAGCGTTCGTCCAGGAACGAGCTGAGCGTCGTGGGCGAGATCTGCCGGAAGTTAGCCGGGTCGAGCAGGGCAGGGATGCCCCCAGGCTGCGGGTCCAAGTCGAGGAGAGCGACCCTTTCGTCGCTCAACATAGCCTGGCCGTAGGCGAGGTTCAGTGCGAGGGTGGTCTTGCCGGTGCCGCCCTTCGCGCCAAAGACAACGGTGATCTCGCCGGGGGCGATGACCTCGTCCACTCCTCCTCGAAGGGCGAGGCGGCGGCGGTCTGCCACGAGGATGGCTCGCCACAGCAGTTCCATGAGATCGCCCGGCTTGGTGGAGTCCGAGAAGGCGTCGGCGGCGCCAGCCCGCATGACCTGCCGGGCGAGCTGGAAGGGGGCGGAGGCGAGATTATCAATAAAGGTGACAACAGGACGACCGTCACTTACGAGCGCCGCCATCTCCACCGCGCGTAGAGAGCGGATGAGCGGCTGCCTGACCACGACGACGATGACGTCGTAGTCGCGCCGTCGTAAGTGCTCGACCGTCTGGCGGCCATAGCCAAACACGCCTATGACATTGCAGCCGGCGGCGTAGAGCTGGCGATCGAATCCTTGCCCGGTCGGGGCTTCGTCTATGAGGAGTACGTTGAGCGTTCGCTGCATTACGGGTCCCTCTAGGTCTGATTACTCTGCCGGCCGCCTGGTTGGACTGGTCGCAAGACACGCTGCAACAGCGCGGCTACCGCTGGCGCCCAGCTGGGCCACGTCTGTCGCTCCTCGACGAAGAGCCTGAATGCGCCGGCTATGATGATGATGAACAGCGTCACCAATGCGGAATTGAAGAGTTGAGCCAACTGGCCCCCGATCCCTAGGATGCTGTAGCCGATCATGAAGAGCAGGATGCCTCCAACCAGCGCGAGCACCTGGGCCATGACGCGACGCACCCAGTCGGACATGCCGGGTCGGCCCAAGATAAGCTCACCAGCCAACCGAATCTGGTTCGTGGCGATGGCGACGAGGCCCCAGAGGAGCGGCAGAGCGAGTGAAACAGGAGAGCTCCCAAGCGCCTCCGCCCACCGTTCCACGAACGCCGCAACCGACTTCGTGCCCCCTTCCCATGTCAACTCGCCACCTTCTTTCGTGCCGATCTCGATCCAAGTGAAATCGAAGATGCCGCTCGGGTTACTCAGGACCGCGCCTGTACCCACAATTGAGGCTTCTTGGGACTTGAACCCTGTGACAACGGCACCGCTGGCTGTGCCATCATTCGGCGGATAGGAGGTGAAGCCAAGAACGGCCGCAACGGCGATGGCCATCACGCAGCCGAATCCATTCATGAGACCACGCTTCGCGCCATAGAAAATGCCGATGAGAAAGGTGGGGAGGAACCCAAGGCCCATGGGAAGCAAGAGCAGTCCCGGGGTGGAGGCCAGAAGAAGGGCGTGCTCTCGGCGGTCTTCATACACGCCTAGGAGCAACATGAGGGTGAACACATACCAGATGGCGGCGGCCGGCGACTCATAGAGGATCGCCCAGCCCAGCACGACCGAAGTCAGTAGAAAGCTGGCGGGCAGGGAAAGCAGGGCCAGCACCAGGAAGAGCCACGGTAGGAAGTCCACCCAGCCCGCCATGGCCGAACCTCGGAAGTACGAGAGGTGTGGGAGCAAGGCATCGCTGACGACGAACAACAGCAGCCCGTACGCGATACGCAGCGCGAGCTGCTTCGCGCCGCTTGCCAGTGGATCCTCCCCGTGCCGTGACGCTGGCGCAACACTCAGTTCATCGAGCCATGCTGCCATCTGCTTTGCTCCTCTCGCTGTGCTCAGACGGAGTCCGAAACCGGAATTCCGGGCAGTCCGCAGCACTCCGCCTCTAGCAGTTCCGTAAGCGCTCCCTTAGGGTAGCCCGCGAGGATGAGGAACGCAAGAGGGCAACTTGTCACCCATTCGCAAGAAAACAGGAAGAAACAGGCCGGGGGTCGCTTTACAAACCGACATGCGGCGTGGAAACTGGTTCCGATGAAAGGCGCCTCAGGAGAACCGATGATCTCGGTCGTTATCCCCGTCTTCAACGAGCGGGAGAGCCTGGAGCCACTTTTCAGAGAGATCTTGAGCGCGCTGGCGAGCCGCCCCTTCGAGATCCTCTTCGTGGACGACGGTAGCACAGACGCCTCCGCGGAGACGTTGGACCAGCTACGTTATCTCGATGGGCGAGTGCGGGTGCTGCGCTTTGCGCGGAACTTCGGCAAGTCAGCTGCGCTGGCAGTGGGCTTCAGGGAAGCAAGAGGCCAAACGATCGTCACCCTTGATGGCGATCTTCAAGATGACCCCGCTGAGATTCCCGCGATGGTCGCACTCCTGGAGGAGCAAGCGGACCTGGTCGTCGGCTGGAAGCAACACCGGCGCGACCCATGGACCAAGCGATATCCTTCGCTCCTCTTCAATGCGGCAACAAGCCTTTTTACCGGCGTGCGACTGCACGACTTCAACAGCGGCTTCAAAGCCTATCGTCGCCGTGTCGTGGAAAGCATCCCGCTGTACGGCGAACAGCACCGTTTTATCCCGGCCCTCGCTCACTGGAAGGGCTTTCGGGTGCTGGAGATCGCCGTCAACCATCGCCCACGGAGCTTCGGTCGATCGAAATTCGGGGCGACACGGTTCCTTGCGGGGCTCTTCGATCTCTTTACCATCGTATTCCTCACGCGGTTCCGGGCAAAGCCACTGCATCTGTTTGGCAGCATGGGCTTCCTGTTCCTCCTCGTGGGACTGGCCGTCAACGCGTATATGGCGTTCTTGTGGTTTGACGGCCAGCCGATCGGCACCAGGCCTCTATTGCAACTTGGCGTGTTGCTCACCGTGATGGGAGTGCAGTTCTTGAGCCTGGGCCTCCTCGCAGAACAGACGGCGCGCCTGCAAATAGAGGCCCAGGGACCGCCCTACGTGTATGACCTCCTAGAATCTCCTCTTGGCCTACTGAGGGAAGAACAGCCCGCACGGCAGGAATCCGCGGGCCCATAGACGTTGTCCCCACGCAGATGGTTGAGGGCGAGGGTTGGCCCGCGCTTCTCTGCCGAGGACGGAGACGTACGCCATCTGGCCAAACGGCGCTGGCCGCGCATTCTGGCAATAGTGTGGCCATTCCTTTGCCTCGTCGTCTTAGAAGGCGAAGTCCTTGGGTGGCGCGCAGAGGTGGCCGAAGCTGAGCGTTTGGGTGGCACGCCCCGTGACTTCCTCAGTTTCTACACCGGCGCCCTTCTCTTAAGTCAGGGCCACGGGGACTCCCTGTACGACCTGCAACTCCAGGAGAGCACCCAGCAGTCTCTCCTGTCGGCGGAAGCAACTGATCGACTCCACGAGCAGGTGCGCGCCCAGGCACTGCCCTTCTTGAACCCTCCGTTTGTGGCGCTGATGTTTCTTCCACTGACGCACCTGAACCTACCTCAGGCCTACACTGTCTGGCTAGTCGCAAACGTTGGCTTCCTGGGCGCCCTTGTAGCCCTGCTGACGTCGTCTTTCAGGTACTGGTCCCGAGGAGAGCATCTGGTTGCCGGGCTCACAGCCCTCACCTTCCTGCCCGCGTACTTCGCGGTCTGGCAGGGACAGATCTCCACTCTCCTCGCCCTGACAGTCGCGCTCGCCTGGCTCGCGTTCCGCAGAGGGCATGATGGGGCGGGCGGCTTCGCGCTCGCATTGCTCCTGGCGAAGCCCCAATACTGTGTGCTGGCCTTCCTGTGGCTCTTGTGGCGGTCACGTTGGCGAGCGCTGGGCGGGTTCGGCCTTGGCGTCGCCTTGCTGGGACTTCTGGCCCTGATGACGGCCGGCCCAGTCGCAGTCCTTTCGTGGGTCCGCTTACTCACGCAGGCGCCGCAGCTCGGCAGCTACTACGGCGCGCATCCCGATCTCATGTTCACATGGAGCGGCTTCCTGAGCGCGCTGACCGGACGAGCAGTGCTCACGGCTAAGGAGGCGGCGCCCTTCTTGATATGGGCTCTCCTTGAGGTGGTGACTCTCTCGAGTGTCGCCATCCGCCGCTTTCAGCCCAGCGCGATCCGGAGTTCCCCGAGCTTCCAAGGTGCTGTCGTCCTCGTGTCCTCGGTCCTCCTCAGCCTTCACACGAACGTGCAAGACTTGGTACTGCTCGTGGTGGCGGGCTATCTCATCTGGGACCTAATGCGTCTGAAGGAGCGACCCCTTGTGCGCGCCATGTGGCTGGCCGGGTTGCTCGGCATGCACGTGCTGGTCCTCGGCCTGTTCCTGCTGAAGGCCGCCTTCCACGCTATGCCTTATCCAAACATGGTCGTCGTTCCGGTTTTAGCGCTTTGGCTGATGCTCCTCGCCGCATTGACTCCCCCCTTCTCAGCGAGGCCACCTGTGCCAACGGCTCGCTCTGGTGAAGCTGCGCTAACGCCGTGAGGCGCTATCTGCTTCCCATCCTGTGGCTCGAGGTGAGCCTTGTTTTGGTGGCAGCCACCGGGATCGCCTGGAAGGGACAAGCAGAGCATACTCTGGCCGTCGGAGGGACACCCAGAGATACTCTGGCCTTCTACACTGGCGCAACTCTCCTAAGGAGGGGGGAAGGAGCCCAACTCTACGACCTCCAGCTGCAACACGATGTGCAACAGAGTCTGCTTTCGCCGCTCGTCCGCGAGGAGCTGCAACGGGAAGTCAGCGCACACACGCTCCCCTTTGTCAGCCCCCCGTTTGTTGCCGTGCTGTTCCTGCCTGCTACGTTGCTTCCTTTGGCACAAGCTCACGTAGTTTGGAGTGCGGCCAATTGGGCATTGCTCCTCGGGTTAGCAGCGCTGCTGCTCTCCTGGTACCGCCACTGGACAAGAGCTGAGCGCCTTGTGGCCTTCGCTGCGTTCGTGAGCTTCGCCCCTGCTTACTACAACGTTGCGCAGGGCCAAGTCTCGCTCGTGCTCGTTGTGTCCGTCGCCTTGGGTTGGGAGTTGCTACGACGTGGTCACGGCGGATCCGGCGGCCTAGTCCTAGCCGGGTTGCTGCTCAAGCCCCAGTACGCCGCGGTCCTGCTCCTTCTCCTCGTCCTTCAGCGGAATTGGCGAGCGGTTGCCGGCTTCGCCATCGGCGCCGCGTTCTTGGCCCTATCCTCACTGCTTATCGTCGGCGCATCCGGCGCCACACAATACCTCCACCTCATGACGTCCTATCTGCAGCTCGGCAGCGACTACGGCGTGTTCCCGCACCTCATGACCAGTTGGAGCGGCCTGATCAGCACGCTCTACCGCGGGCGTGCTGTTTCGGAAGCTGGAGGGCTGGCCCTAGGTCTCTGGCTGGGCCTTGACGGCGTAACGCTTGCCATCCTGGGATGGCTCTGGCACAAGCCCCAACAGACCTCCCAGTCAGCTCAAGGAGCACGATACGCGCTGTTTATCATAGGTGCGACGTTGCTGAGTCCGCACGTCAATATTCAGGATCTGACTTGGATACTCTTGGCGGGCCTGCTGATCTGGGACTACCACCGACCGAATCCGCGCTGGGCATGGGTGCTCTTTATCTCATATGGAGCGCTGACGGTCCTCTATCCGCTTTACGCGGTATTCCCCTTGCACTGGAATCCGCCAGCGATCGGTGTACCGACTCTCGCTTTACTGGGAGCGTCTCTCGCCTGGTCGTTGCAGCGCCATGCGGGGCGACTAGGCGCGCCAGCTCATCTTCATACAGCTTTGTGACACAAAGGACGCTGCGTCCGGTAGCACTCCACCATCCCCATGCCATAATGGGCTCTGGGTGAACCTTGAGCGTCCCGGGACCTCGAGGCGCTTGAATTTAGCACAGGCCGAGAGGCCTACTGACGAGAGGGAGGTAGCGATACATGTGGGACCGGCTACGAACGCTTCTGGTAGAGGAGAATGGTCCCACCGCCATTGAGTACGGCCTCATTGCGGCCCTGGTGGCGGTGGCAATCATCGCAGCGCTGATCATCCTTGGCAACGCGCTAGGCAACATCTTCGGCTACGTCGGAAACACGGTAAATAACGCGACGTAACGGGTACATAACCGAAACTTGGCATGAATCGAGAAGGGGCGCGAGTCCCGGCGCGCCCTTTCTTCGCTAGCCAATGCAGATGACGGGGATGTCACAGCAAAGAGAACCGCTGCGGATTCGGAGGGCTTATAATGTGGCAGCTACTGCGTACGTTCCTCGTTGAGGAGAGGGGTCCAACCGCGATCGAATACGCTCTGATCGCCGCCTTTGTGGCCATAGCCATTATCGCCGCGCTGATCATCCTCGGCAACGCCCTAGGGAACATCTTTGGATACCTGGGCAACACGGTGAACGATGTGCCCACATCGTGATTGGACTCGACAAGCGTGATAGTTCGCAGACAGCTGCGGACTTGACGCTCATGTTACGATGCCACCATGAAGAATCGCATAGCGGCTCTGGCCCGCCAACGCCTGGTCTTGCGGCCCGCGGACTGCTTATCGCGGGCTTCCTGCCCATAGAGGCGGGCCCCACCAGCATAGAGGACGCGCTGGCCGCTGGCCTCGCGTCTGTTTTATCATGGGGGGCGTGTTGTCGCTGCGAGGCGGCCTTGTGAACCTCTACGGTGACCTCGCCAGCACGGTCAGTGACTACGCACCTTAATCGTTACAGAGATACATAACCTACCGTCCAGAGCAAATCCTAATGGAAGTCACCTTATTGACTATAGCGGCGCTTGGCATCGCGGCCTTAGGCGGCTACACGGATGTCCGCAGCGGCAAGGTCTACAACGCGCTCACCTACCCCGCGGCGGCACTCGGCGTGGCGATGCAAATGGTTTTGACCGCGACGCCCGCGGCGTCCCTGGGCCTCTCCGGCCGGGTTTTCGGCACAGTCGTCGAAATCCAGCCCGGGGCCACAGGCCTGCTCGCCGGCTTGGGCCTCGGAACCCTCACCGCGCTCGCCGGCCTGATCGTCGGCTTGGGCCTCCTGCTGGTTCCCTATCTCCTGGGCTTCGTGGGGGCCGGTGACGTCAAGCTCCTCGCTGCCGTAGGTGCCTTCATAGGCCCTCGAGATACGGCCGTAGTGATGGTTCTAGGCGCAGCCTTCGGCGGCATCCTCGCGGTTTTCTTGCTCCTGCGTCGGCGCGAGCTTGTCGGCATGGCCCTTCAACTGGCCATTTCGCCGAGGCAGACGCTGGCTGCGGCAAGTCTTGAGAAAGGCGATTTCCCCTTCGCCACCACGGTTCCATTGGGTCTAGCCGGCGCCCTCCTGTTGGGCGCACTGGGAGCCTAGCTTGGCATACCCCAAACCAGCGACTATCCTGCTGAATATGGCCCAGGGAGGAGCAATCTAGTACATGGTCACCTACGGCGGTAACTCGCGTCTGTTTCTAGCCTTAGCCCTGGCGTTTGGTCTGCTGGCTGCGGGCCTGACCTGGTTTGGCCTGCGAGGGGCAGGGTCCTCCGCGCAGGAGGCAACGCCTGTGCCCACGCGCAGCGTCGTGTTCGCGAAGCAGAACATCCCACCCCGTACGGTCATAACGGAGACGATGGTGGAGGTGCGCTCCCAGCCGCTGGCGGGTGCGAACCCTAGCGCCGCCACGGCGGTGGAGCAGGTCGTGGGACGCGGCACGAGGCAGACTATTCTGACCAACGACCAGGTGACTTTCACGAAGCTGTTTACCGAGCGAGCCGAAGCCGGCCTATCCTTCATCATCCCGGAAGGGAGACGGGCCGAGGCGATAGCGACTTCGCAATTGATCGGTTCGGGCGGGCTCATCCTCCCTGGCGACCGCGTAGACGTCATCGCCATCTGCCAGGCATCGCTGGCTAACGCTACTCAGCCAGCCCCCGGTGGCGGCACGGTGAGCTTTAGTCAGCACTTGAAGGCTTCGTACGTGTTGCAGAATATCGAAGTCTTGGCCGTGGACCAACTCCTCTCCGGAACACCACCACCACCACCCTCCACGGTGCAGCAGGCGACAGGCGGCGGCCAGCAACAGCCTCAGGCGGTCCCGACCGCAGTGCCCCAGGTGCAGCCTAACGCTCAGACGGTGACGCTGGCGGTGACCCCGGAGGAAGCGCTGAGACTCGCCCTCCATGATCGCCTGTGCGAGTTTACCTTGACGGTGCGGCGTTTCGACGATACGCAACTGCCGTCCGTTCCTCCCGCCCAACTGAACTACGGCTTGGTACAGTAGTAAACTGAGACTCTAAAAGCAGCTTTGCATTGAGGAGAGAGCTATATGGCAAATACAGCGCGGGATAGCCGGGTGCCAATGAACCCGGAGCGTCGTCCGGGCCCCAGTGCCGACGAAGAAGCCTACGAACAGCTCAAGCTGCGTCTGCACCACCGGCTGATCAGCGATCTGGACCCATCGCGCATGGCGCAGATGGACAAGGACACTCTGGCCAAGGCCGTGGAAGAAGCCATCAACGTGCTCTTGCAAGCCTCGCCTGAGACCAGCCTAATCAACCGCAACCAGCGGGCACGACTGCTCAAGGAACTGAAGGACGAGATACTTGGCTTCGGCCCGCTGCAGCCGCTGCTAGATGATCCCACCGTCTCCGAAATCATGGTGAATTCGGCCAAGGAGATCTATGTGGAGCGCGAAGGAGTGATTTCGCGCTACGATCGCACCTTCCGCGACGACGCGCACATCATGCAGGTGATCGAGCGGATCATCGCCCCTCTTGGGCGCCGACTCGATGAAAGCTCTCCCATGGTCGACGCACGCGCCCCAGGCGGCTATCGGCTCAACGCGGTCATTCCTCCCCTTGCCCTGAAGGGGCCAACGGTCACCGTCCGTAAGTTCTTCGATGACCGGTTCGGCATCGAGGACCTAGTCCGCATCGGGACGATTAGCCAAGAAGCGGCGACTCTGATGCGCCTGGTCGTTCTCGGCCGGCTGAACCTCATCATCAGTGGCGGCACGGGCACCGGTAAAACGACCTTCCTGAACGCGCTGTCTGCGTTCATCCCTGCTACAGAGCGGATCATCACGATCGAAAACCCAGCGGAGCTGCGTCTCAAGCAGGACCATGTGGTTCGACTAGAGACTCGGCCACCAAGCATTGATGGGCGGAACGAGGTCACGCAGCGGGCATTGGTCGTCAATGCACTGCGTATGCGCCCCGACCGCATCATCGTGGGCGAGGTGCGCGCCGGAGAGGCGTTCGACATGCTTCAGGCGATGAACACCGGCCACGATGGCTCAATCACCACGGTCCACGCGAACAGCCCCCGCGACGCCCTCAGCCGCATCGAGAACATGGTGATGATGGCTGGCTTCGACCTGCCGATCCGCGCCATCCGCGAGCAGGTGGCTTCGGCCGTGCAGGTCATCATCCAGCTCAGTCGGCTGCGGGACGGCTCCCGCCGCGTGACGCACATAACCGAGGTCAGCGGGATGGAAGGACAAACGATCACGCTCCAAGATGTCTTCGTGGGCCAGCAGACCGGCGTGAACGAAGATGGGCGGATCATCTACAACCTCGTGCCGACAGGGATACGGCCTACCTTCATGGACCGCCTCGCGCAATATGGCTTGACGATGAACATCGCGAGCTTCGCGCGGGTTGGTGCACGATAGGCAAACCAGTTCGCCTCGAGCCGGCTAAGTGGCACAGTACCTCCTCCCGATAGCGGTCTTTGCTACGGCCTTCTTCGGCCTGGCGGGGGTCCTACTGCTTGTGAGCGCACGGGCCCAGGAATCCCGCATCCGCCAACGGCTGCAGGAGATGAGCGTGGCGGGATCACAGACAATCACCTTGCCCGACCGCGCCGCCTTCTCCCTGCTCGCGGAGTCAGGGACCTTTGGCACGCCGCCGATAGAGCGCATTCTCAGAACCTGGCCGCTCGTCGACCGCATCGCCCTGGGTCTGGCCCAGGCCGACATCCGGTTGCGCGTCTCCGAGTATCTCCTGATCCGGGTGGCGCTCGGGATTGGCCTTGGAGCCCTCGTCTTCGTGATCAGCCGCTTCTGGCCGGTCGCGGTGGTCGTCGCGGTGATTGGCTACCTTATGCCGCGGCTGTACGTCGCTCGGCGCGCAACGAAACGAGTCGAGAAGTTTGTCGACCAGCTCCCCGACGCCCTCTCGCTCATGTCGAACAGCTTGCGCAGCGGCTTCGGCCTGCTTCAAGTGATCCAAGACTTGAGCCGCGAATTGGCCGCGCCCATCTCGGACGAACTGGCCGCGGTGGCGCATGAGATGTCCCTTGGCGGAGACCTGGAGGCGGCGCTTACGCACCTGCAAACGCGGGTGCGCAGCTATGACCTCGACCTCATCGTCACGGCGATGCTGGTCCAGCGCCGCGTTGGGGGCAACCTTTCCGAAGTCTTGGACTCCATCGCGCATACGATACGGGAACGCGTGCGCATCCTCGGCGAGGTGCGGGCGCTCACGGCGGAGGTCCGCCTGTCCGGCGATATCCTCACGCTGCTGCCGCTGGTCACGGGCCTCGCCATCTCCATCCTGTCACCGACGTACCTGGTGCCGCTTATCGAAACAACGCCCGGCCGAATCATGGCCATCGTGGGCAGCATTGTGATGCTCGTCAGTTTCTGGATGCTTCGCCGCTTGGGCACGATCGAGGTGTAGGTATGACGCCCCTCCTTGCCCTGGGCATCCTTGGCTTCGTCATCACCGCACTGGCCCTGTTCGTATACGGCCTCGGCAACCGCCGCGGTGTGTCCTCGGCCGCGCTCCGGCGGCGTATCGCGGCGTCGGACGCCTTTGGGGTCGGGAACCTAGTCGAGACAGAGCTGGAGCGTTCCTTCTACGACCGAGTTATCGATCCCGTGGTCCGAGGCGTCGGAGAGCGCATCGAGCACCTTACGCCAGGCACGGTGGTCGACAACATCCGCGTCAGGCTCATCCAAGCCGGGCGCCGGACGCCGAACGCCTTCTGGACGTTCATGGCCCTCAAGGCCGCCACCACGATTCTGGTGCCGGTGTTCTGGCTAGCGTTCACTTTTAGCGTCAGCGGCTCCATCGGCCTCCTACCTCTCCTGATAGCTGCAGTCCTCGTCTTGGTGGCCTGGCGCCTCCCGGACTACTGGCTCGACTTCGCCATCGGTGGACGCCGCAACGAGATCATCAGGAATCTCCCAGACGCCCTCGACCTGCTCGTCGTCAGCGTTGAGGCAGGGCTCGGCCTCGACGCCGCCTTCGCCACCGTGTCTGACAAGTTCGCCGGCGTCGTCGGTGAGGAGTTCGGCCTTACCATGTACGAAGTGAGCCTCGGCAAGCGTCGCCGCGAGGCGCTGCGAGATATGGCCGACCGGTGCCAGACTTCGGAGCTCACCACATTCCTCACCGCGATCGTTCGCGCGGAGCAGACCGGCGTCAACGTGGGCGACATCCTCCGTGTGCAGGCCGATGCCATGCGAATCCGTCGGCGCCAGCGGGCCGTCGAGCTGGGCCAGCAGGCACCGGTGAAAATGCTGTTCCCGCTGGTGTTGGGCATTTTTCCAGCGCTTTTCATCATTATCCTCGGGCCGGCGATCATCATGGCCCTCGACGCGCTGAACCGGTAACACCGCAACGTAGCATCCAGCTGGCCCAGCCTCGCGGCTGGGCCACTGGCGTTTCTTTGTGCGATGGGTGCCTTGACCCCACAGCGACAGCAGGGGCAGACTTACCCTGTGATCCTGTGCATAGGAGGAGTGCGATGCCTTTGAAACGCTGCGTGTTGGAGATGGGAGTGGGGTTCGACCTGCATGGCGGCGACGTGACCAAAGCCGCGTATCGCGCGGTCCACGATGCGATCCACCGCAACAGCCTGAACGTGCGCGCCATGGGAGCGGCCGGCCCCGAGGCGATGCACGTGCACGTGCTCATCGGCGTTCCGGACCCAGGCCAGGTCCGCGGCGAGGAGGTGCTGGCAGCCCTGCCCTACGGCCAGAAAACGATCGAGGTGGTGCAGGGCGGGCTCGCCATCCCCTCCGAACGAGGGGACGACCGGACCATCATGGCCAACGCCGCGGTTGTCGTCAGCCTCGATCTGCCGGACTGAGGCGGCGGCGCCGCTAGGCCTGCACCGGCCGGACGAGCAGTACCGGTAGATGCGTCTGGCGCAGCACCGCATCGGCAACGCTGCCGAACACGAGCCGCCCTAGCCCACCGCGCCCGTGTGTGGACATGGCGATGAGGGAGACCTCCTGCGCTCTGAGGTAGTCTAGGATGGCGCCGCCCGCGGAGCCGTCCACCGCCTCCACCTGCGTTCCGATGCCCTGACGAACGAGGCGGTCCGCGATGCGCGTCAGGTAGTCCCTGGCCGCGGCGACCAGCGCCTCGTGCTCCTGCCGCGCCACCTCCACGCTGACGGCGCTCATCGCCGTCGGGTCGCTCGCGGCTGCCTGCGACATCAGCTGGGCCAGCGACGTCACCGCCTGCAGGAGCACGACCTCGGAGCCGAGGCGCTTGGCCAGCTCTTCCACATAGGGGAGCACCCCCTCAGCCAACTCCGAACCGTCAAGGGGCACCAGGATTCGTTCGTACAAGGGCTTCTCCTTTCCGGCTTGTCGTGGTCTATCTTACGCCTTCAGCAGCCCGCGATGGCGCAACGCCCGCTCCAGCGCCCCTCTGTCATTCTGAGCGCAGCGAAGAATCTCGATTTGCCACAGCCTCCCACAGTCCCACGGGCATCTCACTGCCGCGTCCTCCTCACGCCTTTACGCCCTCAGCAGCCCGCGATGCCGCAACGCCCGCTCCAGCGACGGCTGCATCTTCATCTCGCGGAACTCGCTAATGGCGAAGTCGAGGTGGTCGAGGGCTTCGGCGCGGAGGGCGGCGGCCAAGGCCACACCTCGTAGGGGCGAGGTTTCCTCGCCCTCCGAGGCCCCCTCGCCCACCCCACCTGGGCGCGGGGACCGCGCCCCTACGTCGTTGTTGGGCTGAGACGGAGAGGTTCGTAGGTCGATGGGGTTGGGTTTGGCGGACTCGGCCAGCAGCAGCTCGGCGAGCTGTAGGCGCGTGAGGGCGATTTCGGGCCGGAAGCGGATTTTGGCGCAGACTTCAAGTGCTCGGTCGTAGTAGGCACGCGCCTCTTCTGGGTTGCCAAGGAGCGCGGCAGCAGCGCCGAGTTGGCGGGACATGCTAGTAAAGGCGTTGTAACTGATCGTCAAGTGCGATAGAGGGCGCACTCGCTCAACGAGAACTGCTGCTACTTCGCTATCCTGCGTAAGGACCGCCGCTTCCAGCATCTGGGCGAGCGTAGCTATCAAGAGACGCCCACCGTCCTCCTTGGTCGCAGCGTCCCATTCTAGCAGTTGGCGGAGCTCGCTCCTGGCCTCGTCTTCCCGAGCCAGGTGCGCTAGACAAAGCACTCGCCACCCCCATCGACGTAACAGAGCGCCTACGTCATTCGCCGTCGCCGTGGGCCGCTGACCAACCAAGCGCACGCCTGACCTGAGTTGAGGCACCTCCTGAGCCTTGCCAAGATGGAGGAGAGCGCGGGACGCATTATTTGCGCCGACCGTCTCTTCGAGCCGGCCGACGATTAGAGGCGGGACGTCATCCTGCAGATCCGATCCCACATTAAGCCGCGTCCGCTCAGCCAGTTCGCGCCGTTCGCGACGGAGCTCCTCTACCCGAGAGAGCTGTCCGTAGTCCAGAAAGAGGAGGTTCAGACCTGTAAACATTATGAACATCGTCCGGACAGATACGCCAGTTCGATCCCTCGCAGCAATCTCCTCTGCGAGCTGCAAGCGCTCCTCGGCATGCAGCCGCGTGCGGGAAGGACTGATAAGAAAGTGAGCCGCCCTGAAGAAAGCGTCGGGTTCATTGAGCTGACGGGCCAGCTCCAGAGCCTTGACACCCGCGCGCCACGCCGCCTCTGGCTCTCCCTTCCCTTCAAGGAGGACCCACGCGACAGCAAGGTCAGTATAGACCTGGTCGGTTGTGCCCGGCAGCGCGTGCTCAGCCGCCCTTTCCACCCACCGCTGAAACCCGACGTTGGCGCCCATAGCAGGGCCTTCATAAGTGTGGGCAACAAGGGCAAGTTGGCAGGCCCTAGAACAGCGCTCGCGGTCGCCGTGGACTTGACCTAAAGCCAGCGCCTCCTCAGCTATCTCATCCGCAACCCGAACGGGCTCCCCGGCTGGCATCAGCGCTTCGCCTAGCGCCAGCAGCAGGTCGCAGCGCTTTGCCTTGTCTTCTGGGTCGAGCACCTCTTGCACGTCCAGCGCCCGCTCCAACAGCCGCGCCGCCTCGCCGTAATCGAAGACTGACATCGCCCGCTGCGCGGCCAGCTCCCCATACTCGACCGCCTTCGCCAGGTCGGCTTTGTCCGTGCTCTGCGCGAAGTGCTCGGCCAGCTCGGCGGCATGGTCCTCGCGGCGATTGCCATACTGGGCCTCGAGGGCGCGGGCGATCTCCTGATGTAGGCGCAAGCGGCGCGGCGCGATCATCTCCTCATAGAGGGTCTGGCGGAAGAAGGCGTGCGCGAAGCGGTAGAGCACCCGACCCGGCTGTGACCGCTCCTCCAGCACGCCGACCCGCACCGCCTCCTCGAGGCTCGATAGCATCGCCTCCTCCTCGACGGCAGTCACGGCCCGCAGCGTCTCGAGGTTGAAGTCGCGGCCGATCACGGCGGCGATGGCCAGCAGCCGGTTGCACTCGGGACTCAGGCGAGAGAGGCGTTTGCCGATGACGTCGCGCAACCCCTCTGGCACGCCGGCCTCCGGCTGGCTGGGGTCGGCGAGCGCGTAGCGCCCGCCCTCCCGCACGACCAGGCCCTCCTCGACCAGATAGCGCAACAGCTCCTGGATGAAGAGCGGGTTGCCCTCCGTCTGGCGGTAGTACATCTCGGCGCGGCCCCAGGAGAC
The DNA here is from genome assembly GCA_035292365.1 of Dehalococcoidia bacterium. GTDB lineage: Bacteria > Chloroflexota > Dehalococcoidia > DATDQG01 > DATDQG01 > DATDQG01. The sequence goes on from DATDQG010000119.1 coordinate 16,291, forward strand.
CTCCTGGCCGCGGATATTCGAGATCATGCGCTGCACCTCATCGACGGTGAGGCCGCGCAGCGGCACGCGCTGGAAGCCTTGGACGCGACGCAGGTCGGCGAGCACGCCCGAGAGCGCGTGCGTGCGGTCGACCTCAACATCGCGATAGGTCCCAACGATGGTCAATCGAGCGCCTTGAAGGTTCCGGGCCACA
>DATDQG010000120.1:0-22139 GCA_035292365.1 Dehalococcoidia bacterium
GGGACGAAGCTCCGGTACGCCCATCCCCACCTGGAACCCCACCAGCTCATCGCCGCGCCGCACGAGGCGCACCGTGCGTGGCCCCGCCTTCGTCTCGACGCGGACGACCTCCTGCGCCGGCGGCAGCTCGCCCTGCTCCCAGAGCCACCGCGCCAGGCAGCGGATGCCGTTGCCGCACATCTCTGCCTCGGAGGCGTCGCGGTTGAAGATACGCATGCGGATATCCGCGTTGGTTGAGGGTAGGACCACCAGCAGCCCATCAGCGCCGATGCCGAAGTGGCGGTCGCAAACCGCCAGGGCAAGCCGCGGCCAGTCGGCCTCGAACTGGCGGCCGTCCACCAGGACGAAGTCGTTGCCGGTGCCTTGGAGCTTCGCGAACTGCATCAGGACCTGCTCATAGCGGCTAGCGGGGTCGAGTATACCATACCGGCGTCTTCGATTGAGTGTGCGCCCTTTCCCATTGACCGTGCACCCAGGAACCCGGTAATCGCCGCTCCCAACGCCTCTTTCGATGCAGCCTGGTCTTCCACATCGAGCCAGCGTGTACCAAAGTCGGGGCGGCGGAACCAGGCATACTGCTGTCGGATGAAGCGGTGCGTCTCGAACTTGGCCCGCTGCACCGACTCGGCGAGCGAGGCCTCCCCGGCCAGATGGGTCACCAACTGGCGGTAACCCAGGGCGGCGAAAGCCGGCAGCCGGCGCGGGTCGCCGTGCCGCGAGAGCAGATCGCGCACCTCTTCGACCCAGCCCGCGGCGAGCATCGACTCAATGCGGGCGTCGGCGCGAGCGTAGAGGTGCTCACGAGGCAGCGTGAGGCCGAGCACGAGCGCTTCCTCAAGGTCATCAGCGCTTGGCCATGCTTCGACAGGCTCAGCATGAGCGGGAGCGAGAGGCGCAAGCCCTTGGACCCCTTCGTGCTTAGAGCGAGCCATTGCAACCTCTATAGCCCGGATGAGGCGGCGCGGGTTGAGCCGGTCGGTCCGCCCCGCTAGCAGGGGATCAAGCTGCGCCAATTCGGCATACAGCGCTTCCGTCCCCTCAGAGTGCGCCAGCGCCTCCAGCCTTTGCCTCAGATCGGGATCTGCCACCACAGCGGGAGGACGATGTCCACGCAGCAGCGCCCAGAGGTATTGGCCCGTGCCGCCAACGACGAAGGGCACACGTCCGCGGGCCGCGACATCGGCGATGGCAGCGCGCACCAGCGGCAGATAGCGGGCCAGGGTGAAGGGCTCGTCGGGCTCGGCCACGTCGATGAGGTGATGCGGGATGCGGGCGCGCTGAGCGCGAGTCGGCTTGGCCGTGCCAATGTCGAAGCCGCGATAGACCTGGCGGCTGTCGGCGCTGATGATCTCGCCGGCGAAGGCCTCGGCCAAGTCGATGGCCAGGTCCGTCTTGCCGACCGCCGTGGGACCTATGAGGAAGACGACCTTCGTCATCGTCGTCGCTTCGCCTCCGCCGCGGCCCGCACGATGCGGGCGAACTCCTCGGCGCGCAGGCTCGCCCCACCCACAAGGGCGCCGTCGATGTCGGGCTGGGCCATCAATTCCGCCGCATTGTCGCCGGTGACGCTGCCTCCGTACTGGATGCGCACCGCCTCGGACCGCTCGCGGCTGTAGAGCGCGGCGAACTCGTGCCGCAGGAGAGCGATGGCCTCCTGCGCCTGCTCGGTGGTCGCTGCCTGACCGGTGCCGATGGCCCAGACAGGCTCGTACGCGATGACGAGGCCTTGCGGGTCGGCGAGATCGGCCAAGGCGCCGCGTAGCTGGCGGACCAGCACGGCCTCGGTCTGGCCTGCCTGCCGCTCCTCCAGCCGTTCGCCGACGCAAAGGATTGGCGTCAGGCCTGCCTTGAGGGCCGCAGCCACCTTCCTCTGCACGATCTCGTCCGTCTCAGCGAAGTCGCGCCTGCGCTCCGAATGGCCGAGGATGACGTAGCGACAGAGCCCCTCCAGCATCACAGGCGACACCTCACCGGTGTAGGCGCCCGATTCCAGGTAGTGAGCGTTCTGCGCCCCGAGACCAATCGTCGAGCCTGCGACCACCTCGCGGAGCGCCATGAGCGAGACGAACGGCGGGCACAGGACCACCTCGACCTCCGTACTGCCACTTACAGCGTTGCGGACCGAGCGGGCGAGGTCCACGGCCTGATCGATGGTCGTGTTCATCTTCCAGTTGCCGGCGATGATAGGCGTGCGAGGCATTCAGCGCTCCTTGGCGTGCCTAGGATAGGTGGCTTTCAACGCGCAGGGACGAGTACGCGGCTATGATGTCGAAATGTCGGTCCCGATGTAAGAGGACGGCGCCTGACTCCATTGCGACCGTGGCGATGACGAGGTCAGGCAGGGGAACTGGCCGACCTTCTCTGCGCAAACGATGCGAGAGGAGTGAGGCCTGGTCCCACGCACGTTCTTCTGTGGGCAGCGATACAAGTGCGTCAAGTGCCTCGACGAGAGGCAGGTACTCCGCGTCGTTTCTCGCGCCTCCTAAGAGTTCAAGCCGGATCATGCCTGTGGCAGCAGCCCGATTCTTCGATATTAGGTCAGCGACCCGCTGTGTCAATGCCGGAGAAGCCGCCGCCCGTCGCGGCGGAAGAACGTCGATCCACACCGAGGTATCTATAAGATAAAGGTCGTCCCTCACTGGGGCGGCTCTCCGCCCCTCTAGGGTAGCGCCCGGGGCCTAATCATCCCGTTAGGGCTGACCTGTAAAGTGTTCGTTCTCACTGCGCCACCGCTCGAGCTCTTCCGGCGTCAAGCTAAGCTCAAAGTTTCCCAACAGCGCCAAGAGCTCCTGCCGCCGGTGCACACGCACCGCCTCCTCCAAGGCCCGCTCCACGGTCTCGCGGATCGTCTCCGTGCCCAACGCCTCTCGCGCTTTCTTTAGAAGCGCCTCATCAATGACTACGGTGGTCCTCATGGTGTGCCTCTCCAATGTGCCTGACTAAAGCATACTCCCACTGCGGCGACCGGCGCAATCAGACGGACGAAGCCAAGAGCGCGAGTGCCCTACGCCCCGTACTTGGCCAGCTTGCCGGCGTGGGCGAGGGCCAGCGGCATGGCGGCGGTGGCGGGGATGCGGCCAAGCGCGCCCTGGGCGCAGGCGTTCTCGTGGAAGGCAGTGGACTCGTCGGCGCGGCCCCAGCGGGAGTAGAGGAGAAAGGGCACGGGGTGCCAGGAGTGAGCGGCCATCGTTGCCGGCGTGGAGTGGTCGCCCGTGACGACGAGGACATCTGGATGGAGCGCGCGTATCTCTGGGACCACCTCGTCCACGGCCTCGATAGCGGCGACTTTGGCATCGAAGTTGCCGTCCTCGCCGGCGGTGTCGGTCGCCTTCACATGCAGGAAGAAGAAGTCGAAGGCCTCCCAGTTCTCCCGCAAGGTCGCGACCTGGTCGGCGAGGGTGGTGCCGGTGGCGAGCACGGTCATGCCCAAGAGCCGCGCCAGGCCGCGGTACATGGGATAGACGGCGATGGCCGCGGGCGTGAGGCGGTACAGCTCGCTCATCGGGGGCAGGGTGGGCCGGTGGGAATAGCCGCGCAGCAGCACCATGTTGGCGGGCGACTGCTCGACCAGCAGGTCGCGCGCGGCCTCGGCCCAGCACCGCACCAGTGTCGCGGTTGCCTCGGCTTGCGGCGCAAGCGCTTTCAGCGGCAGCAGCGGCGCCGGCTCGCGCTCTGGGTCGTTGGTCGAGACGGCCTCCTCCAGCCCCGAAGCACGCAGCACTAGCACGAAGCGGTGGTCGCGCACCGGCTCGACGAAGGCCCGGACGCCGTCCAGCTCGATCTGCTGGAGCAGGCGACAGAGGGCGGCGCAGTGCTCTGTGTCAATGCGACCGGCGCGCCGGTCGGTAACGCGGCCGTCGCCATCGATGGTGCAGAAGTTGCCGCGGATGGCGAGGTCGTCGGGGCCCAGCTCGAACTCGATGCCCGTCGCCTCGAGGGCGCCGCGACCGATGAGGTAGCGGAACGGGTCATAGCCGAACAGCGCCAGATGAGACGGCCCGCTGCCCGGGGTGATGCCAGGAGCCACGGGGTCAGTGAGGCCGAGGTTGCCCTCCGTCGCGAGGCGGTCGAAGTTGGGGACGTTGGCCGACTCGAGCTCGGTGCGGCGCGTCCTGGGATGGGGCAAGCCGCCGAGGCCGTCCATCACGAGAAAGACGATCTTGCTGGGCGTCTGGACCGCCAGGTCACGCACTGTCTCAAAGCCTACCATGTTAGACCACCTTCGCGCAGCGAGCTCAGGCGATATGATACCGCAGAGCAGCCGGCCAGGGGAGCGCGGGGTTGAGGGGATTACGCCCGCAGCAGGCCTCGATGCCGCAGCGCTCGCTCCAGGGACGGCTGCATCTTCATCTCGCGGAACTCGCTGATGGCGAAGTCGAGGTGCTCGAGGGCGTCGGCGCGGAGGGCAGCCGCGAGCGCTGCACCTCGTAGGGGCGAGGTTTCCTCGCCCTCGGCGGCTCCATCCCCAACCACCCCAGGGCGCGGGGACCGCGCCCCTACGTCGTTGTTGGGTTGAGGCGGAGAGGTTCGTAGGTCGAGAGGGTTGGGTTTGGCGGATTCGTCGAGCAGCAGCTCGACGAGCTGGAGGCGGGTGAGGGCGATCTCGGGGCGGAACCGGATCTTGGCGCAGAGTTCCAAGGCTTGGTCATAGTGGGCGCGCGCCTCCTCCGGTTTGCCGAGGAGGGCGGCTGCAGCACCAAGATGGCGGGCTGGACAGGTTAGACCATTCGCGGCGCCTGAGGCCAGCGACATCCCGGTCGAGCAGCGTGTCGTGGGCGAGGTAGACGCGCTTCTTGACGCCTTCACCGAGAAAGCGGCGCACGTTGTAGCGTCCGTTGGCGAAGGAGGTGGGCCCTTCGACAGGCTCAGGGTGAGCGGATGGCGTTTGGGGCGCGGAAGGCGCAGAGGTTTCTGAAAGGGCGTTCAGTTGAACGCCCCTACCCGCGGTCTCTGCGACGCCGGCAGCTGTGGAAGTACCAAGTCGCTGGTCGGCGGCGGCGAGGAAGGCCTTGGCGTCGGCGTTGTCGGGATCGAGGGCCAACGCGTCGAGAGCGCTCTCGCGGACTCTGGTCCAATCCTGGCCGTGGCGCGCTCCGCCTCGTCGAGGAGGCGGTCGATCTGGCGCTGAACGCGCTCGCTGAGCATGAGGGCGTCCTTTCTACCCCGACGGTGGGACGACGCTATGGGTTTGGAGAATAATCCCCTAGGGACCGAAGACTGTCAACGGCACGTCGAAGGCCGAGGTGGAGGGCGTTCACTTGAACGCCCCTACGGGTGGTAGGCGTGCCCGAGTGGGATGTCGGGGCTAGGTCGTCGCCTGCATGAGCGCCGCGACGCCCGGCAACGTGCGCCCCTCGAGAAACTCCAGCGAGGCGCCACCCCCTGTCGACACATGGGTGAAGCGCCAGGCCAGCCCTGCCTGTTCCACCGCCGCGACGGTCTCGCCGCCGCCGACCATCGTCACAGCATCGAGGCCGGCCATGGCCTCGGCAACGAGGCGCGTGCCCTGGTCGAATGGGGGCATCTCGAAGACGCCAAGGGGGCCGTTCCAGAACACGGTGCGGGAGCGCTGGAGCATCTCCCTGAACTGACGCACCGTGTCCGGCCCGATGTCCACCATCATCTGGTCGGACGCCACCTCGGCGATACCGACCGTCTCATGGGGCGCGTGAGCCTTCAACTCCCTGACGACCACCGCGTCGCTCGGCAACAGCAGGCTCACGCCGCGCTGGCGGGCAGCATTGATGAAGTCGCGGGCCGTCGGCAGGACCTCCTTCTCCACGAGCGAGCGACCCATCTCGTAGCCTTCGGCGGCGAGGAAGGTGCAGGCCATGCCTCCGCCCACGAGCAGGGCATCGACCCGCTGTAACAGGTGCTCCAGGACGGTCGCCTTGGTGCTCACCTTGGCACCGCCTATGATCGTGGCGAACGGGCGCGCCGGCTCCTGGAGGAGACGGCTCAGTGAGCTCACCTCCTTCTCCATGAGGAAGCCGGCGGCGGAGGGCAGGAGGTGCGCCACGCCCTCGGTGGAGGCGTGGGCGCGGTGGGCGGCAGCGAAGGCGTCGTTCACGTAGAGGTCGGCCAGCGCCGCGAGCTCGCGGGCGAAGACCGGGTCGTTGCGCTCCTCCTCCGGATGGAAACGTAGGTTTTCCAAGAGCAGGGCCTGGCCCGGTCGCAGCGCGGCGACCGCCGCCTCCACCTCGGGGCCGATGCAATCGGACACGGTGGCGACCGGTCGGTCGAGCATCTGGCTCAGGCGTCTGGCGATGGGCGCCAGCCGCAGAGTCTCCACAACCTTGCCGTCGGGACGGCCCAGGTGGCTGCAGATGACGACGGCGGCACGGCGGTTCAGGAGGTGCTGCAGGGTGGGCAACGTCGCGCGCAGGCGCGAATCGTCGCTCATGGCGCCGTCGTTCATCGGGACGTTGTAGTCGACGCGCACCAAGACCCGCTTGCCGCTGGCGTCCAGCTCGTTCAGGGTGCGCAGTCGCGACGGCAAGCCCTACGCTCCCGCCAGCCTAGGCACCTTCGCCAGGGCCTCCAACACCTGCTCGCGGGGATAGGCGTAGTCCTCAAGGCGACCGCTGAAGTAGGCGTCGTACGCCGCCATGTCGAAGTGGCCGTGGCCGCTGAGGTTGAAGAGAATAGTCTTACGCTCGCCGGCCTCTCGGCAGCGCAGGGCCTCGTCAATAGCGACGCGGATGGCGTGCGCGCTCTCGGGCGCGGGGATGATCCCTTCTGCCCGCGCGAACTGCACCGCCGCGGCGAAAGTCGGCACCTGGTGCACCGCCACCGCTTCGATGACGCCCTGGTTGCACAAGAGGCTCACCAAGGGAGCCATGCCATGGTAGCGCAAGCCGCCGGCGTGGATGGCGGGCGGCATGAATGTGTGGCCCAGCGTATACATCTTGAGCAGCGGCGTCATCTGGGCCGTGTCCCCGAAATCGTAGGTGTACTCCCCGCGGGTGACGCTGGGCGAGGCCTCCGGCTCGACGGCAATGAAGCGCGTATTGCGCCCGGCGGTAAGCCGTTCTCGGACGAACGGGAAGGCGAGGCCCGAGAAGTTCGAGCCGCCGCCGATGCAGCCGATGACGATGTCGGGGTACTCCCCGGCCTTCGCCATCTGGGCCAGCGCCTCCTCGCCGACAACCGTCTGGTGCAGCAGCACGTGGTTCAACACGCTGCCAAGCGAGTACTTCGTGTCCTCCCGGCCCGCCGCATCCTCCATAGCCTCGCTGATGGCCATGCCCAGGCTGCCCGGGTTCTCCGGGTCCTCGGCAAGGAACTTGCGGCCGGCGCTCGTGTCCTGGCTTGGGCTGGCGACGATACTTGCCCCGTAGGTCTCCATGAGGAAGCGCCGGTAGGGCTTCTGCTGGTAGGAGACACGCACCATGTAGACCTTGCACTCCAGGCCGAAGAGGTTGCAGGCGAAGGCGAGGGCGCTGCCCCACTGGCCCGCTCCCGTCTCGGTAGCCAGCCGTCGCACGCCCTCCTGCTTGTTGTAGTAGGCCTGGGCGACCGCCGTGTTCGGCTTATGGCTGCCGACCGGGCTCACGCCCTCGTACTTGTAGTAGATGTGAGCCGGCGTATCGAGGGCTCTCTCCAAGCGCTTGGCACGATAGAGCGGCGTGGGACGCCACAGCTTGTAGATCTCGCGCACCTCTTCGGGGATCGGGATGTAGCGCTCCTGGCTGACCTCTTGCAGGATCAGACCCATCGGAAACAGCGGCGCCAGCATCTCGGGGCCGATGGGCTGGCCGGTGCCTGGATGCAGCGGCGGTGACAACGGCGCCGGCAAGTCGGGCGCGATGTTGTACCAGCGCTCAGGCAGCTCCGCCTCGGTCAAGAGGATCTTCGTGTCATCAGCCATTGGCCCCTCCTAATTGCGAACCGTCTTTTCTGTTTGTTATGAACCTCTGGCGCAAGAACCGTGGAGCGCGGTTCTGCCACCCGCCCGCCCATGATAGCAGGTATGCCCCTCACCCTAACCCTCCTCCAAAGGCGGACCTCGATCTCCCGCAAGGGTAGAGGGGATATAAGGGGCTTCGCCCCCTCGGCGCGCCCCCCTTGTGGTTGGCATCAGCGATTCATCAGTTACCATGAACCGGGCAGCTACCCCTCACGCGAGAATGCAGCGGGTTTCGAGTCACAGGCTAGAGGCTACATGTCGCGGCGAGCGAGGGCCTGTGTGAGCGTGGCGAGCTCCGCGGCTGGACCGGTCAGCAATGAGAGGCCCTCGAGCGCCTCGATGGCCTGACGCGAGTAGGTCAGAACCAACTCTTCCGTCGCCTTCCGCGCGCCGGCCTCTTCGAGCAACTCGAGCACCTCGTGCACGTCAGCTTCGCTGAAACCGGCGCGTCCGTAGAGATCGCGCAAGCGTTTGACCGGGCGAGACGGCCCGTGTGTCATAGCCCAGACGACGGGGAGCGATTTCTTGCGCTGGCGGATGTCGCTCTCGGCGGACTTGCCGGTCACCGCTTCATCTCCCCAAAGGCCGAGGAGGTCATCGCGCATCTGAAAAGCAACACCGAGGGCGAGGCCAAACCGGCGCAGCGGCGCGCGGGCGCCTTCGTTGCCCGCGATAAGCGCGCCAAGCTCGGCGGCAGCGCCCATCAGGACACCGGCCTTGCGCTCGATCATAGCCAAGTACTCCGGCAGCGAGACGTCCACGCGACCCTCGAAGTCCATGTCCATGTACTGCCCCTCACAGACGAGTATGACAGCGTCGTTGAGAATGCCGGCTGCTGCCAGGGCGACTTCGGCAGAGGTCGTCTGCCGCAGGCGCAAGAGGGTGCGCTCGGCTAGTGCGAACAGGCCGTCGCCGACGTTGATGCCCTGGGCTGCTCCCCAGAGGGACCAGACCGTCGGCCGGTGCCGGCGCCGGTCGCTCTGGTCCTGGATGTCGTCATGGACGAGCGTAAAATTGTGGAGCAGCTCGAGGGCTGCCGCCGCGGGCAGGGCCCGCTGCCAGTCGCCGCCAGCGGCCTCGCAGCCGAGGAGACAGAGCAGCGGCCGAAGGCCCTTCCCTCCCACCTCGGCAGGACGCCCATCGACATCCTCCCAGCCCAGGTGGTAGCGCATCATGGCGTAGAGCGGCAGTGAGCTATCGCCAAACGCCGACCGCAGCTCGCGTAGGACAGCCGCGCTGTAGCGGGCCGAAGGGGCGACGAGTTCTTTCGGGCCCACGCTCATGGATCCCTCGTCGGGGCTGAACCCTTCGCCAGGCTCAGGGCAGGCTCTTCGCCAGGCTCAGGGCAGGCTTTATGGCGGGATGGTGCCATGCCCGCCGAGGGGTGTCAAGGCTGGGCGAGGAGGGGGAAATAGCCTTCGAGGGAGGCGAGGGTATCCTCAGTTGAGCGGTGCTCGATGGAGGTTATACCGAGGTTTCGGGCCACCCACACGTTCTCCGGGTTGTCGTCGATGAACACGGTCTCGGCGGGCAGGACATCTAGACGCTGCAGCGCCAGACGGAAGGCGTCCTCGCTGGACTTGGCGACCTTCACCTCCGCGGAGATCACGATATCATCGAAGAGAGTCGTGATGCCCCGCTGCGCCAACTCCTGCCGCATCTCGCGGTGGTGATTGCTCAGAATGCCCAGGCGGCAGCGCGGCCGGAGCGCGGCAAAGGCCGCGAGCAACGCTCGGTCGAGGCCCCAGTCGTCGCCGAAGAGCAGCGCCTCGAGCCCTTCGTGGGTCGTGGCGGCAAGCGACGGTGCCTGGAGCACGACCCGCCGCCAGTACTCGCACAGGTCGATGTTGCCGACCTCCAACTGGCGCCAGGCGAGGCTGCTGTAGAGGACCTGGTATAGGTCGTGGCGGGTTAGGTTGAAGCGGGCGGCCGTGGTCCGGAACCGCTCCTCAGGGATGACGTGCAGGACGCCGCCGAGGTCGGAGAGGAGGGCGCGGTAGGGCATTTACCCCTCCAGGTTACGGCTCTTCAAACCAATACTCATAGAATGTCCCATCGATCGCCTTGGTCCGCTTGCCGTACGTCTGCTCGAAGTGCTTGCCCCAATTCGGCTGTCGTCCGTCGGCGTCGGTGAAATCATACTCCTCTGCGAGGCTCCAGGAGCTGAAGACCCTCCCCGATTTCCTTGATACCTGCGGGTCACCGGCGAGCGCCGCAACGGCGCGACCTACAAAGAACGGCGTCTCGGAGGCGATGAAGTTGGCATCTTTCTTTGCGCCTTCGCGCCAGTTCAGTTCGGTGACGCCGAAGTAATCGAGCATGGCTTCCGAGCGCAGAAACCCAGGAGTGAGCGCGAGCGATGTGATGTTGTGCTCGTGCAGTTCCCTATCGATAGCGAAGGCAAGGCGAATGACCGCCGTCTTCACGAGATCGTAGAAGAGGTCGCCCCGATACCCGAAGGAATCTCCATCAGTGATTTCCACGATGAGCCCTTGTCCGGCCTCGATCATGAGAGGAGCAGCATAACGGCTGGTGATGATGTGCGAAAGGACAGCTCTTTCCAGCATGAGCCGCGCCTTCTCCAGCGAGAGTTCCCAGAACGATTTGCCCCATGTGAACAGCTCATCACCGCCCCATATGTCGTTAACCAGGATATCTAGACGACCTTGGTCTCGCTTTACCAAATCGAACAGCGTTTTGACCTGGTCTTCGATGGTGTGGTCCACCTGAACGGGAACACCGATACCGCCGCGGGCGGTTACCATCTCGGCGGTCTCTTCAATCGTCTCGGGACGCTTTGATAAGTCCCAAGGGGAGTCCGTCGCGCTTGATCCTTGGCTGCGTGTTCCCCGCGTGCTGCGCCCCGTGCAGTAGACAATCGCTCCTGCTTCACCCAGGGCACAAGCGATACCGCGTCCGGCGCCACGGGTCGCTCCGGCGACAACCGCGACCTTGCCCTTCAGACTAGTCATGCCGAGCCGGAATGAGCGGGCGACCCAATGCTGCCTCAATCGCCTCGACGGGCACAGCCCCGGCGCGCAGCAGGCGGGGCTCGTGGCCGCTGAGGTCGACGATGGTGGACTCTTGCGCCGCTGGACAGCAGCCGCCGTCGAGGACAAAGTCGACAAGGTCTCCCAGCGCCGCACGCGCCTCATCAGCGTCCGCTGGAGCGGGCTCGCCGGAGCGGTTGGCACTGGTAGCAGCGAGGGGTGCACCGACCGCGTCAATGAGACGCTGGAGGAGTAGCAAGTCCGGCACGCGCACCGCCACGGTGTCGCCACCCGCAGTCACGATATCCGGTACGACGGGCTGGCGACGCAGGACCAGGGTGAGGCCACCAGGGAGGAAGCGCGCCGCAAGAAGGCGCGCTTCAGGTGTGAGCTCGGCGACCGACTCGATGTCCTGAACCCGCGCCAGGAGCAGCTGCAGCGGCTTGTCCGCGGGCCTGCCTTTGACGGCGTAGATGCGCCGCACGGCCGCCTCGATGAAGGCGTGCGCGCCGACGCCGTACACAGTGTCCGTGGGGAAGACACCAACGCCGCCAGCCCGAAGGATGGCAGCGGCGGCGGCAATGTCTTTCGCCACAACCGTGTCGCTCATATAGTGGTGTGAGTCCGTCGTGGGCGCTAGATATTGTGGACAAGAGCCGGTTTAGGCATAAGAATACCTTGACGCCAGTATAGCACCGGTGCTAGTCTGCCTTACAGCCTCCCGAGAGGCGGCGCCTGCCCCGTGGCAGGCAGACCGCGAGGTGACACGATGGACAGATCTTCTCTCCCTGCTGGTCAGGCAAGTCCTGGCCGCCGCACTGCAGTCAGCGACCACGTCGAGCAAACAGCCTACCTCGGCGAGGCGCAGGCACGCACCGGTCGCACGGTCAGCGGAAGCCAATTCACGCCCGCGGGCGTTGAGCCAGGTGAGATAGTGGTCGTTCTGGACTTCGGCTCCCAATACAGCCTGCTCATCGCCCGGCGCGTGCGCGAGCTGAACGTCTACTGCGACGTCCTACCTTGGAACACCTCCGCGGAGCGGATCGCCAGCCTGCGGCCGAAGGGCATCATCCTCTCCGGCGGCCCCGCCAGCGTCTACGATCCCGGGGCGCCCCTGATCCCGCCCCACGTGTTGGCAGGGAAGACGCCCGTCCTTGGCATCTGCTACGGAATGCAGGCCCTGGCATACCAGCTAGGCGGCAAGGTTGCCCCGGCGCAGCGTCGCGAGTACGGCCATGCCGTGCTTCACCAGCAGGGCGACGCACCCCTCTGGAACGAATTGCCCACCGACCTTTCGGTCTGGATGAGCCACGGCGACCAGGTCTTAGAGCTGCCCCCGGGCTTCCACACCCTCGCGTTCAGCGACAACTCTCCCATCGCCGCGATGGCCAACGACGCAGGCGTGTATGGCATCCAGTTCCACCCAGAGGTTGTCCACACGCCACAGGGCAAGGAGATCCTCCGAAACTTCCTCTACGAGGTCTGCGGCTGCAGCGGCAACTGGACGTCCGGGAACTTCGTGGCTCAAGAAGTGGAGCACATCCGGCGCCAGGTGGGCGATGGTCGCATCCTGTGTGCCCTGTCCGGCGGGGTCGACTCGGCGGTCACAGCGACGCTCGTGCACCGGGCGGTCGGCGACCAGTTGACCTGTGTCTTCGTGGACAACGGCCTCCTGCGCTTTCAAGAGGCGCAGAAGGTCCTCAACACCTTCGCGCGCAACTTGCGTATGAACGTCGTGGCCGTGAACGCCACCGAGCGGTTCCTGACTCGCCTTGCCAACGTCACGGACCCGGAGGAGAAACGTAAACGCATCGGCGAGGAGTTCATCCGGGTCTTCGAGGAGGAGGCCAGCAAGCTGGGGCGAGTGGACTTCCTCGCCCAGGGCACGCTGTACCCCGACGTCATCGAGAGCGCCGTCACCGAAGCGAACGCAGCCGCGCGCATCAAGAGCCATCACAACGTGGGCGGATTGCCGGATGTTATGTCGTTTACGCTCGTCGAACCGCTCCGATACCTGTTCAAGGATGAGGTGCGGGAGGTGGGTCTGGAGCTGGGTCTTCCCGAAGAGATGGTCTGGCGCCAGCCGTTCCCGGGCCCCGGCCTGGCGATCCGCATCCTCGGCGAGGTCACCTGGGAGCGCCTTGAGACGCTGCGTTTGGCGGATGCGGTGCTTTTGGACGAGGTCCGCGCCGCGGGCCTCTATCGCGAGCTCTGGCAATCGTTCGCCGTGCTGACACCCGTGCGCACGGTCGGCGTCATGGGCGACGACCGCACCTACAGCAACGTGCTCGCCATCCGCGCGGTCACCAGCGAGGACGCGATGACCGCAGATTGGGCACGGCTCCCCTACGACCTCCTGGCACGCGTCTCCAACCGTCTCATCAACGAGGTTCCCGGCATCAACCGCGTCGTCTACGACATCACCTCCAAGCCGCCGGGCACGATCGAGTGGGAGTAGAAGGCAATGAAGGGTCGGAGGAAGTTCACCGTTGTTTTGCTGCCCGAGGAGGGCGATGTGTACTCCGTCGTCTGCCCGGCACTCCCGGGCTGCGTTAGCCAGGGCGATGGTCTAGAAGGCGCGCTCGTCAACATCCAAGAAGCGATTGACGGGATCCTAAAGCTCCGGCGCGACAAAGGACTCCCTCTGCCCACGGAGACCCCGGACATCGTGGCCGACGAAATTCGCGCTTTGCTACACGAGCGAGCCGACGAAGGTCTTCCGCTCAGGCTGGAGACGCATGAAGTAGAGATTGACGTTGAGGTAGAGGTGCCAGCCTAGTGCCCCAACTGCCGGTCGTCCGGCCTGAGGCAGCGATTCAAGCCTTCGAGCGAGCGGGGTTCGTTCTGCACCACTGGCAGGGTAGTCACGCCATCCTCTATCATCGGGACGGGCGTCATCTCAGCATCCCCGTGCATCGACGGGAAATGCCAAGGGGCACCCTGCGTGCTTTGATTCGCCTGGCGGGCCTTACCGTCGAGGCCTTCGCTGAATTACTGTCGTGAACCAAGCCGCCGGGCACGATCGCGTGGGAGTAGCTTCCAGCGAACCATCTCGGTCGCTTGCACATCGGGCCAGCTCGCCAGGGCACGTGGCCGCTCGCGCCCGCTTTCATGATGTCTTCATGCAGCCAAGCAGCGTCTTCACGTTCGGTGCACAGTGGTGGGCTAAGGTGTCAGTTGGATGAGCAGGGACTGAGGGGCGTGGGTGAATAGGAGGTCGCTATGGACATTGGCACATTGCTCATGATGCTCGTACTCTCGTACGCGCTTGGTATCCTGTGGTATGACCTGCTGCCGGGGAAGCTGCCGCAGTTGCCGTGGCGGGTCGCGGCGTACCCGTTCCTCGGGATTTTCGTGGCGGAGATACTGCTGCGAGAGTTCCTGACGATCGACCTCGCCTTCGGCGGCGTTCATCTCGTGACAGCGTTCGTGGGATCACTCGTGGCAGTGATCGTGGACTGGGCCATCACCCAGGCGCGTCACCCCATGAGCGTGTTGCAGCCCGAGCCACGGACCACGTGAGGTCGTCTACCCACCCCAGCCCTGCTCATTCAAATCGGACGACTGCGAACAGATGACAGAGGAAGATATGCGGTTATCCCTTGAAGCGGCGGAAGACGAGTTGACCCTCGGAGACGCCGCGTTCCGTGACCCGGAGATTGAGCCGCGGCAGGTCGAAGAGCTCAGCGATGCTGTCGCGGCTTATCTTCGTTCCATTGGCCAATACCGGCTGTTGACGGGCCTCCAAGAGGTGTCGCTGGGGTTGGCGGTCCAGAGGTGGGAGCTACTCAAGCAGCTCCGCCATCAGTGGGAAGACAAGGAAGCCAGCCCACCCACGACGTCCCAGCTCGCCGCGGCCATCTATTTGGAACTGCTACCTCGGCGGAGTTTCTTGGAGGCCCTGGTCGGCGAGATCGGCAGCGAAGGTGGCCTCTATTCGCCTGAGGTGCGCGCTGTGCTTGACAGGGCCTTGCCTGAGGCGCTTTCGAGGGGAGTCGCTGAGCGCCTGCACGGAGACGAAACGACGGCGCCCCGGGAACTTGCGGTGGTCTCGCACCTGTCGCGCTTGCTGCCACCGCAGGTGATCGAGCAGCTGGAGCAGCTCAGCGTGGGCCGGGAGCTTCCCGCGAAGGCCGCCGCCGCCGTCCTGGAGCCTCAGCGGCAAGCCCTTGAAGCCTGGTGGGAGCGGATCGAGAAGGAGGGGCGGGAGGCGACCGGCGAGCTGACGCGCGCTAACCTGAGGCTCGTGGTGAGCATCGCCAAGCGCTACGCCGGGCGCGGGCTGCCCGTGCTTGACCTGATCCAGGAAGGCAACATCGGTCTCATGCGAGCGGTGGAGAAGTTCGAGCCGCACCGAGGCTACAAGTTCAGCACGTACGCGACATGGTGGATCCGACAAGCCGCGGGGCGAGCGCTCGCGGACCAGGGGCGAACGATACGGTTGCCGGTGCACGTGGGAGAGCGCCTCCAGCGCCTCAACGGCGCTGAACGCCGGTTGTGGGCCTACCTCGGTCGGGAGCCAAACGCCGAGGAGTTGGCGAATGACCTGGGCTGGTCGACGAGCGCTGTAGAGCAGCTACGTAGCCAGCGGCAGGGGACGGTATCGCTGGACAGCCCGGTTGGAGAGGACGAAGAGAGCACGCTGCAGGACTTCATCCAGGACGCCTCGCCGTGGTCGCCCGACGAGCTGGCGCTGCGGCACCTGGCCCGCGAACACGTGCTGGCCGCCGTCCAGGAGCTGGCGCCCCGACTGCGCCTTATCTTGGAGCTGCGGTTCGGGCTCCTTGACGACCGCCCGCGTACGCTGGAGGAGGTCGGCGAAGAGCTGGGTTTGACCAGAGAGCGGATCCGGCAGCTGGAACAGCAGGCGCTGCAGCGTCTGCGCGAATCGGCGGCGCTTTCGCTCGTTGAGTCGTAGGAATGCCGGAGATCAGGTGAGGCGACGTTGATCAAACGGATTCTGGTGCCGTTGGACGGTTCCCAGCTCGCGGAGAGCGTGGTGCCCTTTGCTCGGTATCTGGCCACCGGTCTCCCCGCAATGCTGACGCTCCTGCACGTGATCGATCCCGACCGTCTCACCGTTCCAGAATCAGACTGGATGTCCGCTGACGGGATCGAAGGGCGATCTGAATCAGGCGCCCTGACGTACCTCAAACGAAAAGCAGACCAACTTCGCAGCGAAGGCTGTACGGCAGAGGCGCTGTTGCGCTACGGAAAGCCTGCCGATGTCATCGCGGGATACGGCGACAGGAGCTCATCCACGCTCATCGCCATGACCGCGTACGGTCGGGCCGGACTGCGACAAGGAGGCGTCGGCAGCGTGGCGAACCGCGTGCTGCAGAGCGCCCGCTGTTCGGTCCTGCTGTTCCACCCCTACCGCCCTCAGCAGGCCGCCAACGACGCCGGTGCGCTGTCCGAGGTGATCGTACCGTTGGACGGATCGCAACTCGGCGAGAACGCGATACCCATAGCCCGCCACCTGGCCAGCGGGCTCGGCTCGGGGGTGACCCTGGTCCAGGCTGTCCTCGCTGGATCTCCGCTGTATCTTGGCGAGGCCACATATGTCCATCTGGAAGCGCCGCTTGATGGCCCTGAGCCGGCGACGTGGTCCTACCTCCACAGCGTGGCGAGGCGACTGGAGCGGGATGGCGTGGCGGCGCACGGGCAACTGCTGTCCGGAGACGCCGGGAAGGCGATCGTCGACTACGCTACGAGATGGGCTGGCGCGCTCATCGTCATGGCGACTCGTGGAAGCGCCGACTCGGAGAGACCGCGATCGGGCAGCGTGGCCGATTACGTGGTCCGGTCGTGTCCTCATCCTGTCCTCATCGTCCGCCCGTCGCTCGAAGCCCAGCACACCAGGGAGGCCGCACCATGACCAGCACGATCCTCAGCCCCCTTGACGGCTCTCCCGTGGCGGAGTCCGTGCTCCCTTACCTGCTGTCGCTTTCCAAGGGGTTAAAGGCCAGCGTGGTATTCGCGTACGTAGTCGCCCCAGACCACTTGCGAGTGGAGAGTCCCGAGCACCGCGCTTCGCTCGACCAACTCCAGCAGAGTGCCGAAGCGGCGATCCACGAGTACCTCGAGGAGAAGGCGGGCCCATTCCGAAAGGAAGGCGTAACAGCCGAGACGACAGTCCTCTATGGCGGCGATGGCCCGGCCGACACGCTCTTGGAGTATGAGCAGCAACAGACCCTCGGTCTGATCGCTCTCGCCACGCATGGGCGTTCAGGCGTGCAACGGCTATTCCTCGGCAGCGTGGCGGACCGGCTCGTCCAGCGCGCCCGAACGCCCCTGTTTCTTGTTCGCCCCGGAGCGGAGCCCGCCGAGCCGCCGCGTATGCAGTCGCTCGTCGTTCCCTTGGACGGCTCCGATCTCGCGGCGAACGCCCTTCCGCTCGTCGAGGACCTGGCGAAAGCATTGGACCTTCCAGTTATGCTGCTGCGTATACTGCCGCAGGGCCCTCCGTACTCCGTCGGGCCCCAGCTCTACCCTTATCCCGCGGACCTTTTGCAGTACTCGGAGCTTGCCGCGCTGAGAGACCTCAAAGCGACCGCCGACGGCCTCCGCTCGCGGAGTGTCACCGTACAATGGGAGGTCCGGTTTGGAGACCCAGGACCAGCCATCATCGAGTACGCGGCAAGGACTCCAGGCGCTGTGACGATCATCGCCACCCACGGGCGGTCTGGCCCGGGACGATGGCCCCTCGGCAGCGTGGCAAGCAAGATCGTGCGTGCCAGCGCCAATCCAGTGGTCGTCATCCGCCCTACACCCCACCACCCGAATAACTAGGAGGAATTGCTCCAATGACCACCTTCCAGGAGCTTGATCTGCGCCGTGAGGTCATGCAGGCGATCCTGGAGCTCGGCTACGAAGAGCCTACTCCAATTCAAGCTCAGACCATCCCTCTCCTCCTCTCGGGCAAGGATGTCGTCGCTCAAGCGCAGACGGGCACAGGCAAAACGGCGGCGTTTGTAATCCCCATCGTTGAGCGCATTGAGCCAAGCAACCGTGCAGTGCAAGCCATAGTGCTTGTCCCAACCAGAGAATTAGCCATGCAGGTTGCCGAGGCGTCATTCGGCCTCAGCCGCTTCCGTCGCATTGACGTCCTGCCGATCTACGGTGGCCAGGCTTACGACCGCCAACTCCGAGGCCTCCGCAAGGGCGTGCACGTCGTGGTCGGAACCCCAGGTCGTGTCATAGACCATATCCGGCGAGGGACACTGCGCCTGGATGGTGTCCGCACTGTGGTCCTCGACGAAGCCGATGAGATGCTGGACATGGGCTTCTTCGAAGACATCGAATTCATCCTGGAGCAGACGCCCAAGGAACGCCAAACCGCGTTATTCTCGGCCACGATCCCGCCCCGGGTAGAGGCTCTCGCCCGGCGCTACCTCCGCGAGCCGCTTTATATCGCCATTGCCCGGGAGGAGCGCACAGTTCCCCAGACTCACCAGGTTTACTACGAGACTGCCGAGAGCGGCAAACTCGAAGCCCTGACCCGCGTGCTCGATCTAGAGACGCCGCGATCCGCCATTGTCTTCTGCCGGACAAAGCGCGCGGTAGACGAGGTCGCCAGCGCGCTGCAGGCCCGCGGTTATGCTGCGGACGGCATCCACGGGGACCTGAGCCAGCCGCAGCGAGAACGCGTCCTGCAAAGCTTCCGGGAGAATCGCATAGAAATCCTGGTCGCGACAGAGGTGGCGGCGCGCGGCCTCGACCTTCCAGACGTCACCCATGTCATCAACTACGACATCCCCGACGATCCAGATGCCTATATTCACCGGATCGGCCGCACTGGCCGCATGGGGCGTAAGGGTGAGGCGATTACCTTCGTGGCCCCGCGCGAGACCCGCCTCCTGCGCTTCATCGAGAGTCAAATCCACAAGAAACTCAAGCCAATGCGGCTTCCCGCGCCGGGCGACATCGCGGCGCGCCAACGCGAGGCGTTCTTGGATGAACTCAGAGCCACCCTTCGGACGGGACCACGAGCGCCGTATGCCCTGCTGGTGGAGGAGTTGGCACGGGAGCACGACCCGTTGGAGATCGCGGCTGCCGCACTGGAACTTGCTTTGGCAAGCGGAGAGCGGCGGATCCCCGAGCGGTCGAAACAGAGCCGCGCCCGCTCCCAAGCAAAGGAGGCGGGAGGCAGCGCCGCTTGAACGTCGTTCCTGCTGCCGGCCGATCGCGCCGTGCGCTTCTATCGAACGGACTCGATGGGTGCCACCTCTGCCTATACGGTGGAATCAATTGACAGAAATGCGCGGTCTGCTATAGTAAGGTTAGGTTGCAGGAATCGGGTGACTGGTACGTCATTTCGAGGACGAGGCCGCGAGAGAGCCCGCCAACGAGCCTTGACAGATGAGGCGAACCTGCTATAGTGAGAAGGCTCAATAACAGAGCGCGCCTCTGCCGAAGGGCGGGGGTGATGCACCTTACCAAGGGAAGAGTGAGAAGAAGGGACAGGGTGAGGCACAGTTCTCACACTGACATCGGATAACATACATGAGAGTTCGATCCTGGCTCAGGATGAACGCTAGCGGCGCGCCTAATGCATGCAAGTCGCGCGGGTCGCCTTCGGGCGGCCAGCGGCGCACGGGTGAGTAACACGTACGCAACCTTTCTCCCAGTGGGGGACAACCTCGCGAAAGCGGGGCTAATCCCGCATATGCCCAGCTGTGGCAACGTAGCTGTGCAAAGGGCTTCGGCTCGCTGGGAGCCGGGCGTGCGGCCTATCAGCTAGTTGGTGGGGTAACGGCTCACCAAGGCTCCGACGGGTAGCCGGACTGAGAGGTCGACCGGCCACACGGGGACTGAGACACGGCCCCGACTCCTTCGGGAGGCAGCAGCAGGGAATCTTGCGCAATGGGGGAAACCCTGACGCAGCGACGCCGCGTGGGCGATGAAGGCCTTCGGGTCGTAAAGCCCTGTGACCGGGGAGGAGCAAGGACAGTACCCGGTCAGAAAGCCTCGGCTAACTCCGTGCCAGCAGCCGCGGTAAGACGGAGGAGGCGAGCGTTATCCGGATTTACTGGGCGTCAAGGGCGCGTAGGCGGCCTGGCAGGTCGTGGGTGCAAGCCCCGAGCTCAACTCGGGGAGGTCCTGCGATACCATCAGGCTTGAGGTTCGTAGAGGGGGGCGGAATTCCCGGTGGAGCGGTGGAATGCGTAGATATCGGGAGGAACACCCGTGGCGAAGGCGGCCCCCTGGGCGAATCCTGACGCTGAGGCGCGAAAGCGTGGGGAGCAAAGCGGATTAGATACCCGCGTAGTCCACGCCCTCAACCCTGGACCCTAGGTATGGGGGGTACCGACCCCTCCCGTGCCGACGCTTACGCTCTAAGGGTCCCGCCTGGGGACTACGGTCGCAAGACTCAAACTCAAAGGAATTGACGGGGGCCCGCACAAGCGGTGGAGCGTGTGGTTTAATTCGATGCTAAGCGCAGAACCTTACCCGGGCTCAAAGGACTGGTGGTACTCGCCTGAAAGGGAGGGGGACCCGCAAGGGAGCCAGCCCAGGTGCTGCATGGCTGTCGTCAGCTCGTGCCGTGAGGTGTTGGGTTAAGTCCCGCAACGAGCGCAACCCCCGCCGCCAGTTACACTCTCTGGCGGGACAGCGGCGCAAAACGCCGAGGAAGATGGGGATGACGTCAAGTCAGCATGGCTCTTACGTCCGGGGCCACACACACGCTACAATGGGCAGCTCAAAGGGTCGCCAAGGCGCAAGCCGGAGCTAATCCCATCAAAGCTGCTCTCAGTGCGGATTGGCGGCTGCAACCCGCCGCCATGAAGCCGGAATCGCTAGTAATCGCCGATCAGCATGCGGCGATGAATACGTTCCCGGGCCTTGTACACACCGCCCGTCACGTCATGGAAGCCGGCAACACCCCAAGTCGCTGCGCTAACCCTTCGGGGAGGCAGGCGCCCAAGGTGGGGCTGGTGACTGGGACGAAGTCGTAACAAGGTAGCCGTACCGGAAGGTGCGGCTGGATCACCTCCTTTCTAGGGAGAATATCCGCCTAAAGCGGACAGTCTCCTCAGGTCGGTCTTCACCCACCCTCCTTCTCACTCTCCCCTCGGTAAGGCAGACGTGGCCTGCACGGGCCACGTCTGCTGTTTGCGCCACATGGCTACCGTGCGACACAGGATTGCGCCCCGTGTGCCCCCGACCGGTCAGCAAGGTTGCAGGTCGTATGTCCCACCCACCCACCCAGTAATGTTTCTCGCCGAGGGGGCCAGGCCCCCTCGGCACTCCCCCAGTTTCTGATACTCTGATATACTCAGTTTGCTCGGCGTTACTGAGACGCCTGTCAGGCTAAAGCCTGACCCGCCGCCATTTCAGGGCCTTTGGAGCAGTTCAAGAACGGGCCATTAGCTCAGGTGGTTAGAGCGCGGTCCTGATAAGACCGAGGTCAGTGGTTCGAGTCCACTATGGCCCACCAGCTACCGACGATAGACAAAACATGGCAACAAACGGCAGCCAGCCCGACCCACAAGCGATCGCGCGCTTCGAAGAGGCGTGCGACCTCAGCGACCAAGCCTTCGAAGCACAGCAGGACCTGGCCGAGGACGAGGTTGTCGAGGGCCTCTTCCGACGGGCCGTTGAGGGGTTTGACGAGGCCCTTCGCCTTGGTTTGGCCGACGATGAGGCTATCACGGCGTTTGCCTACCGCGGCTACGCTCAATTCGAGCTCGGTGCGTACGATGCGGCGATCGCCGACCTCAACGAGGCCATCCTTCGCGACAAGGAGTTCGCCACGGCTTACTGGTACCGCGGGCTCGTCCGCCACTACGGTCTCGAGGTCCCGCAACAGGCCGAGCCGGACTACGACCGGGCGCTTGCCCTGTACGAAGAGGACCCCGACTACTGCGACCTGGACGACGCTCCGGCGGTCTATCTCGACCGGGCGCAGGCCCTGCGCGAAATGGGGCGGTGGAGCGATGCCAGCGCCTCTGCAGAGCGCGCCGTTGCGCTAGAGCCGGACAATGCGGAGGCGCTGTACATGCTAGCCGTCGCCGAAGCGAACTGCCAGCGGCTGGCCGAGGCTGCCACCCACCTGCAAGAGGCCATCAGGCGCGAAGCCGAGCTGCGCGAGGAGGCAGAGGAGGATGAGGACCTGACGCCCCTGCGGGCTGACGCTGCCCTTTGGAGCCAGGCGATGGCCCAGCGGCGGGGGCGGGGCGGCGAACGGGCGTAGGCGCCTCTCTTCACAAGTTCTTCACGGCGCGTCCTCTATTCCC
>DATDQG010000121.1:0-4089 GCA_035292365.1 Dehalococcoidia bacterium
AAGCGCTCCTACGACGCCATCAAGTCCGCCGACCCGAACGCCGCCGTCATTTCAGGCGGCCTCTTCGGCCATGACATTGGCGGCGCCAGCGTCACCATCATGGAGCGCGGCCAGCCCAGGCAGGCCATCAAGCGCGGCGACTTCGCGCCGGCCCGCGTGCCAGGTCGACCGCCGAGCGGCGACACCTCGCCCTGCCCGAGTACGCTCACAAACGGCGGCGACTACCTCTGCGCGACCTACGATGCTGGCATCGCCAAGGCGAAATGGCAGAAGGGTCGCTACCCGCTGGACCACATCGGCCAGCACCTCTACGTAGACCAAGGTGGCGCGACGAGCGCCGCGAAGCTATCGAGCTACCTCGATGATCTGCGAAACGCCTATCTGAAGTACGAAGGAAAGCGGACGACCAAGCAGACCCACCTCACCGAGTTCGGCTGGCAGACGCCCACGGGTGGACTCAGCGAGGCCACTCAGGCCGCCAACCTCCAGGTCGCCTACGACACCTTCAAGAAGACGACCTACGTGGCACGCGCCTACTGGTTCGCCATCCAGGACGTGCCCGCAGCCTTGCTCTACTTCGGCCTCCTCCGCGACGACGGCAGCCAGAAGCCAGCGTTCGCAACGTACCAGACCGCTGCGGCGTATTGACGTGCGAAGGGTTGTGCCCTCTCCCTCTGGGAGAGGGTCAGGGTGAGGGTCTGCCCGACTAGGACGAGCGATCTTCTCACGGCTTTTGTAACGTTTCCGCGTACGCAAGCGTTAGCTTACGTTGACAGTGCACCGAGTCTTGGTATAGAACATGTATTGGTGAGGGCCGCAGGCCACACCGGAGGTCCCATTTATGAAGAACATGGCGCGGTATCTTTCCAGGGCCTTACCCTTTCTTGGCGTCCTGGTCCTCGGCATCCTCGGCGCCACCCCCGCCGATGCCAGCCACTCCTGGGGCCCCTACCACTGGGCTCGCACGTCCAACTCATTCACCCTCAAAGTCGTCGATAGCATGACTCCCCTCTGGGATCCCTACCTTGTAATCGCCACCACCGACTGGAGCGACTCAACAGTGCTGGACACCGTAATCGAGGCTGGGAATGATGATAACAGCACCCGTAAGAAGTGCGCGGCGCCAACGGGAAAGGTTCGTGGCTGTAACGCCGCCTACGGCTACAACGGCTGGCTCGGCCTCGCCCAGATCTGGGTGTCCGGCAGCCACATCGTCAAGGGCGTCAGCAAGATGAACGACAGCTACTTCAACACCACCACCTACAACACGCCCGCCTGGCGACAGATGGTCGTATGTCAAGAGCCCGGGCATACGCTCGGTCTTGGTCATCAGGACGAGAAGTTTGACAACGCTAACCTTGGCTCGTGTATGGACTACACGAACGATCCGGACGGGACGATTAAGGGCCAGCTTTCCAACAAGCATCCCAACGACCACGACTACGTGCAGCTTGAGACAATCTATAGCTCACATTTGGAAAGCGCCACTACGAGTTCCTCCGGGCGAGGCAATGGCCACGGCAACGCCCCCGACGACCTGCCAGCCGGCGTCGACGAGCATGGCCTGCCCCCTTGGGCCAGCCCCGCCCACGGCGACGTCTACGAGGTCGACCTCGGCAACGGCGTCCGGCTCATCACCCACGTCTTCTGGGTGCGCGGCGACCTGCCCGGCGCGCGCCCCTAACACCCCTCTCCGACCACGTATCGACAGGGCCTGTCGCCATCGCGACAGGCCCTCATCTTTGTAGGCGCGGACGGTCGAAGATCCGCCTGGGCGACCGTTCGCCCTCATCGGGGCTCTCGAAGTTCAAGCCTCCAGCTTCCGATAGCCTAGCTGCGGGATTCATCCCGCAGGACTCTCTTCTTCAGCCCTCCATCTACCCCTTCGAAAGCGCCGCTATTGCCAGGACCCCTCCGCTGACGTCGCCCAGCAGTTGGATCGTCTTCTGCGACCAGGTCACGCCGCGGTCCGTCCGGAGATCGCCGATTGCGCTCAGGTCGAAGCCCCTCACCGTTAATGAGGGCTGTGTGCACTGGGGCGGGGCCGCATCCGTAAGAGCTACGCACAGCCGCACCTCGCGACCGTCCGCCCAGAGCCAGCCGTTGACCAGCAACGGCCCCTCGAGCCGGGAGGCTAACGCCTCCGCGATGGAAATGCCCGGGCCCATCCCGCTTCCCGCACTGTTCGAGGCGCTGCCTGGAGTAGCGGAATCGCCGGGCGCGCGGCTGCACCCAGCCAAGACAGCCAAGGTTAGTACGACAGTCGCTGCACAGGCTCCGAGAAGGGCCAAGCTCCTACCGGCGTATGATGCCGAGCTTGAAGTACACGCGGCGTCCATATGGTCGTCAGCGGCCTGGCCTTCCACCGCTCTGCGCGCTGAAGTAGTTCGCAAGGCCGCTATAGATGGCGTTGACCTCCTCAGCTATCCTCGCCTTTCGGTTAGCTGCGTTGGCCTGGAAGTACTGCCCTTCGCATTCATTGGTGATGTAGTAGGCCTCGGTAATGATAGATACCAGATGACCATAGACGGTCATGCCGTAGCCGCCGTTTCGCAGCCCTTCGTCGGTCCAGTTATATGGGCTGCAACTCCCGCCAGGCGGGTGCGATACTCCCACCTCCAGCGCGTCGTGGACGGCCTTCGCCAGCGCCAGGTCCTGCCTTTCGTTGTAGATGACCAGCAGGCCATCGTAGCCAGGGTCTACTGAACCGTTGTGGTGCACAGAGACCAGCGCGTCGCACTTCCTGCCGGCGCTGCTCTCACACTTGCTGATGGCGATCTCCACCCGTTCTCTTCGGCTGGGGAGATACTCGTCCCCCTCGCGGGTCAGGACCACGCTGGCTCCGCCGTCTTTCTCTAGCTTGCTCTTGAGGGCATAGACCACGGCCAGGTTGACGTCTTTCTCTTTGATCAGGACAGTGGAAGCGTCCGCGTTAGCCGGGTAGGTAGCGCCCCACTCCTCCCCACCGTGCCCTGCATCGAGGGCGATGATCTTGCCGTCGAGAGGCCCCAGGCCGTAAGCGGCTCGGT
This sequence comes from Dehalococcoidia bacterium, assembly GCA_035292365.1. Classification (GTDB taxonomy): domain Bacteria; phylum Chloroflexota; class Dehalococcoidia; order DATDQG01; family DATDQG01; genus DATDQG01. The sequence goes on from DATDQG010000121.1 coordinate 3,030, forward strand.
ACGGGAGCAGGACTAAAGCCAGTGTCGCCAGGGGGAGTAGTGTGAGCCAGAAGCGTTTCATGGTCTTCCTGGGTTGCAGTAGCCGCTGATGAGACTGATGAGTCGCTATTGCAGGCGCATTCTTTCTCGCAAAGCTTAACCACGTAGGCTGTGGAAGTCCACTTGGGGCGAAGCCCAGCTTTCAGCTCCTTCGGCCAGCCCAAGACCGCTCTTTCGGCGGATGCCCCTCTCACGCCCGCTGCGCTAGAATAGCCTCGACATGATGCGAGGCGGCTTCGGCGGTGGCGGTGGTCGGGGAGGCTGGGATGGGCAGGGGCCTGACCGGCAGCGCGCCCGCGTCCGCTCTGCCCGCGCCATCATCCCCCGCGCTCTCGGCTACCTGCGCCCCTATTGGAGCCCCACGGCCCTCATCCTCGGCTGTCTCATCGTCGTCTCATCCCTCGGCACGATCCCACCGCTCATCACCCGCGACATCCTCGACAAGGCCCTCCCAAGCGGCAACGGCGGCCTGCTGAACCTCCTCATCCTGGCGATGGTGGCCATCCCCATCGTCAGCGGCCTCATCGGCGTCGCGCAGAACTACCTGAACACGCTCGTCAGCCAGCGCATCATGCTCGACATGCGCAACGAGCTCTACCAGCACCTGCAGGGGCTCTCTCTGCGCTTCTTCACGAGCACCAAGACCGGCGAGATCATGTCACGCCTCACCGCCGACGTCGCCGGCATCCAGAGCACCGTCACCGGCTCGCTCATTGCCATCGCCTCCAATTTCTTCACCGTCACCATCACCCTCATCGTGATCTTCTCCCTGAACTGGAAGCTCTCCCTCCTGGGCATCGTCATGCTGCCGGCCTTCATCCTGCCGACGCGTTTCGTCGGCCGGGTGCGGCGCCAGCTCCAGATGGAGACCCAGCAGGCCCGCGCCGACCTGAACACGCACATGCAGGAGACGCTGAACGTGAGCGGCTTCCTGCTGATGAAGGCTTTCAACCGCGAGCGCGACGAGGCCGAGCGCTTCCAGCGGCGCAACCGCACGCTCATGGACCTGCAGATACGCCAG
>DATDQG010000122.1:0-7385 GCA_035292365.1 Dehalococcoidia bacterium
GGTTCAAACCCTCAGCTTCTGCGCAAAGTAGCTGCGGGATTCATCCCGCAGGACTGTCACGATCAGCCTGACCCGCCGTCATCTAGGCCTGGCGCCGACACCCTTGACCCGCCCACCAGCACGCCGCAGACTACAAGCATGGGACGTCATTCACCACACCGAGCCGCGTGACCGATGGGCCTCCTTGACGTGCTCTTCGGACGCAGCCGCGGGCCAAAGTCCAAGACCGAGCCGCTCTTCGCCATCTCGACGGCGGCCGTCACGCTCCAAACGCAGTTCAACCTGCGACCGACGGGCCAGGCCGCCGTGGTCTTCCGTCCGGTGGAATCGGCCTCATTCGAGGAGACGCGGCAGGAGCTGGATGATCTCCTCCGAGTCGCCGCCCGCAGCGCCGGCAGCCGCATCGACCTGAAGGCCGACGAGTTCGGCTACGTGTGGGTGGTCGTCGAGGACCCTCAGTTCGAGGACCTGGTGACCGCCCTCCATATGGCGGCGCTGACGTTGACCGATGGCGGCTTTCGCGACCGACTGCTCGCCGCGGCTTTCCCTTTCGAAGGCAGGGAGGGGCGAGTCTACTGGCTCTACAGCTATAAGCTGGGGCGTTTCTATCCCTTCGCGCCGGAAGACGCCCGTAGCCGCAACAACGCCCTTGAGCTCCGCCTCTCCGCCGCCATGGCGCGCGAACTGCCTATGGAGAAGGACACAACCCTGTGGTACGGCCTCTACGGCGCGCCGATATGAAGCTGCTCGTGGCGCTGACGGGCTTGGCCTTCCTCGCGGCTTGCGCGCCGTCCGGCGTCACCCAGGGGACGCCAACCCCGCCACCACCAGCCCCCAGCCCTACGGCAACGGCCACGCCGCTCCCGGCCGACGCCGTGGACCTGAACTGCGACGGCAGCTACGAGCGGCTCATCACCGCGACCGACACCTCCGTGCCGCGCCCGACGCCCCCGGTTATCAGCATCACCGTCGAGCCTCTCGACAGGCCTGCCGGCGGCCTCACCGTCTATAGCACCGAGCGGGCGGACATCGCCGTGCTCGAGAGTCCGCAGGCGCGCGCCTTCGGCGGCTGCGAGCAGCTCATCGTCGTCCCGGTGCGCTTGAGCGGCTCCGGCAGCATCCTCCAGCTCCTGGTGTTCCGCTGGAACGGCAGCGCCACGGCCAAGGTCCTTGAGGAGACCGCCGCGCACGGCCGCTGGTCGGCGAGCGGCGCGCGCCTGACGCTGACCGGCGCCGTCTACCTCTTCAATGAGCCGAACTGCTGCCCCTGCAACCTCCTGGACCGGACTTACGCCTGGGACGACCAGCGCTTCGGCCTGGCGAATGAGGCCATCAAGCCGGCGGAGCCACGGCTCCTGCCCGAGCTCTGCAGCGGCACGCCGGTGCCTCTGCGCACACCGACGCCTCGGTAGCGGTGAACACATCTGAAGGAGCCGTCAGCCTTCCGGCACCAGCCGATGGAGCGCCGATGGCACAACCCGACCTCTCGATTGACGTTGAAAACCTTCAGCGTGTGTTTGAGGTAGCTGCGGGATTCATCCCGCAGGATGGTTACCCTCTTGATGACACTGCGCCCATCGCTCATTCGCTAGCGAAGAGATGTACCGCATCGTCGGCAAGCGCCTCGTCGCGTTTGACGCCCAGCAACTGGCCGACCTGCTGACGGCGCATGCCCGCGTCGTCCTCGAGGTTGGCGCGGGCGACGGCGCCTTCCTGCGGGCGCTCGTCGCCGGCGAGCCGACGACGCTCGCCATCGGCCTCGACGCCAGCCCGGCCGCGCTCGAACGCCCATCGCGCCTGGCGGCCAAACTCGCCGACAACCCTCTGTTCCTGCGGGCCGCGATCGAGGCGCCGCCGCCCGAGCTCGCCGGCCTTGCGGATGCTTTGCACGTCTACTTCCCCTGGGGCTCGCTGTTTGGCGGCCTGGTGGTGCCCGACGACCTCGTGCTGGCCAACGTCGCCGGCCTCATGAAGCTCGGCGGGGCGTTCCAATTCCTCCTCACGTACGACCCGGTGCGCGACGCCGCCCTCGCCCTGCCGGCCTTGAACGCGGCGCACTTCGATGCGCTGGCCGTCGCCTATCGCCGCAACGGCCTGGCCATCAACGAGCGACGCCTGGCGACTCTTGAGGAGATCGCCGCCAGCCGCTCCTCCTGGGCCAAGCGCGTGCGCTCGAACAGGCGTCGAGAGGTGTGGTTGCTGCGGGGCGTGCGGGGCGTGCGGATGTAGGGTGAGGCCTCAGCCACCCGTTCTGCAATCCTGGTGACACCCCAAACCCCGTCGGAGGGGCTGCTCTCCTCCAACCGCGCGCGTGACACTGCTCCCTTTAGTTAATGAGGGCCTGGGGTCAAGAGCACGGAGCAGACATCAACGCCCACCAACGTGGATGTCGGGGCGTTGGTACATTGGCATCTCGGCATCGTAGGATGCGGCGGGATCGAAGAACGTCTCCTGGGCGAGCACCTCAAAGCACTTCGCGACACGCACGTCGTGGCCGTAATGCAGCGGTGCGGCAGGCGGTCGCGGGGGAAGAAACGGGCGTCGAGCGTCTCCAGGCCCGGCTTCGGACTCAAGTCGCGGCACTCCACTTGAAAAACCATGTTCATGAGATGGACCTTGTCCGGTGACCCCCATATCCGACCATCAAACACGCCCAGCAAGCGTTTGACCTCGCCGCGCAGCCCAGCTTCCTCCCAAAGCTCGCGCAGCACCGCCTCAGCGAAGGTCTGTCCAATCTCGGCCACGCCTCCTGGCATGCACCAGCGGGAGTTGTCGCGGCGCTGAACCAGCAGAATCTCAGCGTCGGTGTTGACGACGAATGCGTCCACGCCGACGGCGGGCGAGATGCGGAGCCAAGGTTCCGCTTCAAAGAACGCCTGTATCTCCGCGGTCGGCCGATCATCTGCCAGTGCCGCGACCCTGGCGGCGATCTCCATGATGCGGTGCGCACGCTCGGCCTCGTAGACGTTGCCGAACTGCTTGGCGAGGGTCGCCATGCCGCGCATCTCGTCGGCGATGAGGTATAGCGCCTGCCGGAAGTCGTCCATCTCTCTGGGCGCCGTCATCTTGTCGCCCTCACCCTAGCCCTCTCCCAGTGGGAGAGGGGACGAGCCTCAGACCTACAGAATTGGCAGGTAGCGCTCCAGCTCGTAGTCGGTCACGCGGGTGCGATACTGGTCCCACTCGATCCGCTTGTTGCGCAAGAAGGAGCGAAAGGCGTGCTCGCCGAGGGTCTCCCGCATCAGGTCGCTGCCCGCGAAGCGTTGGATGGCCTCCAGGAGGCTGCCGGGCAGCATTTCGATGCCACGCTCGCGCATCTCGGCCTCGCCGAGCTCGAAGAGGTTCTCGTCCTCCATCGGCTCCGGCAAGGGCAGCGCCTGCTCGATGCCATCCAGGCCGGCTCCGAGCATCGCCGCGAACGCCAGATAGGGGTTGCAGGCCGGATCGGGCGAGCGATACTCGACGCGCGACGCCTGCTCGCGCCCCGGGTGGTACTCTGGCACCCGCACCAAGGTGGAGCGATTGCCCCGCGCCCAGCAGACGTAGACGGGCGCCTCGTAGCCGGGGACCAGGCGCTTATAGGAGTTGACCCACTGGCTCGTCACCGCAGTGATGTCACGCGCGTGACGCAACAGGCCGGCGATGAAACGCTGCGCCGTAACGGACAGACGAGTGGGGCTGCCAGCGTCGAAGAAAGCGTTCTGGGTGCCTCGAAACAGCGACTGGTGGACGTGCATGCCGCTGCCGCAGACGCCATATACAGGCTTGGGCATGAAGGTGGCGTAGTAGCCGTTGCGCTGGGCCACCTCCTTGATGACGGCGCGCGCCGTCATCACGCTGTCGGCCATCGTTAGCGCGTCGGTATAGCGAAGGTCCAGCTCGTGCTGGCTGGGCGCCACCTCATGGTGGCTCGCCTCCACCATGATGCCCATCTCCTCCAAGGCCAGGATCGTCTCGCGCTTGAGTTCCGTGGCGGCATCGGTGAAGTCGAAGTACGAGCCGCTATCCAAGAACTGCGGCTTGATGCTGTCTTTGAAGTAGAAGAACTCGAGTTCCGGGCCCACATAAAATGTGTAGCCCATCTGGCGCGCCCGCTCCAGGTTGCGTTTCAGGATGTAGCGCGGGTCCCCTGGGAAGGGCGAGCCATCGGGCCGGCGAATGTCGCAGAACATCCGGGCCACCGCCTTCTCCCTGGGCCGCCAGGGCAGCGGCACAAAGGTGGAGGGGTCGGGCACCGCCAGGAGGTCGCTCTCCTGGACCCGGGCAAACCCTTCGATCGAGGAGCCATCGAAGCCAACACCGTCCTCGAGGGCTCCCTCAAGCTCCTCGACTGTGATCGCAACGTTCTTCAGAAAGCCAAGGATGTCGGTGAACCAAAGGCGAATGAAGCGCACGTCCCACTCTCGCGCCATGCGCAAGGCGTATTCTTTGTCGCGGTCTATCGCCATTGCCAACCCCCTACCGCCTGTTGTCCGCCGTCACCGTAGACGGCGGGCTTGCTGAAGACGAGGCCCGGCCTTCGGGGCCTCCAGTTAATCTGATAGCTCGTCAAGGCCGCAGTCCACAACGGTCACGGCGCGAAGCGTCTACGCTTCTCTGAGGGCAGCGACCAGCGCCACCACCATGTCCTTGGCATCACCGAACAGCATCAGCGCATTGTCGGCGGCAAAGAGAGGATTGGGAATGCCGGCAAACCCGGGACTGAGGCTCCGCTTGATCACGACCACGGACCTGGCCTGGTCCACGTTGATGATGGGCATGCCGGCTATGGGGAGGGAGGGGTCTGCATCGCGCGCCCGCGGATTGACGACGTCGTTGGCGCCGATGACGAGGGCGACGTCCGTCTGAGCGAACGAAGGATTGATCTCTTCCATCTCCTTCAGCTTCTCGTAGGGGATGTTGGCCTCCGCCAGGAGGACGTTCATGTGGCCCGGCATACGTCCCGCGACCGGATGGATCGCGAATTCAACCTCGACCCCTCTGGGCTCGAGCAGGTTGACTAGGTCGCGTATAGCGTACTGAGCTTGAGACACGGCCATCCCATAGCCGGGCACGATCACCACACGGCGTGCGCTCTCCATGAGCAAGGCTACTTCCTCCGGCGAGGCCGACTTCACGCGGCCGGCGTAGATGTCCTCCACCTCCCGCGTCGTGGCCACGGCCGCCCCGACACCCCCGAAGATAACGTTAGCCAGCGATCGGTTCATCGCCTTGCACATTAGGGCCGTGAGAATGAAGCCGGAGGTCGCTACAAGGGACCCGGTGATGATCAGCAGGTTGTTGCTCACGACCCAGCCACTCCCGGCCGCCGCCAGCCCTGAATAGGCATTGAGGAGCGCGATCACCACCGGCATGTCGGCGCCCCCGATGGGCAGCACGAGCATCACGCCGAGCACTCCAGCGACGGCCACGATGAGCCAAAAGGGAAGCGAGGTGCTGGGGTCGACCACGAGCCACACACTGAGACCCAAACAGACCAACAGCAGCAGGCCGTTTACCACGTGCCGCCCGCCTATCAACACCGGCCGCTCGACCACGAACCCCTGGAGCTTGCCGAAAGCTATGAGGCTACCCGAGAAGGAGAGCGTACCGATGAGGGCTGCCAGCGCGGCAAAGATGCTGAAGACGACCGTGATCTCTTCAAAGAAGCCCCCGCTGAGCGCTTCCTCCAGCGCGGCTCCAGACACCAGCATCGAGGCGCCGGCATCCATCCCGTTGAAGATGGCCACGAGCTGCGGGACGCCGGTCATCGGCACGCGTGTCGCCAATATTGTGCCGAAGAGGGCGCCCAGCACCAGGCCAGCGATAATGACCTCGAAGCTCACGATATGGCGGTCGAGAAGGGTCACGACGACCGCTATGAACATCCCCGTGGCGCCCATGAGATTGCCGCGCACGGCGGTACGGGGATGGGAGAGGCCCTTGATCCCGAGGATAAAGAGGACCGCCGATATGAGATAGACGAGATTGACGATCGCCTGAGACACGCTATGCCTTCCGGCGGAACATGCCGAGCATGCGATGGGTCACCATGAATCCGCCAACAACGCACGTCGTCGACATCAGGACCGCCACAAACCCCAGCACCGTCGTGAGCGTGGTGAGGTCCTGACCAGCGATGACTATGGTGCCAACCAGCGACACGCCGGAGATAGCGTTTGATCCGGACATAAGCGGCGTGTGCAGCAAGGGCGGTACCTTCGTGATGACCTCGAACCCCAAGAACAGCGCGAGGGCAAAGATAGTCAGAGCTGGGATGTAGGCTTCCATCAGGAGCCGCTCCTTTCGCCAGAGAGGGCAGGTAGGCCGAGCAGGTCGCGCACCCGTGGGTTCACCACCTCGCCGCCATGCGCCACGAGGGTATCCCGCAGGATCGGGTCCTCCAAATTGAGGCGGACCTCGCCGCCTTTGACGAGGTTCTGCAGGAATGCCGAGACGTTCCTCGAGTACATCTGGCTGGCATGATACGGGATGGTCGCAGGGAGGTTGATCGGGCCGATGATGGCGACGCCATGGGTCACGACCGTTTCCCCCGGCTGGGTGAGCTCGCAGTTGCCGCCGCCTTCCGCCGCTAGGTCCACGAGGATTGAGCCCGGTCGCATCTGCTCGACCATCTCCTTCGTGACCAGGACAGGCGAGCGGCTGCCGGGGACGGCCGCGGTGGTCACGACGACGTCGCTGTCGGCAACGACCTGCGTCATCATCTCGCGCTGCCGGCGGTAGAACTCTTCGTCCATCACCTGCGCATAGCCGCCCGCCCCCTCTGCCCGCGCGCCTTCCAGAGCGAGCTCCACAAACCTCGCGCCGAGGCTCTCCACCTGCTCCTTCACCGCTGGACGGACGTCGTAGGCCTGCACCACGGCCCCCAGGCGTCGCGCCGTCGCGATGGCCTGCAGCCCCGCCACCCCGGCTCCCACTACGAAGACGCGAGCCGGCGTGATGGTGCCCGCGGCGGTGATCATCATGGGAAACATCTTCGGCAGGGCGTCTGCTGCAAGCACGACGGCCTTATAGCCCGCGACCGTCGCCATCGAGGTCAGGACGTCCATCGGTTGGGCACGGCTGATGCGGGGGAGGAGCTCCAGCGCGAAGGCCATGACGCCTCGATCGGCAAGCTCGCGCGCGAGCGCCGGGGCGCCCAAGGGGTTGAGCAGGCCGATCACCGTCTGGCCCGCGCGGTAAAGCTCCAGGTCAGCGCGGCCGGAGTCGTGATCGCCGCCCAGGACATGCACCTGAAGCACAACATCGCACGCCGAGAAGAGCTCGCCCCTATCTGGCATGACACTCGCACCCTGTGCTTCATAGGCGGCGTCGGGAAAGCCGGCCTCTGTTCCCGCCCCTTGTTGTACGCGCACCTGCATCCCCGCCTTGGCGAGCGTGGGCAC
>DATDQG010000123.1:0-3424 GCA_035292365.1 Dehalococcoidia bacterium
GTTCTCCACCTCCTCCGCCGTGCGCAGGCTGCGCGGGTAGACGGAGCGGAGTTCGGCCAGGGTCAGCGAATCGCCGGAGGCACGCAGGACAACTTCGTGGCCGGCCCGCACCAGGCCATCGGTGAGCACGCTGGCGACGGCTTCTGTGCCGCCGTAGCCCGGTGGAGGGACTCTCTCCCAAAGCGGGGCGATCTGCAGGATTCTCATTGCGGGGCAACCTCCTATTATAGTCCTTCTGTCAACCAGCGTCGTCTATCCGTACTCCGTCGCGCGCCGGATGAAAGCGCCCCCACCGGAGCCATGCTTGCGCGAGGGCGGAGCGGCTGCAATAGCCCAATGGACTAAGGGACGAGAGCCGTTCGGCCCGGATTCTCTGGCAGCACCGGTGAGGCCAGGGCCCCCTCACCGCTCGCTTGACGCTCCGCACCGAGGGGGCGTCAAGCCTCGAACTTTGCACTGCCCGCCACTCAGCTAAACGCAGTGGCTACGCGTTCGGTTACGGCCTTCAGCCGAGGGACCGGCTCCGTCGTCGAGAGATGCGCCCGTCTGGCCGCCCGTTTCGCTGGAGCGGGCCGGGGCGACACTGCGTCAGACCTCCTGCCAGTGAATTGTAACGCGGGAGGCGCCGCTATGGCTAGGGCTGCCCGCCGGCTCTACGTTCGTGTCCACAAATCTGTGAAATATATCGCAGGGGGTATTGACATGTGCGAGCACACAGTATTATAGTAAGCACAGGCTAATATTAAGCAAGCGCTAAGTTAAGGCGGGCCGCCCTAGAAAGAGGCGAAGATGACCTACCAGCATCCAGAGCCTTACGCGTCCGCCAACCCCGATACAAGGCTGACCGGCGGCGCGCGAACCTGCCGGGAGGCCAGAGATGTCTAGCAGCTTTCTCATAACCCTGCGCGAAGGCCTTGAGGCCGGGCTCATCGTCGCCATCATCCTGGCCTACCTCAAGTCCAGCCACCAGCGCCGGCACTTCCGCACCGTGTTCGTGGCAGCCCTCGCTGCCGTGGCCATCAGCCTGGCGGTGGGCGCCGCTATCTTCGCGGTCGCCGGCGAGTTCGAGGGGAGGTCCGCGGAGGCCTTCGAAGGACTCACCATGCTTTTGGCAGTCGGCGTGCTGAGCTGGATGATCGTCTGGATGAAGCAGCAGTCGGCGGGGATCAAGAGGAACCTGGAGCATGACGTGGCGCAGGCCATCGGAATGGGGTCTGTTCTAGCGCTCGCCCTGATCCCGTTCACAGCCATCCTGCGGGAAGGGCTGGAGACGGCTGTGTTCCTGTTCGCCGCGACGCGGACGTCGACGCCGCTCGAGTCCACGATCGGCGCGTCCGCCGGTATACTTGCCGCCACAGGCCTGACCTGGGGCATCTACAGCGGCGGCTACCGCATCAACCTGAGAACCTTCTTCAACGTGACCGGGGTCCTCCTGATCTTCTTCGCCGCTGGACTGCTTGCTCATGGCATACATGAGCTGCAGGAGGCCGCCCTCCTGCCCTTCGTAGTCGAACATGTTTGGGACATCAACCACATCCTGGACGATGGCAGCGGCGTTGGCCTGTGGCTGAAAGCCCTGTTCGGCTACAACGGCAACCCGTCTCTCGTCGAGGTAATCGCGTACCCGGCCTTCCTTGCCCTTGCCCTGTCATACTTCGTCGCCTTGCGCCCGAACGTGACGGTCGCGCCGTCAAAGGCTGCAGCCACTCCGGATCAGACCAGGCTCCCCCAGGACGAGCCCGGGCCGACGGTCAGCAGGTAGGGGCACAATGTCTAGCAGCTTCATCATCACGCTGCGCGAAGGCCTTGAGGCCGGATTGATCGTCGCCATCATCTTGGCCTACCTCAAGTCCAGCGGCCAGAGGCCCCACTTCCGCACCGTTCTCATAGCAGCCCTCGCTGCTGTAGCCATCAGCCTGGCGGTCGGCGCCGCCATCTTCGCGGTCGCCGGCGAGTTCGAGGGCCGCACCGCTGAGGCGTTCGAGGGTACCGCCATGCTCCTCGCCGTGGGCGTGCTGAGCTGGATGGTCGTCTGGATGAAGCGCCAGGCGGCCGGGATAAAGAAGACGTTGGAGACGGACGTCGCCCAGGCCATCGGCGTGGGCTCCGCCTTCGCCCTGGCCCTGATCCCCTTCACCGCCATCCTCAGGGAGGGGTTGGAGACGGCGGTCTTCCTGTTCGCCGCCACGCGAACCTCGACGCCGCTGGAGTCCACGATGGGCGCGTCCGCCGGGATACTGGCCGCCACGGCCCTGACCTGGGGGATCTACAGCGGTGGCTACCGCATCAACCTCCGGATCTTCTTCAACGTTACCGGCGTCATGCTGATCATCCTTGCGGGGGGGCTTCTCGTTAACGGGCTGAAGGAGCTGCACGAGGCGGCGGTCATCGGCAACCTCGGTCCCCACGTGTGGGACACGTACAACGCCCTCGCCGACAACTCGCAGTTCGGCAAGTTCCTCAGCACGATCCTGGGCTACGACTCCAGCCCATACCTCGGCGTCGTGATCGCTTACGTCGCCTACCTGGTGCTGGCCCTGAGCTTCTTCACCTTCGGGCGGGCGCCCTCCCCGCGCGCACCGGCTGCCGCCAGCCATCAGGCGGTCGCGGAGACCGTCCCCGAGCCGGAAGGCAGCTAGCCGTGAGGTTGCCGGCGCTAGCCTTCCTGCTGCTGGCGGCCGCGGTCCTGTTTGGCGGCTGCTCCCTCACGGAGGTGAGCGGCGGCGAGGAGATAACGATCACCGCCGGCGAGCGCAGCGACGGGATGTTCTTCGAGCCGTCCGAGCTCACCGTTGCCCCCGGCGCCAGGGTCACGTTCGTTATCAAGAACGAAGGGAGCCAGGACCACGAGTTCGAGAGCTACCGAGAGGGTGAGGCCGGCATCGACGAGATCATTATCCCGCCCGGCGCAACGCGTCGCGTCAGCTGGACAGCGCCGTCCGAAGCGGCCACCTTCCCTGTCTACTGCGACCTTCCCGGCCACCGCGCCGCCGGCATGGAGATCGCTCTCAAAGTAGTGCCGGACACGGAGGAGCGATAACTCCGACAACTCGTGTTCGCGGGTTGACAATTAGCCCCTGGGTCACCAAACTAGAGGCGACCCATGGCCAAACAGGCTGAAGAGACAGACCCGCAGACCGCAGCTGCCGCCTTGGCTGGTCTCAGCGTCGAGTCACTGCTGCACGACCGCTACGACGGTCGCGACAGCAGGGACATCTTCGCCAAGGTCCGCGAATTCAAATTGGCGGAGCAAGCCCGCGCCGCCCACCTCTACGTGTTCTTTCAGCCGCTGGACCGCAACGACGGCGCCGAAGCCGAGATCTACGGCCGCCGCGTGCTCATGCTGGGCTCCAACAACTACCTCGGCCTTACGCGCCACCCGCGCGTCATCAAGGCGGCGCAGGATGCCGTGGCGGAGCACGGC
>DATDQG010000124.1:0-5712 GCA_035292365.1 Dehalococcoidia bacterium
GGAGGCCTGGGGAAGGGTGCTGCGGCTGCCCACGGCCCTGCCGACGACGGACAGGCCCTTGGCGAGGTTCTCCTGCAAGCAAGAAATCTTCATAGCGTCACCTATTTATTCGCTTATACAGATATTGGGGCGCGGGTCGCACAGTAGTATACCGCCTGCTCTTGAGACTGACAACATCGGCGCCCCAATATCTGTATAAGCGATTAAATAGGTGACGCTATGAAGATATCCTGCCTCCAGGAGAACCTCGCCAAGGGCCTTGCCGTCGTCGGCAGGGCGGTGGGCAGCCGCAGCACCCTCCCCCAGGCCTCCCACGTCCTCCTGGCCAGCGACGAGGGCCGCCTGAAGCTGGTGGCCACGAACCTGGAGATCGCCATCACCTGCTGGATCGGCGCCCAGGTGGAGGAGGAGGGCGCCGTCACCGTACCCGCCCGCCTCCTGACCGACTTCGTGTCCTCCCTCCCCAACGAGCGCATCGACATGTCGCTGCCGGCGCGCGCGAAGCAGCTGAACCTCAACTGCGCCCGCAACGAGGCTTCCGTCTCCGGCATGGACGCGGCCGATTTCCCGCCCGTGCCGCCGGTCGACGACGGCTTCCGGCTCAAGCTCGACGCCAAGGCGCTGCGCACCGCCATCGAGCACGTCGAGTTCGCCGCCGCCGCCGACGACACTCGCCCCGTCCTTACCGGCATCCACACCCTGCTCGAGGACTCGGAGCTCACCCTCGCCGCCGCCGACGGCTTCCGCCTCGCCGTCTACAAGCTCGCCTTGGCCGAGGAGGTCCCGGAGAAGGTGGAGGTGATCATACCCGCCCGCGCCATGCGTGAGCTGATGCGCCTCCTGGCGGAGGAGGAGGAGCCGCTGGAGCTGGCGTTCAACGCCGCCCGCTCGCAGGTGCTCCTCCGGCTGAAGTCCGTGGAGATGGTGGCGACCCTCATCCAGGGTACCTTCCCCAACTACTCGCAGCTCATCCCTGGGAGCTACGCCTCCCGCGCCCTCATCGACATGCGGCAGTTCCTCCAGGAGACCCGCATCGCCGCCATCTTCGCCCGCGACGGCTCCGGCATCGTCCGCATCCAGCTCCAGCCGGGCGAGGACGTGGCGCCGGGCAAGCTGATCATCTCCGCCCGAGCGGAGGAGATCGGCGAGCACCGGGGTGAGATGGACGTGAAGATAGAGGGGGAGGCGTCCAAGATCGCCTTTAACAGCAAGTACCTGCAGGAAGTGCTGCAGGTGCTGGACTGCTCCCAGGTGGCGCTGGAGACCAGCACGCCCTCCAGCCCCGGCGTCATCCGGCCCGTCGGCGTGGAGAACTACGTCCACGTCGTCATGCCGATGTTCGTCCAGTGGTGAGTAATGGGGAGGGCTTCCCCTTCCATACTGAATTGGTAGTCGCTCCGCGGAGACAGAGGGGTAGTGGTGACACGGGAGCGCAACGCCAGGCGGATGCGCTCGCTCGGCCCAGAGCTTAGCACGCTACGAGTTTCGCGGACCCGAATTCAACAGTTTCTGGGATGGCCATGCAGTCCGACGCTTCGAATCCCTTTGCGTCAGCAGCGGCTGATGGGTTTGCGGCCTGGTGGAGTGGGCCGCGTCAGGCGATTCATCAGTGGCTGCAGAAGCACTCTCCGCCGCTCGCAGAGCTATACCTGGGAGCGAACCAACTGCTCTGCGAGCCAAGGCCTGGGTGGACTCGGTTCGTCGCGCACGCGATGCGGGAGATCGTCAACCGGCTTCCTGCTGCAATTTGCGGGGAAGAGAACGTCAAGGGTCATCTCGAGTATGGACAGCGGGTCGAAGCTGTGGCGGCCATATTGGAGAAGCACGGAGCAGGTTCCGGGCTCGTGGAACCGGAGATCGATACTGGGGGTACGGGACTCGTCTCTGTGCCAATGTCACTGGTAACTGAACTTGACCAGCTGGTGCAAGACCACCGCGACGCGGGGGCTCGAACTCGCGAACGCGCTCTCGCCATGTTGCGGTCTCTTGCGCCGGAATCGCAAGCGGAGGAGACACGCCTGCGTTGGACTGCCCGTACCTGGGCCGACGTTGGAGCTTGGGCAGTCAAGGAGCTACATGACCAGACGCGGACTGACGATGAAAGAGACGCCGCCGGCCCCTCTTCAGACTCGCATGTAGCACGCACTCCATCTTGCCGCCCTTACCGCGGTCTCTTCCATTCATCGCGATAGTCGCGCGGCCGCGGTGTTACGCGGCTGCAACACGGGCGGCAGGGCGCGTTTACGTCCATGTAACGGCCGCGCTCCTATCCTGCCCCTGAGGCCACTGGAAGGAGGTCGCGATGATACGGTTCAAGACCTGCACGCGCTGCCGTGGAGATCTATTCCTGGAAAAGGACGGTGGACTCATGGAGCTGGTATGCCTGCAATGCGGCTCTCGGGAACCCATTGGGCGAGTCTCCTATGGTGGCGATGAGACCGGGGCGAAGCCGGCCCCCAAGTTAGGAGCTACGGCATGACGGATCTGGATACGAAGGGCAGACTGGACCGGATCAGGGGCCACGTCCGCTCAACCTGGGCGGAGGTCACCGACGACGACTTCGAAAAGGCCCAGGGCAGCGTTGAGCGACTCATAGGCGCCATCAAGGAGCGGACCGGCAGAAGCCTGGAAGAGATCCAGGAGAAGCTGGAGCGCTTCCTGAAGGATGACAGCAGGAATGGGGAAGGAGAAGCGTCATGACGATACGTAGACGCGTTGAAGAAGTGACTGAAGACGTCCCCCGCGCAGACGTCGAAGAACTCGGTTACGACGAAGTGGTCGAAAAGCGTCGGGGCGACCCGTGGAACGTCGCCCGCGGCTGGGTGCGGATGATTGGGGCCTGGATCATGGCGGCACTCGCCGTCGTCGAGACCCTGCTGGTGTTCCGCCTGGGGTTCCAACTGGCCAACGCTAACCCGAACAACGGCTTCGTCGATTTCATCTACGACATCACGGGCGGCCTGGTAGACCCGTTCAAGGGCATCATCCGGAACAGATCTGTGGGTGACGGAGTATTGGAGCCCGCGACCCTGATAGCTATGGCGGTCTATTTCGTCGCCGCTATGCTGCTGGTCGCCATCATCTGGGCTCTTACGTCGGCGCCGTCGCCAGCGGGTGACCGGTCCGTGACAACGCGCAGCCATCGCGGGACCAGCGTCCATTAAGACTGCGACTAACTGACCCCCGGAGCCGGCGGCGACACCCGCCTGACATGGAGTGTGGATGTGGAGAGCATCGAGAACACGAAGGGCAGGGTCGCCGCCGGTCACCTCCGGCAGGAAGACTGGCTACCGGACCAGGAGCGCGAGATCGCGGACCGCGACGTCATCATCGTGACTACCGCACGTTGCTCACCGAGCTCTCCCTTCTTACGCCCGTCTCGGTGATCCTGTTCGGCTTTCTGCTCGCAGCGCCCGCCGACGCCCGCTCCACGGCCGAGCGTTGTGTGCTGGTCGTGGCGACGGTGGCGGTGGCCACGGCGACGCTGGTCTTCATCCTTCCGTTCGTCTACCACCGGCTCCAGTTTCCCTGCTCAGACTGGAAGAAGTTCCAGCTCCGCAGTCACGGCTTTATCCGCATTGGTTTCCCGATGCTGTCCGCCGGCATCTATCTTGGCCTATCCCTCTCGATTTGGGATACCTTCAAAGCGGCCGCCTTCCTAGTTGCGGCGCTCCCTATCGTCGCCGCTCTGCTGATCTTCCTATCACGCAGGCAGATCTCCTGACGCCGCCAGCGCAACGCCCCCGTAAGTCCGCGGCCGGCGGTTGTTATTCGGCTGCAACAAGCCAGCGGCTATGCTGAGGTGAGAAAGGAGGTGCCTCAATGGGCGTACACCACGACAGCGGTGCCACGGAAGCCACGGGCATGGCGGCCTGGATGATGGCAACCCTGATGCTCCTGGTCGTCGGCATTGTCCTGTTCATCGCCCTGCTCGCCTGGAGCCCCTGGAACGACGGCGGGTCCAGCTCCGGTCCCAGCGATCAGTCAGCGCCGGAGCAACAGGGCGATGGCACTGACGTGGACATCCAAGGCGACATAGACGTGAACGACGGTCAGCCTGACCAAACCCCGTCCGGTCAGTAGGCCCGTCCGGTGAGTAGGAAGGAGCACTTATGCTGGCCTTGTTGCTCATAGCGCTGCTGTTCATCGTTCTGTTCGGCGGCCTGGGCGTTGCGGTTTCGCCCCTGTTCTTCATCGCCCTGGTCGTCGTGCTGCTCCTGGCCCTCTCCGGTGGCTACTGGGGTCGCGGACACTGGTGAGGCAATACGCAATCTGAAAAGGCGAGAGGCCGGACCGCAACGGTCCGGCCTCTCGCTCTTAGTGTTGTCACTTCTCCGGCGGCTGGTTAGGCGGCGCCGCTGCCCTCCAGATAGGGCGCCGGCTCCGCCTCCAGCACGTAGCCTATCCCCTGCAGCGTCTTGATGGCGACCGGTTCGCCGGGCTCAGGCTCCAGCTTGTGCCGCAGCCGTGACACCCATACTCTCAGGTACTGTAGGTCGTCCCGGTATTCCGCCCCCCAGACTTTGCTCAGCAGTTCCGCGTTCGTCATTACTCTGCCGGCGTTGGCCGCCAGCTGCTGTAGGAGCAGCCATTCCGTCCGCGTCAACGGGATCGTCTCACCATCGCGGGTCACGCGGCGCCTGTCCAGGTCTATCTCCGCGCCACCCGCGCGCAGCACACGCTGCGTCTTCTGAGCGCCTGTGCTTCTCCTGAGCACCGCTCTGATGCGAGCCCCCAGCTCCTCCGCGCTGAACGGCTTCACGACGTAGTCGTCCGCGCCGAGTTCCAGGCCGCGGACCTTGTCGCTATCGCTGTCTTTCGCCGTAACCAGAATGACCGGCGCGTTGGACTGCTCTCGCAGCCTTCGCATTACCTCAAAACCGGTCATCTCTGGCATCAGGATATCCAGCAACAGGATGTCGGGACGCTGCTCCTCCGCAAGCTGTAGCGCCTCCTCGCCGCTGCTGGCCGCCAAGACACTGAACCCCTGCTCCGCGAGCTCCAGCTTGATTAGGCGGAGGATACCGGCCTCATCGTCTACCGCTAATACCAGTGGCTCTGTCACGTACCGTCCTCCTCCCCGTATATCGGCAGCTGGAATCCGACCTCGAGACCGCCGCCCTGATTGGGGCGCGCCCAGACATGGCCGGACTGCGCCTCGATGAGACGCTTGCACACAGTAAGGCCCAGGCCAAGCCCCTTTGCCGGGCCGAGTGCGTCCGCCGACCGGTAGAACCTCTCAAAAATCAGCTCCGCTTCCCCTTCGTCTACCCCCGGGCCTCGATCGGACACCGACACTTCCACGCTGCCGTCCACGTGGCGGGCCCGGACCTCTATAGGTAACCCATCCGGGCTGTACTTGTCCGCGTTGGTCAACATGTTGCGGAGCACCTGTTCCAGGTAGGTCGGCTGGGCCGCCACTGGCGGCAACTGCCCGTCGATCTTCACCCGCAAGGGTCGCCCCGGCTTCCGCTGCATGAACGCCGAGGTGACCTTTTCGACGACCCGCTGCGTAAGCACCGGCTCCGTGGTAACGCTTTGCCCCAGTTCCATGCGGGCCAGCGCAAGGAGATCCTCCACCATCCGGAATAGCCGTTCCGACTCTTGCTCGATATCCGAGAGCAGACGCGCCCTATCCTCGTCCGCCATGTTGTCACCCCGCGAGCGGAGCATCCGGGCGCCGCCGTAGATGGCAGTGATCGGCGTCCGCAG